>NZ_JAJHVY010000021.1:0-225996 GCF_020861455.1 Bacillus sp. AF23
AGGTCTTATATTCCGTAAATATCCTTAGAAAGGAGGTGATCCAGCCGCACCTTCCGATACGGCTACCTTGTTACGACTTCACCCCAATCATCTGTCCCACCTTCGGCGGCTGGCTCCATAAAGGTTACCTCACCGACTTCGGGTGTTACAAACTCTCGTGGTGTGACGGGCGGTGTGTACAAGGCCCGGGAACGTATTCACCGCGGCATGCTGATCCGCGATTACTAGCGATTCCAGCTTCACGCAGTCGAGTTGCAGACTGCGATCCGAACTGAGAACAGATTTGTGGGATTGGCTTAACCTCGCGGTTTCGCTGCCCTTTGTTCTGTCCATTGTAGCACGTGTGTAGCCCAGGTCATAAGGGGCATGATGATTTGACGTCATCCCCACCTTCCTCCGGTTTGTCACCGGCAGTCACCTTAGAGTGCCCAACTGAATGCTGGCAACTAAGATCAAGGGTTGCGCTCGTTGCGGGACTTAACCCAACATCTCACGACACGAGCTGACGACAACCATGCACCACCTGTCACTCTGCCCCCGAAGGGGACGTCCTATCTCTAGGATTGTCAGAGGATGTCAAGACCTGGTAAGGTTCTTCGCGTTGCTTCGAATTAAACCACATGCTCCACCGCTTGTGCGGGCCCCCGTCAATTCCTTTGAGTTTCAGTCTTGCGACCGTACTCCCCAGGCGGAGTGCTTAATGCGTTAGCTGCAGCACTAAGGGGCGGAAACCCCCTAACACTTAGCACTCATCGTTTACGGCGTGGACTACCAGGGTATCTAATCCTGTTCGCTCCCCACGCTTTCGCTCCTCAGCGTCAGTTACAGACCAGAGAGTCGCCTTCGCCACTGGTGTTCCTCCACATCTCTACGCATTTCACCGCTACACGTGGAATTCCACTCTCCTCTTCTGCACTCAAGTTCCCCAGTTTCCAATGACCCTCCCCGGTTGAGCCGGGGGCTTTCACATCAGACTTAAGGAACCGCCTGCGAGCCCTTTACGCCCAATAATTCCGGACAACGCTTGCCACCTACGTATTACCGCGGCTGCTGGCACGTAGTTAGCCGTGGCTTTCTGGTTAGGTACCGTCAAGGTACCGCCCTATTCGAACGGTACTTGTTCTTCCCTAACAACAGAGCTTTACGATCCGAAAACCTTCATCACTCACGCGGCGTTGCTCCGTCAGACTTTCGTCCATTGCGGAAGATTCCCTACTGCTGCCTCCCGTAGGAGTCTGGGCCGTGTCTCAGTCCCAGTGTGGCCGATCACCCTCTCAGGTCGGCTACGCATCGTTGCCTTGGTGAGCCATTACCTCACCAACTAGCTAATGCGCCGCGGGTCCATCTGTAAGTGGTAGCCGAAGCCACCTTTTATGTTTGAACCATGCGGTTCAAACAAGCATCCGGTATTAGCCCCGGTTTCCCGGAGTTATCCCAGTCTTACAGGCAGGTTACCCACGTGTTACTCACCCGTCCGCCGCTAACATCAGGGAGCAAGCTCCCATCTGTCCGCTCGACTTGCATGTATTAGGCACGCCGCCAGCGTTCGTCCTGAGCCAGGATCAAACTCTCCGATAAATGGATCGCAGATTGAGTTCACCACATCCTGTGGTAACATCTGCGTGATCTGCATCGTGCAGACCTCAGTTTGACTGACTACGCACATCGCTGTGCGATTTATAATAAAACTTGAATTAACAGGTACGTTTTGTCTTGTTTAGTTTTCAAAGATCATCCGTTACTTCTTTAAGAAGCGACTTTTTCAGTATAACATTTCGACTTTATTTTGTCAAATGTTTTTTATTTTATTTCTCCGCCGCTGTGAGCTTGTTTTTTCAGAAGCGCATCAGCGACGTTTAATAATATACCATGCTCAGGAATCAGAGTCAACATCTTTTTTAAAAGAATATCCTCGATGAAAGACAGCCTGTCCTTTGGTTTCAATTCGGCACACGCTGATAAGACCTTTTTCTGTCAGGTAATCAAGCATGACGCCAAGGTCTTGAGTGAAATGTTTTAAGTCAGGATGCTGAAGAAGCTCGCTAAATTGCCATATGTCCTTTTCTTTCATTACTTCGAAAAGATGTGCTGAACCAATCTCAGCTTTAGAATGAATCAGAAAATCATTTGCTAAGAATAATAATTCAAGTCTTTTTTCCAAGCTTTCGTGACTTTCAATCAGCTCGGAATATAATTTGTACACTTGAGGCTCCATCTGACGCACTTGACTCCACACAGTGGTTTCCGGATGGAATCCTCTGTCGATTACTTCAATACGTGCTAGGTGATGCAATGCATGGACTACTGCATTATAGGCATCTAAAAATTGATTGGCTTCAAAGAAAGCTTTTCCTTCAACGTATCTTCTAATTAACTTGCCGTATTCAAGGCCGATCTTCAGTTTACGTTCTGCAAACGGAAAAGTATTAAGCCTGTCGATAAGCTCAGCAATATACTCATTGCGGTCAAACATGACTCTTCCGTTTACAATCCAATCTATGATTCTTCTATTTGTGCCGAGCAAAATCCATTCTTGAACCTGAGCATCAGTTATCACATGCAAAGAGGCTGTTTTGTGATCAAATTCATAATGCTTTATAAAAACAGGCTTATCAGACTGCTTTACAATGACAAGCAAAGCGGCATCAAAGTTATCTGTTATGGAAGACGTTTTGTTTCTTCTCTCAATCATAATAACAGCCAATGTATTGGGATGACTTGCTCTTTCTTGGTAAATTGGACGGAGAAGATTTTCCATCACTATTCCTCCAATGCAATTGTTCAATTTTTTTATTCTCTATTTGATTCAATTCTATGGTTAAATCGAAATTCCTTTTTTCTAAACACATTGAACTATTATAAACAATTTCAAAGCAAGTCTCCATATTTAAATTCCATTTCAAACGAAAACATGAAGAAAATACCATCGGGTTTGTGCTATATTTAATTCAGAGGGGGATGGACATGGCGAAATACTCCAGCAAAATTAATAAAATCAGAACGTTTGCGTTAAGTTTGGTTTTCGTTGGGTTTATCATTATGTACATCGGGATCTTTTTTAAGGAATCCGTTTTGCTTTCGAGTTTGTTTATGATACTTGGGCTTTTATCTATCGGGCTCAGCACGGTTGTTTATTTTTGGATCGGCATGCTCTCGACCAAAGCGGTTCGGGTCATTTGTCCGGGCTGTAAAAAAGAGACCAAGGTTTTAGGCAGAGTAGATATGTGTATGCATTGCAGAGAGCCGCTGACTTTAGATCAAAGCTTAGAAGGAAAAGAATTTGATGAGTCTTATAATAAGAAGAAAATGTCGAAATAAATAAGCTGACCGTTTCGCGGTCAGCTTATTTTAATGGTTTTCTTTTTTTGAACACTCTTGGCAGACGCCGTAAATTTCTAAACGGTGGTGGCTTACTTTAAAGCCGGTCACATGTGCAGCAAGCTGCTCTACTTCATCAAGGCCGGGATAGTGGAAGTCCACAATTTTACCGCAGCTTTCACAAATGGCGTGATAGTGATCGGATGTAACAAAATCAAATCTGCTGGAAGCATCACCATATGTGAGCTCTTTTACCAGGCCGGATTCCCGGAACACACGCAAGTTGTTATATACCGTCGCTACGCTCATGTTAGGAAATTTTCCTTCCAGAGCTTTATATATATCGTCCGCTGTTGGATGAGCCATAGAGTTAACGAGATATTCCAGAATCGCATGACGTTGAGGAGTAATGCGAACTCCGGTTTCCTTCAACGTTTCTAAGGCTTCTTTTAGTTCATGTGCAGCCATCCGTCATGCACCTCTCTTCTAAAAAAGATTCTTACATTATAATGTTTATAATTAGTGTAACTCTTTTTACGATAATTTGTCAATTGATATTAGGGTAAAAGTTGCAGCATATGCTATGAGGCTGATTGACGATTTTACTTTCCCGACATATCTTTCAGCGTCTGGAGCGCTTCGGCTACATGGTCTTTCACTTTTACCTTTCTCCATTCTTTAATGAGCCGGCCTTCTTTGTCAATTAAAAAAGTGGAGCGTTCAATCCCCATATATTCTTTTCCGAAGTTTTTCTTCAGTTTCCATACATCAAACGCCTCCGCCAGCTTGTGTTCGTCATCGACAAGCAGCAAGAACGGCAGATTATGCTTCTCTTTAAATTTCCCGTGTTTTTCCTCGCTGTCCGGGCTGACGCCGATAATCACAGCATCCAGCTCAGCGAAGTTTTCATGGCTGTCACGAAAATCGCAGGCTTCAGTTGTGCATCCCGGTGTCATGTCTTTTGGATAAAAGTAAAGGACGATATATTTCCCTTCATAATCCGATAATTTTACTATCTCCCCATGATCGCCTTTCAACTCAATCTCAGGCGCTTTTTGTCCGATTTCAATAGTCATTTCTTTACCTCCGGATGTTTTTGTATTAAGCGTATCCAATTCTTGTCCAGATTACAACTATGACCCTGTATCTTGAGCCTGAATCCGTTGTTCTTGTCTGGAAGCATGCTACAATAGAGGGGACGCAAGGAGATATAGGAGGTTATTATTTTTGTATACAAAATCAGTTGAACTTCACCGTGAAGCATTAGAGCATATTGTCGGCGGTGTAAACAGCCCTTCAAGATCATATAAAGCAGTTGGCGGGGGTTCTCCTGTTGCAATGGAGAAAGCAAATGGCGCTTATTTTTGGGACGTCGACGGAAACAAATACATTGATTATTTGGCGGCTTACGGGCCAATCATCACCGGACATGCCCACCCGCATATTACAGAGGCGATTAAAAAAGCCGCGGAAAACGGTGTATTATATGGAACACCGACAAAACATGAGGTTACTTTTGCAAAGATGCTGAAGGAAGCCATCCCCGCTATGGATAAAGTAAGATTCGTCAATTCAGGGACAGAAGCTGTGATGACGACCATCCGTGTGGCTCGTGCTTACACAGGCCGCACCAAAATTATTAAATTTGCAGGCTGTTATCACGGCCATTCAGATCTTGTACTCGTAGCGGCCGGCTCCGGTCCGTCTACTCTGGGCACACCTGACTCAGCCGGTGTACCGAAAAGCATTGCAAACGAGGTCATTACAGTTCCATTTAATGATATTGACAGCTACAAAGCGGCCTTAGATAAATGGGGCAGTGAAATCGCAGCGGTTCTCGTTGAACCGATTGTCGGCAACTTCGGTATCGTTGAGCCAAAAGAAGGTTTCTTAGAACAAGTAAACGAACTGACACACAATGCGGGCGCCCTCGTTATTTATGATGAAGTCATTACTGCTTTCCGCTTTATGTATGGCGGTGCTCAGGATCTTTTACAAGTGAAACCGGATTTAACTGCACTCGGAAAAATTATTGGCGGCGGACTTCCAATTGGAGCCTATGGCGGCAAACAAGAAATTATGGAGCAAGTCGCACCGCTCGGCCCTGCATATCAGGCAGGAACAATGGCCGGAAACCCCGCTTCTATTTTATCCGGCATTGCTTGCCTGGAAGTGCTGAAAGAGGAAGGCGTGTATGAAAAGCTTGACCATCTTGGCGCTATGCTTGAGGAAGGCATTTTGGCACACGCAGAAACCCACGGCATCACAATAACAGTCAATCGGTTAAAGGGTGCGCTGACGGTTTACTTCTCTGATGAGAAAGTAGAAAATTACGATCAGGCAGAACGCAGTGACGGTGAAACATTCGCTACGTTTTTCAAGCTGATGCTTGAGCGCGGCATTAATCTCGCACCTTCCAAATATGAAGCGTGGTTTATTACAACAGCGCATACAGAGCAGGATATTAAAGATACGCTTGCTGCTGTTGAGGATGCTTTTAAACATCTTAAAAAGTAATATCGCACATCCCTGGACAGGAGCTTAAAGCTCCTGTTTTTTTGTACTTTTAAAAAGCGTGTAAGATTTTGGTCTTTTTCTTGAAAAATAGCTTGAATAATTGTATTGATCCCTGTATATTACTTAATTGTTTAGCAAATAAACTCACAGGGAATTTTAATGATTAGCCATTTGCTAGGTCAAACAATTTATTATAGAAAGGAATGCACGCACAAACCAATGAAACTTGGTGCCCGCATTTTCAAAACAGGGATCGCGATTACGCTGGCTCTTTATTTAGCTTCGTGGATCGGACTTCCCGCACCGATTTTTGCTGGGATTGCAGCGATATTTGCGATCCAGCCGTCAATTTACCGCTCTTTTCTTATTATTATTGATCAGGTTCAGGCAAATATTATCGGAGCTGTTATCGCCACAGTGTTCGGTCTTATTTTCGGACCCAGTCCGATTATGATCGGATTGACAGCAGTTATTGTTATTACCATAATGCTGAAGCTTAAAATTGAACATACGATTTCGATTGCTCTTGTTACAGTTATTGCGATTTTAGAATCTGCCGGTGACGACTTCTTAATGTTTGCGCTGATCAGAACAAGCACAGTCATTTTAGGGGTACTTTCTTCCTTTATCGTCAACCTGGTGTTCCTGCCGCCTAAGTACGAGACAAAGCTGATTCATAACACAGTCGAAAACACTGAAGAAATTATGAAATGGATCAGGCTGATTATGCGCCAGTCAACAGAGCATTCGATTTTGAAAGAGGATATTGAAAAATTGAAAGAAAAAATGATCAAGCTTGATCAGACATATCTTCTATATAAAGAAGAAAGAAGCTACTTTAAGAAAACGACTTACGTGAAATCAAGAAAACTTGTCCTGTTCAGACAGTCGATAATAACCGCAAACCGGGCGCTCGACACGCTGAAGAAGCTGCATCGCCTGGAAAACGAGATTTATCATATGCCTGAAGAGTTTCAGGAAACGCTGACTGAAGAGCTTGATTACCTGCTTTATTGGCACGAGCGGATTTTGATGAGGTTTGTCGGCAAAATTAAACCGCATGATGATACAGATGAAGAAGGCATCCAATACAAACAGCTGCTGACAAAGTCATTTCTTAGAAACCAGCGCAACTCTGATGATGAGCTTCTTGATTATAATATGCTTAATATTATGGCAAGCGCTGTGGAATATCGCGAGCAGCTTGAACATTTAGAAACACTTATTACAAGCTTTCAAACGTACCATCCAAAAGACTGCGAATTGGAAATAGAAGAGTAGCCCGGTTGACATCACCGGGTTTTTTTATACAAAAAAATCTTATATCCTTGATAAAAGGATATAAGATCAATGTTTAGTTCAAGTTTTGGATTGTGAATAAGTGCTTGTATTGACTGTCATAATCCATCAGTTCATCATGGGTTCCTGTTTCGATGATTGTTCCGTTTTCCATGACGACAATTTTATCCGCATGTGTGATGGTTGATAAGCGGTGGGCCACAACAAAAGTTGTTCTGTCTTTCGCCAGCTTGTCCATCGCTTCTTGAATGTAGTGCTCACTTTCAAGATCCAAAGCTGAAGTAGCTTCATCCAAGATCAGCAGCGGCGGATTTTTCAGAAATACACGCGCAATGGAAATCCGCTGTTTTTGTCCCCCTGAGAGCTTAACGCCTCTTTCTCCCACACGGGTCTCATACCCTTCCGGAAAATTCATAATAAAATCATGTGCATTGGCTGCTTTTGCGGCTTCCATAATGTCTTCAAGCGTGGCATCAGGTTTTCCGATCGCAATATTTTCTCTAATCGTTTCACTGAATAAAAAGGTATCCTGAAGCACCATGCCAACCTGATTGCGCAGGCTTCTTGCTTCATACCCCCGAATGTCTGTCCCGTCAATCAATAGGCTGCCGCTTGATACATCATAAAACCTTGGAATCAGGCTGACAAGCGTGGATTTCCCTCCGCCGCTCATTCCAACGAGGGCTACGGTTTCTCCTCTGGTTACTTTTAAAGATACATCGTGAAGGATGTTTTCTTTTCCCTCTTCATATTGAAACGACACATTACGAAATTCGACTTCTCCGCGGATATGGTCAGCTTTGATGGCATTTGGTTTGTCAGTCAGTTCATACGGCTCGTCAATAAATTCAAATACCCTGTCCATTGAAGCGATTGACTGCGTCAAGGTTGTAGAAGAATTAATCAGCCTTCTGACAGGGTTATACATTCTGTCGATATACCCGACAAACGCAACCATCGTTCCGACTGTCAGCGGTCCGTTGATGACAAAATAGCCGGCAAATGCAATCACGATGAGCGGTGCCAGATCTGTAATGGTGTTGACAACCGCAAAAGTTTTGGCATTCCAATTCGTATGACGGATTGCTTTATCTAAGAAATGGCTGTTTTTTTCGTTAAAGTTGGCCTGCTCATGGTCTTCTATCGCAAAGCTTCTGATCACCGGCATGCCTTGAATCCGTTCATGCAAATGCCCCTGTACTTGAGCAAGCGCCTGTGACCGCTCTCTTGTCAGCTTTCTTAAACGGCCGTAAAAATACTTCACTGATATACCGTATAACGGAAACAAAATGATGGAAATAAGCGTTAATTTAACGTCCAGTGACAGCATGATAGAGATCACGATCAAAATCGTCAGCATATCGAGCCATATATTCATCAGACCTGTGATCACAAAATCCTTTGTTTGTTCCACGTCATTGATGACTCGGGAAATGACTTCCCCTGTTCTAGTATTCGCATAGAAACGAAGGCTCAGCTTCTGTATATGATCAAACAGCTTGGCTCTTATATCATAGAGTACCTTGCTGGCTGTCCACTGGGCAAAATATTGCCGATAATATTCAACAGGCGGGCGCAAAATTAAAAATAAGGCGAACATGATCGCCATAATGGTGAACAATGACGTTGTTTTGTCACTGGCCGTGCCGCCTCCTTGAATAATGTCGTCAACTACGTACTTCAGGAGCAATGGGAGAGCAAGCGGAATGGAGAATTTTACGATCCCGATTAATACTGTAATGAAAATTTGCTTCTTATAAGGTTTGACGAATTGCATATAGCGTTTCATAACCCCCACGTTGATTCCCCCTCTCTTTATCATGATGTGTGTGAGCCCATGTGAAAAACCTGTTGTACCCCGCAACAGGTTTTTACTCAACCATTATTTTGTATAGCGCAAATACCGTTCATACCACATATCGACAAACTCGGGTGCAAACGGGCCCTGCCGCTGATGAATCCAATGGAGCAGCGTGTTTAAGTAGTCTCTTAAAATACTGTCAATTTCTTTTGGATAATTCATGGCTTTCCGATGATCATCATATTCGT
This sequence comes from Bacillus sp. AF23, assembly GCF_020861455.1. Lineage (NCBI taxonomy): Bacteria > Bacillati > Bacillota > Bacilli > Caryophanales > Bacillaceae > Bacillus > Bacillus sp. AF23. The sequence continues at coordinate 9,184 of NZ_JAJHVY010000021.1, forward strand.
CTTCATCGAGAATATTGTAAGTCATGTCAGGAAAAACCTTAACATCTAAGTCATAATCAATATATTTAATTGCTTCGCCATCATAGGCAAACGGAGAACTGATGTTGCAATAATAATGAACCCCGTCTTCCCTCAACATCCCGATGACATTAAACCATTGTCTTGCGTGAAAATAACAGATTGCGGGCTCTCTGGTTATCCATGTCCGGCCGTCTGATTCGGTTACCATCGTCCGGTCATTGGCTCCGATGACACACATTTCTGTACTTTTTAAGATTGTTGTCTCATTCCAAATTCTATGAATCAGCCCATTATGCTTATAGCTGTGAATTTGAATGGTTTCTCCTTCCTTGGGATAACCCATATTTCTCCCCTACTTTCTATAAAGCCCTACAGTTAGTATGTCCAAATTTGCTTACCGACAACGTCTTTTACCTATTATAACGTTACAAATTGAAAAATGAAAATAAAAGAGCCATTCCGGCTTGGGAATGGCACATTCCTGCTCTACACATAGGAAGACGGCTTTTCTGAGCTGCGATATGAACGAATCACCTGCTCTGTCTGTTTTTGAAATGTATCCTGTATATCAGCAAGATGTTTTCGTTTTACCGCAATTTCATCCTGAATACCGCGCAGCCCTGCATCCCTTTCCAAGTGCCGGAGTTCTGCTTCGATTTCTTTGCAGCGGTCGAGCTCTGATTGGAGATCGAGAAGCTTGTCCATCGTTTTCATCTGTTCTATTACCAGCTTTTCAAATTCCGTCATCGGTTCCTCCTTCAGCCTGGTCAAAGTCTAAACGTTTCTACCATTACTCATTTCGATTCTGATCTGGCAAACCCTTTGACTCATTCTGTTGAGCTTTCACAAGTTTTGTCGTTTTTCAAACAGAAAAAAGCACTTCCACCCGAAGATGAAGTGCTTTTTTCTGTTTCAGTGATTAGCTGTTTTGTTGTTTGTTTTGTTCAGCAGATTGGTTTTGCTGTCTTACCTGCTGTGTGTTCGTTTCGCTTGCGAATTCAGTGCCGAATTGACCTTGTTGGCCAGCAGCTGATTGTTGGTTTTGTTTTCTGACTTGCTGAGCGTTTGTTTCGCTAGCAAATTCAGTGCCGAATTGACCTTGACCAGCAGCTGATTGTTGGTTTTGTTTTCTGACTTGTTGAGCGTTTGTTTTGCTGAAGTTATTTGAGTTAGCCATTGTTATCACCTCCACGGTCATTAGAATGTGCAGGTGATCGAGTGGCTATTCCTTTTTTTAAAAAAATTTTTTTAAACGAGCAGAGAACGCCCGCCGTCAACGATAATGGTCTGTCCGCGGATCATGTCAGCTTTTGAGGACACTAAAAATTCAACCGTATCGACCATATCTTTAATCTCTACCATACGTCCCGCCGGGGTATTTTGACGTGCATCCTCCAAAAGGTCTTCTCTGTTCGGGAAGTGTTTGAGCGCATCTGTGTCAATCGCTCCGCCTGATACCGCATTTACGATAATCTGTTTTGGTGAAAGCTCTACTGCGAGATAACGGGTTAAAGCCTCTAACGCAGCTTTTGACACACCAACTGTCGTATAGTTTTCAAGGTAGCGGATTGAACCTAATGAGCTGATGCTGACGATATGACCGCCGCCGTTTTTCTCCATCAGCTTTGCCGCTTCCTGAGCGCAGAAAAGCAAAGCTTTTGCATTGATGTTCATCGTCCAGTCCCAATGTGTCTCCTCTAATTCCATAACCGGTCTCAGTACGCCTGATGCAGCATTATTAACAAAAACATCCAGTCTTCCAAAGGTTTCATCAATTTGCTGAAACATTTCTTTAATTTTTGCGGGCTGGCCTACGTTTGCTTTTACGGTAAGCACTTTCACGCCAAGTTTTTCGATTTCTTCCGCTGTTTCCAGAGCGGCTTTTTTGCTGCGTGCATAGTTAATGACAATATTATAGCCGTTTTCCGCAAGTCTGATCGCCGCTGCTTTTCCGACGCCGCGGCTGCTTCCTGTTACGAGTGCGCATTTATTTTGTTCCATTTTTTCCTCAGCTCCTTGTAGCGTATAGTTCTCTTCATTCCACAAACAATAATGGCAAGAACTTTAAAGGGGGTCTTCTGTTATGTATGTCGGACGAGATATGAGCGAATTGACCATGATTTCCAAAAAGGACTGGAAAAATAGTGAACTCGCCTTTTTTCATCATGCCTTTCAGCAAATTATGCCTTACTTGAACGAAGAAGGCCAATCAAAATACCGTGAATTAACGCAAGAGATTGAAGCGCGCGGCGGAATGAAGCGCAATGAAGCAGACTACAGCCACGGCACGCGCGTCAGTTATGATTAAGGACTCTTACCGAGCAGCCGAATTAAATGACTCCGGCTGCTTCCACTGCCATCTTCCAAATTTTTTGATGTGACACTGGAAACGCGAATTCTTCGAGCTCTTCCTTCGTTACTATTTTCAGGTCTGCAGTATCCGACACTTGTTTTACTTTACCGAAAAACACAGAAATATTCCATACCAGGTGGGTGAAAACATGCTCCACTACACCTTGGAGGTCACTGATTTCAGCTTTTATGCCAAAATCACTTTCTAAAAATGCAGTGAGCTGCTCGCGCTCTGTTTTGATTCCTTTTTGTGTTTCAAGATTCGGGAATTCCCACAGATTGGCAAGCAGTCCCTTAGACGGGCGTTTATGAATATAGACTTGTCCGTCATCATCTGTCAGCACAATTGCAGCCATTGTTTTGATCCCGGGTTTCTTCTTTTTGCTTTTCACCGGGAGTTCTCGTTCAGTGCCTTCTGCAAACGCTGAGCAATGCTGCTGGACAGGACAAAGCAGGCAAGAAGGTGATTTCGGCGTACAGATGATGGCTCCCAGCTCCATTAAACCCTGATTGAATTCAGAGGGTTTTTCTTTTGAAATAAACGCACGGACTGCTTCTTCAAAAATCGTTCTTGTTTTTGGCTTGGCAATATCATCCCAGATGGACAGAATTCTCGACATGACACGCATCACATTTCCGTCAACCGCGGGAATCGGTTTATTGTAGGCGATGCTTAGCACCGCTCCTTTTGTGTAAGGGCCTACGCCTTTTAAACCGCCGAACTCTTTTTCTTCTGACGGAACAACTCCCCCGTATTGCTGCTTCACTTCTTTAACCGCGCTTTGCAGGTTTCTGACCCGCGAATAATAACCGAGGCCTTCCCATGCTTTGAGCACTTTTTCTTCATCGGCATCAGCGAGCGCTTCTACTGTCGGGAATTGCTCCACAAACCGTAAAAAGTAAGGAATGACCGTCTCTACCCTCGTTTGCTGGAGCATCACTTCAGATACCCACACCTTATACGGATCCTGGTCCTCTCTCCACGGCAGAATGCGCTGTTCTCTTTCGAACCAGTTAATTAAATCATTTTGAAATTGCTGTATATCTTTTTGTTTTATCTTATCTTCAAGTACGTTCATATGTGTTTCTCCCCAGTCTCTCGCGCCCCGCTTTTCTTTAGACTGTTTTTTGTTGTACACTAAGGGCACAGTACGATAATATGTTACATTAAATAGAAGTAAAGAAAAAGCGGAAACATATGAGAACGATTAAACAGGTTAAAAGATTGGGTATATAAAAATAGGTAATGTCTTACAAAAGTGAATGTGCAGGATACACCTGCAAGGAGGTCACCTATGGATACGGGCACACATGTTGTCATGGGCATCGCCCTCGGCGGAATCGCGACACTGGATCCGGTTGTCGGAACAGATCCGGCAATGGCTCACGCAGTCATGATCGCTACGCTTGCGGGCTCACAGGCTCCTGATATTGATACTGTGTTAAAACTTAAAAACAATGCTGTTTATATAAGAAATCACAGAGGCTTTACCCATTCTATTCCCGCCGTTTTGTTTTGGTCTGTCATCATTCCGGCGATTTTGTATTTATTTTATCCGCAGGCTGATTTTCTGCATCTGTGGCTGTGGACATTGCTGGCAGTTGTGCTGCATGTATTTGTTGACATTTTCAACGCGTACGGAACACAAGCCATCCGGCCGTTTTCGAAAAAATGGGTGGCACTCGGGCTGATTAACACATTTGATCCGTTTATATTTATCAGCCATCTGGCTGCCATCGCGGTTTGGTATGTCGGCGGCAGCCCCGGTATTACATTTCTCACCTTATACGTAATACTGGCAGGCTATTATATCTTGCGCCTGATGATGCAGCTGCGAATCAAACGGCAGCTCCGTGAGATGATTCACGAAGAGATCGAAAGCATTATCATTTCACCGACGATGAAATTCAGGCAATGGCGGATTGCGGTTACGACTGCGCATGCTTTTTATGTAGGAAGGAGCATGGACGGGCATGTGGTGATACTTGATACGTTTAATCGGGTGCCGGTTCCTGAAACCGACGTTATGCAAGCGGCGAAGCAGGATGATAACATTGCGGCGTTTCTGTCGTTCTCCCCGGTTTACAGGTGGGAAGTGGATACGTATAAGGATCATTACGAGGTACGGTTTATTGACCTGCGTTATCGGAGTAAAGGGCACTATCCGTTTGTGGCAATCGTTCATATCAGCCATGATCTTGAGATACGCTCATCTTATACCGGCTGGATATTCAGCGAAGAAAAGCTTCAGAAAAAATTAAAGCTCGGCTCTATTTAGAGCCGGGCTTTTTTGCGTCTTGTATAAAAAACAGCTAAGAGCAGACTGATGAAAGACATCAGTGCGGATATTTTAAAATATGGCGGATAGTAGGTGAGTTCAATTTGATTGTCTCCCTTTTGCGCCTTAAAACCGATAAAAGTGTAATCGGCTTTTTCAATTTTCTGCTGTTTTCCGTTAATTTTCAGCTCCCAGCCTTTCTCATACGGAATCGGGAGCATGATGTACTGGGGTTTGGAATTGTGATATGTGAATGTCAGCTTGTTTTTATTCCATTCCAGGCTGTCTGTTCTCTCTGTTTTGTTTTGCGACACAGCGTTTTTTAATGTTTGATAATTTTCTTCATAAAGCGCTATGTGTGAAAGCTCGTACGTTCCTTTCGGAAGCCTGATCGAGATATGATCTGATTGAGGCACTCTGATGGTCAAATCATTTACACCCGTTTTATAGATCGATTGATTGGATTTTCTTGTTGTGACATAATCATTTACCTTTAGCGTAAATCCTTTGTCTTTTGCTTTGCTTTTTAAATAAAAACTGACATAGTAATCGCCCGGACCGGCTGACGCCTTTTTCGGAGTGATGATCAATTCTCCGCCGTTTTCTCCAGTTACAGTGAGGAGTCCGTTTTGATATTGAGCTTGTTTTGCAGTGATATCCGATTTGGAGATCAGATTCGCCAGATCAGGGGGCTGCTCTGTTTTTTCAGTTGGATCTGCTAATACAATTCCTTTCAGCATCGCTTGCTCTTTCGCAAGAGCGGGCAATTTTTCCAAATCTCTTTCTGAGTAAACTTTATCTGCTGATTTGGCGAAAGGAAGCATGTATTGATTTTCATAAACGGTGTAGTGCTCTGATTCCATATGTTTTGTAAAGCCGTATGGAACATTCGCTTCGTTTACTTTTTCCGTCATATAATATCTGCCGTAAAGCAGGCTGTACAAATTCGCTCTGTCCCCCAATGAAGCGTAGCGGCTGACGCTTTCTCTTCCCATATCGATGCGAAGATCATTCCAATAGAAGGAGAGCAAATGGCTGTTTAAAATGCTCGAGTAGGCGCTGAATCCATTAAATCCGTAAATAATCGGAGTATTATTGCGGACGCCATTCATCCAGTCGATTCTCATGAGCGGGTCGTTGTCTTCCTTTTGCACACGTCTGATGAGCTGAGATTGTTCGTCTCCTTTGTATTCTTCGCTTGTCATATAGGATTTTGAGACACTGTCCAGCCCGCCTCCTTCTGAGAGCGCATATTTCTGATAAGTGTTAGCGACAAGCAGCGAAGACAGAATCACCACACCGTATACAGCCAGCTTTGCCCGTTTTTTCACAAAAACTGCGGCAAACAAAGCAGCGATTGTCAGGAACAAAAGCAGTAGGATGCTTTCATTCGCTGGCTTCCATATATCAAGCTCATACCTTTGGACATGATACCAATAAAGAAGCAGAACAATCGCTGCGGCGGGAAGCAGTTCTTTCCGCCTCAGCTCCTGCAGCTGCGATAAACCTGCGGCGGCTGCTCCGGCGATTGTAAAGGCCAAAATATATTCAAACCGGTTTTGCGGGGCGGAAAAGCCGTTAAAGGCGCTTGCCGCGTACGGACTGAAATGAAAGAGGATAAACAGAAGGCTCAATCCGGCAAAAAGGCGAAACACCCGGTGTTTATAAAAAGAAATGACAAACAAAAACAGCAAAAAGATGGCTGGCACCACGATAATCCTGCTTGAAAATAAAATATTATCATCGAAATTCAGCCACTCTATTTTTTCATTATACGGAGGGCGCAGGTTATTTAAATACCCGTAAACCACCGGCACAAATACCGCCGCACTGATACCGAAAGAAAGGAGTCCCGAGACTAAAAACATTCTGCATTGAACCCATTTTTTCACTTCATGATCTTCCAGCTTGATCAGCCATCTGAACAAAATATAAATTCCAATGAAAATCAGATTTATGTATGCAAAGTAAAAATTGTTGATTAAGCTCAGTGAGCAAGCAATGATAAACCATGCCGGACGCCGTTCCCTGATGATTTTTTCCGCTCCGAGCACGAGAAGCGGGAGCCAAATCATTGTATCGGTGAAAAATTCCCAATACGCTTCGTGGCGAAAGTAAATAATCGATACTCCGTATAGTACAGCACCCGTAAACGCCGCTGCTCTGCGTTTGAGCAAATAGCTGAAAACAGAAGCTGCTGTAAAAATAATCAGACTCAGCTTAAAAATGCTGATAAAAGCGGCTGACTGTGCCCAAAAAAGCGTGTCCGCCTCACCGATGAGATGAACGGATTGCAGCAGCCATACTGCGGCGGCTGTCGCGAGAAAAAGGAAAGAAGCAGAAAAATAATAGCCAAGCTGACTGAATGTGCCGCCGCCGAGTCCGAATGAATAATGATAGAAAAAGTTTCCTTGCGTGTATTGTTCATATAATAATTTCTTAAATACGATCATTTGCGCCAGTCCGTCACCTGGACCTGTCATATATCTGCCTTCCGCCCATTCTTTCACAAAAAAAGCGTGCGCAAGAACGGCTATGAACAGACTGGCCGCATACATCATGACATGTTTTCTTTTTTTCATAAGGATTCTCCAGTCTTGCCGTTAACTGTAAGCATGCAAAAAAGCACTGCCAATGGCAATAGATTCATTTCAGTGCAGTTTGGTCAGGCGCCGCATGTTTTTCAATTCGTTCGTTTCAGGCAGATCTTTGCTCGGGATATTTGCTTCTTTGATCAAATAATGCGGACGTTTTTTTGTTTCATAATAGATTCTGCCGATGTATTCTCCTATAATGCCAAGGCTTAACAGCTGAACCCCGCCAAGGAATAAGACCGCAGATATAATTGTGAAATATCCGGGTACAGAAATACCGTTTGTAAGAATTTTGACGAACGTGGCTATGATATAAATAAGAGATAGCAGCAATACAAAAATGCCGGTGTAAAAGCATATTCTCAGCGGTTTATGGTTAAAGGAGACAACGCCGTCCATTCCGTAATTAAAAAGGCTGCTGAATGACCATTTGGATGTGCCGTTTTTTCTTTCGACATTTTCGTAAAAAACAATTTTCTGTTCGAAGCCGATCCAGCAAAACAGGCCTTTTGAAAAGCGGTTGCCTTCGCTCAATTTCAAAAGTGCATCCACAGCTTGGCGGCTTAACAGCCGAAAGTCTCCGACACCGTCACGCAAATCAACTTCCACCGCTTTATTAATGAACTTGTAGTAAAGGGACGAAAGAAGCGAACGCACGGGGTTATCCCCTTTTCTGTTCCTTTGGGCAATGACTTGATCATAGCCTTCCTCGTAGCCTTTAATAAAGTCCTTCAGCAAATAGGTCGGATGCTGCAAATCGGCGTCCATCACGACAACGGCCTCACCTTGAACATGTTCAAATCCGGCCAAGATCGCGGCTTCTTTTCCAAAATTCCGCGAAAATGATATGTATTTCACTCGGCTGCATTTGGATGCCAGGTCTTTGATCTGCTGAAGCGTGTCATCAATACTTCCGTCGTTAATGAAGAATATTTCATAATCATAATGAATGTTTTTGAATTCCTTTTTTAAAGATTCATGAATGAGTTTGACATTATAACCTTCATTGTAAGACGGGATAATAATCGAGATTAATCCTTGCTTCATTAAGGCACCTTCTTTTTATTATTCTTTTTAAGTATTGCCTTAGGGGAATTGTACACAAATCTTCAGTAAGGCTATTCCTTTTTTTAAAGTCGTTTAAACCTGTTTTTTGTTACATTTTTGGTATGACATTTGAGTATATGTAATGTTATTTTGTCAGGATTAAAATAGAGTATGAAAAAAAAGCATAGAAAAAGTCTGCCATTTCGACAGACGGTGCAAAGAAAATCTGACTTATTGGTTTTCAAGATATTCTAAAATAAGCTGATTCACGATGGCCGGCTTTTCGTGGCTGATCCAATGGGACGCTTCATCCACAAATATTAAATGGCCATTTGGACAGCGTCTTGCTGTTTCTTTTGCAAGCTTTCTGCTTAAAAAGCGGTCTTCCATTCCCCAGATCATCCGATAAGGGGCTGTATGGCATTCGCGGGAATTTTCTGCAAGGCTTCCTTTTCTGAGGGCCCTGTACCAGTTCAGCATTGATGTCAGGGCGCCAGGCTGCTTCCACGCTTCTTTGTACTTATTGATATCCTCAGAAGAAAAAAGCTCCGGCCGATCAGATAGCCCGATGGCTTTATCTAATTTCTCATAATCATTTTCTTTTAACGCGGCCTCCGGTTTGTCCGGCAGCTGGAAGAAGGCAATGTATGAGCTTTTCAGCCATTGCGGAGGGTAGACTGGCGTTACGGTTTTCATGACGTGCGGATGCGGTATGTTAATGGCGATAAGCTTTTCAAGATATTCCGGACGTGTTGATGCCAAGTGCCAGGCTACTGCTCCTCCCCAGTCATGACCGATCACGATTGCTTTTTGATCAGTGAATTGCGAAATAAGCCCAATGATATCATCTCTTAATGTATCAATCCGATATGCCTCAATTCCTTCCGGTTTGTCACTGAGATTGTAACCTCGCTGATCAGGAGCGATCACCCGGTACCCCGCGTCCGCAAGCGGTTTGATTTGGTTTTTCCAGCCATACCAAAACTCAGGGAATCCATGGAGCAGGACGATAAGCGGGCCGTCCTCCGGTCCTGCGGAAGCAACGTGGAGTATGATTCCATTTGTTTTGACAAACTGGCTGTTAACTCCTTCCACTTAAATCTCCTCCTTGACTTTGCGTCATATGTTTCAGCCTTTTCTCCGTCAGCATAAAAGTGATGATACAAGCAGCAACAAGCAAGATCAGCTGAAGGATGATAAAGCTTGATCTCAGGAGCACCCCGGCCCCCAAGACAATCAAACCTGACAGAATCATGAGCGCCGCACTGTAACGGTTGGCTTCCTTCCATAACTTTTGATCTGACATTGAGCGTCTCGTTCTGAATCCATATACACTGTTAATGGATTTTGGAGGGAACAATTTGATGAAAAGACCTGCAATTATCATGAGCCCTCCGCCGATTAAACATGCCATACGATCATCTCCTCTCTCATTGTTACGTTCAGAAAGAAGAAATGTTTCAATATCCAGACAAAAAGACAAGCAGGAGCCTGTCTATTTAGCGTATTTGTAAATCCTTTGTCGGAATATAGCCTTTTATCCCGCCGTAATCAACGAATGCCCAGCTGAAATCAAATCCTCCGTTTTCACTGAATCCCCAGCCGAGCAAAGTGACTTCTGTCCCCGAGGAAAGCTGCTTGGCTTTTCCATTTTCCGGTGTTGGAGAATAGAAGGCAGTCTGCTTTGCTGTTTTTGCTTGACTTGCGGTTTTCATTAAGAAGTGTGTTGAAATATATGCTTTTTTTCCTTTGAATTCGATTTGAGCCCAATCAGCATTAGCAAATCCCTTTACAGTGACTTTCTGTTCAGATGATACTGTGCCGAGAATCGCGCTTTTTTGTTTTGGCTCAGCCCGGACATTCAGTTTTCCTGCTTTAATCATATACGAATCTGATGATGGCATGGTGACATTTATGGTCTGAAGGGTTGCAGCTTTTGCTGCGGGAGCAGTGCTAAATGCTGTGAAATTCAGTCCTGCGGCGGCAGTTAAAGCGAGCAATACTTGTTTCTTTTTCATACATAGCTCCTCCTCGCATTTTGACAAGATATAAGAGATATTCCCTGATTGCCTGGAGGATAAAACACTTTTTGTTTATTTTTTCTAACAGTTAAGGAAATGTTAAGGTTTGTAAGGTGTACATTACATTCTAATCTATGTATGATACATTATGTAAGGTATACGTTACATAATGAGAGAGGATCAAATAAGATGAAGCACGGGGTTCGTAATTGTGTAAAAGAATACAGAAAAGCTAAAGGGTGGACACAGGATCAGCTGGCAGAAAACATTCAAGTGACAAGACAGACGGTCATTGCAATTGAAAAACAAAGATATGAACCCTCGATAGGCACTGCAATTAAATTATCTTCAGTATTAGAGTGCTCATTAGATCAATTATTCTGGATAGAAGGAGACAAATAATATGAACATGACGTATCGTACCGGATTATTTTTGCAAACTTTGCTTCCCATTTTATTGTATGTCCTTTATTGGCATTCACCTTCAACTTTAACACTTCTGTTAGCAGTCATCGGAACTGCACGAGTTCTTTATTCTGCCGCACATATTCATAGAAATAAACTCTGGGGAAACGTACACTTTCAGAATGACCAACGCACCCGCTCAAATGCTCATTTCGCGGGCTATATATCACATTGGGTGATGATTGTTATTTTGCTTATAGGTGTTGTTCTTATTCATCAATCCATGCTTCCTCTTTCCTATCTGCAGCTGATTGCATATACTGCTTTTCTTGGTTTTATGCTTAGAATGGTGATGAGTGATGTACTAAATACAAATGTGTAAAAAAACAGCCTGCCGTACTTTGCCGGCAGGCTGTTTTAATGTAAAAGCCCTCTGCTTTGGTTTAAGTAATCATTCACGTCTTCACGGCCGCTTTGGAAAAGGTGGAGCTGGCCGCCATAGTTCTCAATCCACTGTGTGACGATTTTTTCGGTCATTTTTTCGCCTTGGTAGGCGTGTCCGGCTTTTGCATAGGTTGCTTCAAAGTCGCTCCATAACAATTCCACCCATGTTTTCGCCTGAATGTAGCTGATCATATCGTTTTTTTCCAGAAGCAGATTTGTCAGTTTCTCAATATACGTATTCATTTGGTGGTCTCCTTTCCTTCAGGAAAAAAATTACGCTTTAAAACTTCATGTTCTCCATATACTAACCTTACGTCTTCATCCGGCAAGACGCAACTTTTTGATCTCGAACCTAGGGGGATATGACATGGTCCGCAATAAAGAAAAAGGATTTCCTTACGAAAACGAAAACAAGTTTCAAGGTGAACCGAGAGCGAAGGACGACTATGCTTCAAAACGTCCTGACGGGTCAATCAACCAGCATCCTCAGGAAAAAATGAGAGCCTCCGGCAAACGATAAAAGAAGAACAGCTGCACATGTGCAGCTGTTTTTTACCCTTTATTGACTTGATACTCATAGACGCTTTTCTTTTCAGACAGATGCGCGAATGTTGAGAGCACCAGTCCGCAAGCGGTCATCAGCGCTCCTCCCGCAAACAGCCAGGAATAAGAGCCGGTTCCGCTTAAAATGATGCCGCCGATCCAAGCGCCGAGCGCATTAGCCAGGTTAAATGCAGACACGCTCACAGCTGCGGCGATTGTTGTGCCGTTCTCAGATGAAGAAAGCACCTTTGTTTGCAAAAGAGGCGGTGTGCCGAATGCGCAAGCTCCAAATAAGAAAGTCGCGACAATGGCTGCGGCCGGATAAACGGCGATGTACGGAAATACCGCAAGTACGCCGATCAAACCGATCATGACGCCAATCATGGTCCGGGTCAGCAGAGGAAGCGGCACTTTTCCCGCAAAGAAGTTTCCCGCAACCCCTCCCAAACCATAGGCGAAGAGGGCGCCTGTAATGCCGACTGTGCTGAAACCCGCTGAATTTCTTAAAATCGGCTCGATAAACGTATACGCGATAAATACGCCTGAATAGCCTAAAATTGTAATCGCAAAGGAGTACAGCACCTGTTTATGTTTAAATACTCCCCACTCATTCATGAGCATCGGGATGACTTTTGGTTTTCTGTTCGGCACAGTAGCCATCAGGCCTAAAAATCCGATCACTCCAAGCACCGTAATGATGGAAAACACGACTCTCCAGTTTAGGACATCACCCAAGTAGGAACCGAATGGAACACCCAGCATCAAAGCCACTGTTAAACCGCCGTTCATAGACGCAGCGGCTGCGGCGCGTTTTTCCGGCGGCACCATTTCACTAGCGAATACCATCGCAATCGCAAAGAAAGCGCCGTGAATGGAAGCAGATAAAATTCTTGAGACCGCCAATACCGCAAAATTCGGTGCCAGTGCGCTCATCAGGTTGGAAAGGATGAAAATCCCCATCAATCCAAGAAGCACCGGCTTTCTCGGGAGCTTGACAGAAACAATCGTGACGAGCGGGCCTGTTACACAGACGCTTGCCGCATAAGCGGTGACAAGGAGTCCCGCAGAGGAAACATGTATATGAAAGTCATCGGCAATCGACGTCAAAATACCCATCACCGCATATTCTGTGTATCCAATTGAAAACGTGCAGATCATTAGAACAAAAATAATTAATTTTACTGATGGATTTTTCATACTCAACGTCATCGCCTCCTTTAATGTGAAAAAACAACGAGTTCCATCTTAAAAGAAATCCAGGGTGAATTCAATCATTTTTTCTCTAAAAATCGCCTTGAGTGTGCTCAAATAAAAAAGAGGCTGATATTCAGCCTCTCGGTTATCCCTGCTTCTTTTGCTGTAATACTGAGATTGGAAGCGCTTCTTCTTGATCGGGAGCTGATGTTCTGTATCCCCAAGCGAAAACGCCATTTAAATAGGTAATGTGGAACTCGTCCTCAGAGCCGTCCACAACATACGTTTCTCCCGGCGAGAAGTCCTCCGGGTTCAGCAAGTAGGCCTTTGCCATGGCAATTTTCCGTTCGAGCACTGCCAGTTCATTTATGATTCCAAGCTGTTCCGCTTTCCTTGCTTTTTCAGAAAGTCCTGCGATTTCTGTATTGAGTTCGTGCGTTGTCATTTGACTGTATCGTTTCTCCATTTTTCAGCTACTCCTCTTCCTGCAGAAATTGCTCGATTAAATCGAGTGAGAATCCTTTTCTGAATAAAAATTGTTTGACCTTCATGGCACTTTCATAGGAGCCGTCATAACGGTATTTTCTAAGCGCTTTTTCCGCATGAAGACGCAGCGCTTCTTTTTCAGTATCTTCGTCATTTTCGTATTCAATCTGCTCCAGCGCCGCAGAGATGACATCAAATGAGAAGCCTTTGCGCTGCAGCTGCATCTGTGCTCGCTGTTTGATTTCTTTTGAAGAGAGTTTCTTGTCTTTCTTCAGAAGCTTTTCGATATGCTTAACTGCTTTTTCCGTCTGTTCTTCAAAGGAGAAAGAACTCAGTGTATCTTTGATGGTGTCGTCATCGATCCCCTTCGCTTTCAGCTCTCTGAACAAAACGTCAGGCCCTTTTCCGTTTGTTTTTTTGTGAGTGCTCACGTAGGCCGCCGCAAACTCTTGGTCATTTAAATAGTTGTAATCGTTCAGCTTATGAATCACTTCCGTAATGACGGGCGCCGCGGTTTCTTTTTTCTTTAAATGGTCTTCTACCTCTTTCGTTGACCGCATTCGATAGGATAAAAAATCAATCGCACGGTTGAAGCCTTTTTTCACTTCATCTCCGTATTGAATCTCAATGATCTCGAGGTCATCAAGCTCTTTTCCCTTTGTAAGCTCAAATTTCACGAGCACATCTGCGTCAACACTGAAAGCATATTTTTCATCCAGAAAAATATTAAAGCGTTCCGTATTCTTCTTTTGCGCTGAAATCTTTGTAATAAATGGCATTTTAATCTCCCTTCTCCGGTCTCAAACGCGTTTTCTATGATCAAAATGAGGTAAAGTATAGGTATCAGAACGATGAGGAGAGATGTTTATGAATATTGCAATGACGGGCGGAACGGGTTTTCTCGGTACGCATCTGACTGGCGTCCTCACCCGCCAAGGACATCATGTTTATATTTTATCAAGAAACGCGCCAAAAACTGAACAAAAAAATATCTCTTATGTCCAATGGCTGACTGAAGAAGCTGCGCCTGAACAAGAACTTCCTCATATTGATGTTTGGGTAAATCTTGCGGGAAAATCAATTTTTGGCCGCTGGAACGAAAAAACGAAGCAGCAAATTCTCTCCAGCCGGATCGATGCAACCCGGGAAGTACGGCGGCTTATTCATAAACAGGCGGAAAAACCGAAGGCGCTTATTCAAGCCAGTGCAGTGGGCATTTACGGCACTAGCCTTGAAAAAACCTTTACAGAAGACTCCCCCACGTCGGACGAGGATTTTCTCAGCCACACTGCACATATGTGGGAACGGGAAGGGCAAAATATAGAGGCGATGGGCATTCGAACGGTTTACGCGAGATTTGGCGTGATGCTCGGAGAAAAAGGCGCTCTCCCGCTGATGGTTCTGCCATATAAACTGCTGGCCGGAGGAACGATCGGGACGGGCAATCAGTGGCTGTCCTGGATTCACGTGGATGACGCCGCCCAGCTGATTGTATATGCAATCGAAAACGACAGCATCTCAGGTCCTGTTAATGTGACAGCGCCTAATCCGGTTGAAATGAAGCAGTTCGGAAAAACGATTGCACGGGTGAAACACCGTCCCCACTGGCTCCCCGTTCCAGCATTCTTTTTATCAAAAGCATTGGGAGAAATGAGCCTGCTTATTGTGAAAGGACAGCGCGCTCTGCCTAAAAAAGCAATTACGTCCGGATTCCGTTTTACATATTCAGATCTTGAATTCGCCCTGTCGCAGCTGCTGACGGACCGAAAGGCTGTATAAAAACGGAAGGAAGCGTCAACCTTAAGAATAACATGGTTGAAGGAGGTCCTTTTATGGAAAAGAAGAGGGAGAAGCACCAGCAAGGAGCCAACCTGAAGAAAATGCAGGAAGTTCTTTATTCGAGTGAATTTAAAAAGGCGGAAAAAGCTGCTAAGCGGAAGTAGGGATACATAACGCCGGAAAGCAGATACTATGTTTGTTTGATATCACTTTTTAGGGGGAATTTGATATGGGCAGAAATCATATTCACAAAAACCGTGATAAAAACAAACAAAAACTTCCTCAGGTTCCCGATGCGTTAAAACGAGAAACTGACGGCGTTTACGAGGAATATTCAAGTGAACTTGCTGATGCGGATGACCGCGAAGCGCAGGAGCGCGCGAAAGCGGCCGACAGCAGAGCGAAAAGCAAACGTTAATGAAAAACCCCTTGTCTCTGCTTGAGACAGGGGGTTTTTTACAGCTCGGTGAACCGTTCCTTTATCGGTGTGCGTTTTTTCACTTCCGGCATTTCATCAGGATAGCCTGTTTGTATGATCGCGGCGAAGCGCTCGTTATCCTGTAAACCGAAGGCTTGATGCACATCTTTGTCATAGAGGATCTTTCCGCTTTTCCAAACCATGCCGATTCCTTTTTCCCAGGCAAGAAGCTGGAGGTTTTGAATCAATGAGCTGGTTGCCGCAAAATCATCATCTCTTGCTCTTTCGTTCTCATCTTCCTGAAATACAACGAGCAGAAATCCCGGCACACGGCTGAGTGTCTTTTTGAAGTTTTGGAGTTTTTCTTCCGTCATATCCGGCTTTGATTTTTTAGAAAATGAAGCAAAGGTTTTAATCAAGCTTGCTTTTCCTGTTTCACTGGAAACGTAAATAAATCTCCAAGGCTCCGTCACTCTGTGATTTGGCGCATATTTTGCCGTTTCTAGCATGTCAAGGATGACAGCCGGAGGGACGGGATCTTGTTTAAATTTACGGATTGATCTTCTGCTGCGTATGATATCCCGCAGTGCTGAATCTTGATTTATCTTTTCGGCTTGAGGCATACCGCTTCACCCTTTCTATCCAATTGAAAATGATTATCAATCATAATCATAACGGAAAGTGCAGCTTTTTGTAAACCGTCAGCCATATTAGATTTTAAGAATCCGAGTTTCTGAGTAAACGGCAGTCCCTGTCATGTTCACTTTGATGTGATCGTTATCTCCATTTATTTCAATTTCCACTCTTCCGTCTTTCCCCATCTCCTGTCCTTGTTCAA
Source organism: Bacillus sp. AF23 (assembly GCF_020861455.1). NCBI lineage: Bacteria > Bacillati > Bacillota > Bacilli > Caryophanales > Bacillaceae > Bacillus > Bacillus sp. AF23. The sequence continues at coordinate 25,605 of NZ_JAJHVY010000021.1, forward strand.
TGATGAATGTGCGCTGCCCGGACCGGCCGTATTGCTGCATGTAAGCTCCCATTACACCGGATGCTGTGCCAGTCACGGGATCTTCTATTGTTCCTGAATACGGCGACGAAAAGTGGCGCCCGTGCAGGTCGCTGTCAGAGTGAATCGTTTCAAAGGTAAACGGATGCACTGAGGCTTTTGGCAGATCAACTAGAACATCCGGAAATTGTTTGTTATTCGGCACCATTTTTTTAGAGGCTTCTAATGATTTGAGCGGAACGATTGCAGTCCATATGCCTGTACTGCCAAAAACAATTGGAAGGTTCTCATGAAAGTCCTCCGCCGTAATCCCCAATGCGTCCGCGAGCTTTTCCCGGTCGCCCGTAAATGGTTTGAATGTCGGAGCAGCCTGTTCAAGTGTGATATGGATGCGACCCTCTTTTTCAGAAATGTTTGCTGGCAGGATACCGGCTTTTGTCTGGATGCTGTACGTTTTACCAATCTCCAGCCTTCCTTTTTCACACAATGCGTATAGGGAAGCGACCGTCGCATGTCCGCATAAATTCATTTCGTGTCCAGGAGTGAAGTAACGGAGTTCAAGATCAGCCGCCACGCTGTTCCGAATAAAGGAGGTTTCTGAATATCCTGCGATTTCAGCTATTCTCTGCATTTCTTCTTCTGTGTAATGGTCCCCGTGCAATACCACACCCGCGGGGTTTCCTTTGCCGGGATTTTCCGTAAATGCTTCATATTTTAATACCTCTGCTTTCATTCGCCTGCCATCCTTTCTGCATCAATGTCTCTGTCAGTATAACAAAATATTAATGGGAATTTTCAGTCATTATTAAAAAACCCATTTTCTTTGCAGAGAAAATGGGTCCTTACATTCAGGAATTTCTTGTTTTATAGAGCAAATAAATAAAGTAGGGGGCGCCGATCGCCGCTGTAAAAACGCCTGCCGGCACTTCGACCGGGGCAAATAAGGTTCTGCCGATGATGTCTGCTCCTAATACGAGCAGAGCCCCGATCAGTGCAGATGCCGGGAGCAGCGCACCGTAAGACGAGCCGACGAGACGCCTTGCGATGTGCGGCGCCATCAGACCGACAAAACCAATCGTTCCGGCAACAGAAACCGCACAGCCCGTAAGAGCCGTACTCAGCAGAAGCAGGAAGAACCGGTTTCTTTGCACGGAGCTTCCCGCGCCTGCCGCAATATCTTCACCGAGCATCTGTATATTCATATTTTTAAGACAGATAAAACAAATGAATAAGAGAATGACAGACAGCAACACGGCTATTTTTACATGCTGCCAGTTAGATCCGTAGACCGAACCTGTTATGTATACATTGGCTTGGGACGCCCTGTAGATCGGTCCTTTGATCATGAGCAATGTGGTCATCGCTTGTGCAGACATTGAAAATCCGATTCCGATCAGCACCAGCCGAAACGTGGAGGCGCCATTTTTGTATGCGAGTAAATAAACGATAAGTCCAACAACTGATGCCCCGATAAATGCGGCAGCCGGAAGCCATGACAGACTGATCGTCAGTGAATCGCTTCGGTCTGAGAAGAACATCATGACAAGCACCACAGCCACAGCCGCTCCGCCCGTGATTCCGATAATATCCGGGGATGCGAGAGGGTTTCTGACCAGCCCCTGCAAAATTGCGCCTGCCGCAGCCAAGCAAACGCCGGCGCATACAGCTGTCAATATTCTTGGCATGCGGAACGACATCACCATCATTTCATCGAGCTTTGAACCTGCACCGAAAAATGTTTTGACCACATCCCAAGGAGGAATGAACCGCTGTCCGAGACCGGCGCTTATGATGAACACAGCCGCTGTTAAACCGAGTAAAACAAAAAAGACAATCCATGCTTTCTTTTCAGCCGCTGTAATGCCAAAACGAAGTTTCATAGATTCGCCCCCCTTCTTGCGATGTAAACAAACACAGGCATGCCGATAATCGCCGTCATAACCCCGACAGGAACTTCCTGAGGCATAATGATATATCGTGCCCCGATGTCCGCGGCAACAAGTAAAATCGCACCCAACACAGCGGAAAACGGCAGAACCCAGCGATAATCATTGCCGATGATAAAGCGGGCAAAGTGCGGGATGATGATGCCGATAAAGGAAATCGGTCCGGCAATGGCGACAGCCGAACCGGCAAGCAGGACAATGCATAGTGCCATAGCGAATTTCAGCAGTCCCGTTTTTTGACCAAGTCCTTTGGCAACATCTTCTCCCATGACAAGAAGATTAATTTTTCGGCCGAGGAAACAGCTGATCAAAAGCGCCGCCGCGGCATATGGAAGCATCGTCATCAGCAAATCGAGACTCCTGCCCTGCACAGAGCCCGTCAGCCAAAATAGCACCTGAGCCAGCTCGAGTTCATTGACGGAAAGCATGCCTTGTGTCAGCGAAGAAAACATTGCCGCCATGGCTGCTCCAGCCAGCGTTAATTTGATCGGCGTGAGCCCTTCTCTTCCTAGCGAACCTGCGGCATAGACAATCGCGGCGGTAAAGGAAGCACCGAGAAACGAGCTCCATACAAGCGCTTGAGGTGATTGAATATGCAGAAAAAATGATCCGGCAACAATAAAAAAGCCGGCCCCTGCGTTGATTCCGAAAATCCCTGGTGATGCTAGCGGGTTTTTTGTCAGCGCCTGCATCAGAGCGCCGGCAGCCGCAAGGGAAGCGCCGACGACCGCGGCAACCAAGGCGCGCGGGAGCCTGACGTCTTTAATGATGACTTGCTCATTTGATCCGTTAAAAGATGTAAACGCTTGATAGACCTGTCCCCATGACGTACCGGTATAGCCGTATATGACACTTGCGCAGACAGCCGCCAGCAAAACGAAAAGCAGACATAATAACAAAATCCATTTCGAATAAGCCTTTTTGAAGATCATCATCCAATTCTCCTAGTGATTTACTATGTACCATTCTTCATCATGACTGCAGTAAATTGATTGTTTTTGAGAATCATCCTCAATTAATGATTGACACTCTCACCACTGCTTATTATGATCTAAATGATAATGAATTTCAATATTGGGAGGAAAAAGATGAAAAAGCACATCAGCATGCTATTTGTATTACTTATGGCCGTTATGGTGCTTTCTGCCTGTAATAGTTCAGAAAGTTCAAGTAACAGCGAGGGGTCAAGCAGCAAAACAAGAACGGTTAAACATGCAATGGGGACATCAGACAACATTCCAGCCCATCCAAAACGGATTGTCGTCTTAACAAATGAAGGAACAGAGGCGCTTTTAGCGCTTGGCATTAAACCCGTCGGGGCCGTGAAGTCATGGAAGGGCGACCCGTGGTATGACTACCTGAAAGACGATATGGAAGGTGTTAAAAACGTCGGGCTAGAAACTGAACCGAATGTGGAAGCCATCGCGGAATTAAAGCCTGATTTGATTATTGGAAATAAAGTGCGCCAAGAAAAGATTTATGATCAGTTAAATGCGATTGCGCCCACGGTTTTTGCTGAATCTTTAGCCGGGAACTGGAAGGATAACCTGACTCTTTATGCCGACGCGGTAAATAAGGCGGACAAAGGCAAAGAAGTCATTGCCGATTTTGATAAGCGCGTTGCCGATATGAAAGATAAGCTTGGCGATCAGACAAACAATACCGTGTCTGTTGTACGCTTTTTGTCCGGCGAGTCAAGAATTTATTATAAGGATTCATTCTCTGGCATTATTTTAGACCAGCTGGGTTTTAAACGTCCTGAAAAGCAAGTGGAGCTATTCAAGAAACAAAAGGACCAATTCACGTTCTCAACAGACAGCAAAGAATCCATTCCCGATATGGATGGCGATGTGCTTTTTTATTTCACTTATAAAGCCGATAATGCAAAAGATAATGAGAAATGGGCCAATCAGTGGACGAGCAGTTCACTATGGAAAAACCTCAAGGCTGTAAAATCAGGGAACGCCCATGAGGTCGATGACGTCGTGTGGACAACCGCAGGCGGAATCAAAGCCGCAAACTATCTGCTTGACGATATTGAAACGTATTTCTTAAAGTCTAAATAAAAAAAAGAACTCCGTCTGTTTAGACGGAGTCTTTTTTGCTTTTGCCGATCAGACGCGTGACGAGGAACATCGTGACAGAAAGAGATCTGTTTTTCCGATACGCCAAGTATTTTCCGCGCCATTCGGGTTTGTATTTTTCTTTAAATGCCCGGAGCCCGCTGAAACTGTACATGTACCGAACATTATTAAAAATGACAGCCGCGAAGCGTTCTGACCAGAAGGATGTAAAGGCTGTGCCGACATTGGACAAGGGCGCCATACCCATGTTAAATGACGTGCACCCCTCCTCCTTCGCCCATAAAAACATGCGGATGAACAATGCATCCATAATACCGTTCGGGGCGTCGCTGCGATAGCGCATCAGATCGACCGAGATTTCGCCTTCCTGATACATTGGCATGATATTGGCGAAAGCGACAATGTCCCCTTCGGCATTTTTCATATAGGCGATCGGTGCTCTCTGTAAATATGACGGATCAAAGAACCCGAGCGAAAAGCCCTTCTCCTTTTTCGAGCCGAGCCATTCATCGGAGATTTGTTTGAGCTCTTCTAAAAACGCTTCTGAAAATGGAGGATGATCTACATGGAAAGTATATTCCTCCCGTTCAAACCGGTTATTGATCGCCCGCAGGCCGGCTTTTTTCTTCCCTGATATGGTAAACGTGTTTAAGTCCACATAGGCTTCCTCGCCAAGTTTAAAAAAGTTATAGCCAAAATCGTGGTACAGCGCCATGTCCTCTCGTTCGATTTGATAGAACAGAACACTGAACCCCTTTTGATGTGCTTCGTTAAGAAATTCTTCGAGCACAAGCGGGAACGACTCCTTTTGGCCGGACGGATCGCCGAGCACGACCAGCCGTCTTGCGATTTTCCCAAACAGAAGCAATGCATTGCCGTCGCTAGAGAAATAAAAGCGCTTATCTCCCAGAAAGCCGAGATGGCTGAGCGCGTTGCCGCCTTTTTCATTCAAAAACTCAGCAAGACGTTCTGGATTAGCTTTTTCCCCAATTGGTTTGGTTTTCTTATGATACACCACTGTAAAAATAAAGAAGAACAGCGGAACGGCGATGACTGCCATGATGGTCGCATGTGTAATATGGGAAGTGCTGTGGACGAAATATTCGTGGCGCAGCACTTTTTTCATCCGATCCCAGATGAAGCTTGCGATAATGTTATAGTTAAACAGCGCCACAGTAAACAAGGCCGCAGCGAAAATCATTTGCCCGAGCGTATAGGAAGCCTGTTCTCTGACAAATTGTTTTTTCAGCAGCACAAGCAAGACGATGATAATCGGCAATATGAATATTGCACTGATATTGAGCCCTTTTAAAAAGCTGAAAACAAATCCGCCGACAAGTGCTGTAATCGCCATTGTATAGGACCGTTTTGTCCGTTTATAAAGCTCGATCGGCAATATCAGCAAAATGAGCGCTGAGCTTAAGGACAGCCCGTTGAACAGCAAAAGGACCGGACGGGGAATGTGCGGAATGACTGTCAGCCGATCAATCGGCAGTGACACCGACGCAAGGACAATGAGACCGGCTACGAACACAATGAGTGAAAGCGATCCCTGTAAAATCCTCACTAACATGGCCCGCTGTACGACAAGCAGCACGTTTGTCGTTTCGATAGCCGGTGCAATTCGCGGGTTCGTTTCAAGCCGTTTCATCGTACTTTCGGTCAGATCGCCGGCAGCAAAGAACAGTCCCAAAACGAACGGGATAAATGAATAGACGAGCCGGTACAGCACAATCGACGTCACAATGGCTTCCTGATGGTAGCCAAGCTGCTCCATTCCGAGCAAAAACAAAAGGTCAAACGAGCCGAAGCCGCCCGGAACAAGACTGATCATGCCTCCGATTGCCGCAATCACAAATACCCCGAACACATACCTGATGTCAGCATGAATTCCCATGGCGAACAGAGACAGATAGATTACGATTCCAGCCATAAGCCATTCTGCAACGGAAGCGCCCATATAAGCGAAAATCGGATTTTTCACTTTGTCTGCGCCCTCTTCATCCCCTGCTTTGCGGCCTTTTCGTTTAGCCGCCGCCAAAGAGATCGGCACAATCAGCGCGAAGCCGATAACAACCGCCCACAGCCATGGTTTTTCATTGATGACTTCATCCACGGGCAGCAATCTTGCGACAACGAAAATGCTGAAAACTGAAAGGCCGAGCAGCATAGAGGATGTAAGCCAGGCAATTCCTTTCACCAGCGCTTTATGGTCTTTTGTATGCTCCTTATAAAACATCATTCTTAACCCGACTCCGGCTAACCCTCCGAAGCCAAGGACATTATTAAATGAATTGGCAATCCAGGATACTCTGAACACCTTTCCATTTGTGATCGAAAGGCGCAGCGAATATTTAAGAACGTAATCATATAGTGACATGGCCGCAACAGCAAGCAGGCCGATGAGCACAAGAATGAATAAGTCGGTCCGCTCCAGCCCGTTGATTACCATAAGCGTTCGTTTGAATGACAGGTTTGTCAATTCTTTTTTCGACTGATAAAACACAAATAGTAAAACAGCAACAGGAAAAACGATTTTTAAAATTGATAAAGCATTCTTTTTAATCAGCAATGGTCTCTCCAATCATATACAGTTCGATATTTCTTTCCCCAATAATCTCCAACTCATTATACACTACCGCTATTTTTCGGACAAAGTCTCATCTGCGGTTTATGCTGACTTTCTTTCAGCGGTTAAAATCGAGTAATATGGTAAGAGGAGCGAATGACGAGGAAGTGATCAAATGGAATATAACTTACATGATACAACAGTATTAAACGAAAATATTCTTTCATCTGAGGAACGTGAAATTTGGGTGCTTTATATGAAAGTCTTAACATCTGCCGGGCTCGGTGATGTATCTGAGTGGATGAAGCTGGATATGAGCATGCCGCAAATGAAAGTGCTCATGCTTTTAAACAATCACGGAACGCTGAAGGTCAGTGACATTGCAGAGAAAATGGGGGCTTCCCTGTCAAATACAACCGGGCTGCTTGACCGCCTTGAGAAATCCGGCTTTGTTAAACGCTCACACTCTGAAGAGGACCGCCGTTCAGTGGTTGTTCATTTAACGGAGGATGCGAAAAATATTTTTCGCGGGCTTTATCAAAAGGGCCATATGAAATTGAAGCGTTCCTTGGAAATGCTGTCTCCCGATGAAAAGCAAGCTGTTTCCAAAGGGCTTTCTATTCTTTCCGGAGCGCTGGAGCAGGCTAAAAAAGAATAATGTCAGCGAAGTCTGTTTCACGCAAACTGCGGAGGCAGACTTTTTTCATTTGACATTTGGTTCATTTTAAATGAATAATATATTCCGAGTGAAGTAAAAGGAGCTGATGAATATGCATAAGGCATTGGCAGATCAAAAAAGCCAAAAGTGGGCGATCAGCCTGTTTACCATCGGTGTGTTTATGGCTGCGCTGGATAACGGGATCATCTCCGCTGCGCTGACCACGATAAACGAATCATTTGCCGTTTCTCCGTCTTGGGGTTCATGGGGCATTACGCTTTATACGCTCGGTCTCAGCGTCAGTGTGCCGATCGTCGGAAAGCTTTCCGACCGCTACGGCAGAAAAAAGCTGTTTCTTATTGAAGTTGGCCTTTTCGGGCTTGGTTCTTTGCTTGTCGCTTTAAGCCAAAGCTTTCCGCTATTTCTTATCTCACGGCTGATTCAGGCGCTTGGAGGCGGCGGGATTTTCATCATCGGAAGTTCTCACGTTCTTGCTACACTTCCAAAGGAAAAGCAAGGGAAGGCCCTTGGTTTACTAGGGGCGATGAACGGGATGGCTGCTGTGCTCGGACCCAATATCGGAAGCTTTCTGCTTGATTGGACCGGGTCATGGCATTGGCTGTTTTTGATTAACCTGCCGATTGCAGTGCTGCTGATTGTTTTGGGTGCATTTTTCATTGTAGAAACCAAAGCGCCGGAGGCCAAACGTCTCGACACGGCCGGAATTTTTCTTCTGTCCTTGTCAATTTTGGCTGTCATGTACGGCATGACAAACCTTGACGGGGCAAATCTCTTAAAAAGCCTGGGAGATCCTGAGGTTTATGGATGTATTGTTTTCGGTATTTTTTGTTTTGCGGCGCTCGTATGGTTTGAGAAGCGGATGGAAATGCGCGGGGGCGATCCCATTCTGGCGTATTCTTTACTTCGGAATCACATGTTTCAGCGAACGCTTATCATCGGTTTATTATCCGGGGGCCTCTTGGCGGCGGTTATTTTTATTCCGTCATATGTTGAGCAATATTTAGGCGTTCCTGCCGCAAAAGCGGGCTATTGGATGACACCTCTTGCCTTAGCTTCCGGAATCGGCGCTTGGCTTGGCGGAGCGCTCACCGACAAAAAAGGACCGGTGAAAACTGTTGTGCTTTCAGGAATTATTTCATGTGCGGGATTTGCTTTATTTCCGCTTTGGGTGACGGAAAAATGGGAGTTTGTCATTGCAAGCGTGGCGGCCGGCATCGGTTTTGGCTTTCTGCTAGGCGCTCCGCTGAATGTTCTTGTATCAGAAGCAGCTAAAGCGAATAAGGGCACGGCGCTCGGCACGCTTTCATTAGTAAGGCAAATCGGACTGACATTGGCGCCTACTCTTTATGCAGGTTTTATCACAGCAGGGTTTGACCAAATCGGCGATGAAATCAGCAGTCGCTTATCGGACAGCGGACAGTCAGGGAAGGCTATGCAAATGATTCCCGAGATCGACAGTTCAGATGTTTCTTCTTTACAAGAACAGATCGAACGAATTCCTGTGCCTGAAGTCAAAACTGCGATAAGCGATGCCATTCATGCCAGTGTTGCCAGCGGCTATGATCATTTATATGCGGCGGCGGCTGTGATTTCTCTGCTGGTGGTTGCAGCAATCAGTCTCCCGGCTTTCCGCCGGCAAAAGCGTTAAGACCACCCCATCCGTTTGGAAAGCTCCGTAATATGAGCGATATGGTGATGTGAGTGCCAGACATACAGCCCGAGCGCGTTCTCTAGGGTAATGACCTCTTTTGTATCGGGATGGTAAAATCCGCGCTGAAATTGCTGATCTGTCAGAGTGCGAAGAAGAGCTGTCCATCTTCCGTGAAGCTCCTGCAAAAGCGCGAGTGAACCGCTCGGCTCCGCTGTTTTGGAGTCTTCAAGCTCCGACCATGCTTTTTCATCATACGGACGGATGGCCGGCGTCTCTTCTGTCAAGCTTAATTTAAAACGGATATAGCTATTCATATGACTGTCAGCCAGATGATGAACAACTTGCCGGACGGTCCATCCGCCGTCTCGGTACGGTGTGTCAAGCTGGCTGTCCGTCATGCCTTCTACAGCTTGCTTCAGCTTAACCGGCACTTCCTCCAGCACTTGAATCCATTCTTCTTTCTGCTCGTTTGATATGAATTTCCTAGGTTTGTACTCTCCTATCGGATAGCTTAGATTGGCTGTTGACATGGTTTGCTCTCCTTTCAATAAACAGGCATCTGCTGATCCTGCTCATTGGCATATATGAAAATTCACTTTTATTTTAAAGGAAATGGTGTAATAGTTGTTCTTTCATGTATAAATTTGCGTAAAAAAGGGCAGGAACGTTTCTCCTGCCGTGATTTTTCAGCCTGCGTGGTCTCGCACTTCCATTTTTACTTTTCGCCTCTTCGGCTGATAGATTTTCCCTACAAACAAATATCCATATTTAAACTTGTTCAGTGCCCAGGATGTCAGGATCGGGCCCGCTGTGCAGACGGCAAACAGCAAGAAAACGGCCGGCACGGCGGGAATGTCTGGCATATTTAACAGCAAAACATAGCCAATGATCATAAAATAAGCGTGCAGCAGATAAATCGAAAAGGAATAGTTACTGATAAACATAATGATTTTCGGCACCTGCTTTATGTTAGAAAACAGGTGAAAGCACAGGAAAATCATACTTGTTGAATAAAGCATGATGTCAGGCCGCTTTGAGCTGATCATGCCGACCTCTCCGAAATAAGAAACAGCCACAACCAACGCGGCGGACCCGACCGCAGCGCCGTATACCACCCAGCGGTATTGATTCAGCAGCGCTAAAAACCGCTTGTACTCTTTTCCGCAGTAATAAGCGAGACAAAAGTAGAAAAGCCAGCCTGCAAACGGAATCCAGAAGAACGGAAATGAACCGCCTTGTTCAGAAGCGGGTGCCGGACTGACTGCTGAGAAATAGCCCAAATAAGCGGCTGTCACCACAAACGAAACAAACAGCACCCATTTTGGCGATGCTTTTTTCAAATACTCATGAAAGAGCATGTGCAGGATATAAAATTGAAAGATGACAAGAATGAAATATCCGATAAAGTTTCCTAAAAATACGTTTTCCAGGTATTTCTGCACAAACGCCAGAAAAGTCAGCTTTCCCCCCATTGCACTGGCCATCAGCAAGGCATCAATGGCTGCGATAAACAAAAAGGGAATAAAAATCACTTTTCCTCTCTTCTTCAAAAACCCCTCCGGCACCCCGTCAGGATAAGAACGCGCCAGCAAAAACTCAGAGATGAAAATGAAAGCAGGCGTGCTGAACATCAGGAGTGTGCGCAAAGAATCAACCGTGTGAGAAATATCAGCAAGTGCTTCCGCCTGAAGCATCAGAACCATTGAAATGATATGGAGCAGAACGACACTTAAGCACGAAATGCAGCGGATCACAAAAATTTCTTTGATTTGCATATCAGCGCTCCTTTATTTCAAATTTTTAGAAATTTATGGTTGTACCATAACACACCTGCTTCAATTGAAAAAAGTGCCTGATTTCTTATCTTTCAGTGTGCATGAACGACTAAGACCCATAAAAACCCCTAACTTTTTGGCATACCGCCCTCAGCCATTTGTCCCGTGCAGCCGGTCTGCTATGCTTGACGCGCGGGTACAGTGTCCTGTTCACTTTTTTGATTCCGCAAAATTGCAAAATGCCTTTTTGATAGTAATCTAATCCGCGATTTGCCTCGGCATCCACGAGTGAAATTACCAAAAAAGCCGGCGTTGCGGAAGGGACCATTTGTCATGAAGGTGGCGGCTCCCGCATTTGCGAAAAGCTTCAAACAAAGGAGGATTAGAGCAGGATTATCCGTTATATGAAGTATTCATTCCGGAAGTGCTGAATAACTGTATTAGAACTTACAAAAAGGTCAGTTTTCGTTCCGACTTTCTGCTCTTTTCAACCTGCCAGAAAACAAAAAACCTGCTGTAACTGAACAGCAGGTTTTAACATAGCGCATATCTTGAAGCATTAGTTCGTATTTAGTCCCCCGCCATTCAGCCCTTCTTTGATATAGACGTTCACTTGGCTATTAGAGAGCAAGCCAATATGACCGATGCCATAAAGCTGGATGTTTCTGGCTCCCTGTAATCGAGACAAGCTATTGATTACAATTCCATCATTCAGACTGTAGATCGATGTATAGAGGATCTTTTGATTAGGATCTGTACCCGGCAGCGCAACAGATGACACTAAACCATTAGCCCCTCCGAGCGTTACGACATTTTGAATCTTATTGCCCCCGCCTAAATATTTAATATAGTACAGCGTATTGGCGCCTCCCATACTATGAGCCACGATATCTACTTTCTTAGCTCCTGTTTCTTTTAAAACGCGATCAATATATGCTGCAAGCTGCGGGCCGTTATTTAGGTTATTCCCTGTTTTATCATAAAAATCAATTGCATACAGTTTATTGCTTTGCCAGCCCTGAGAGATTAAGTAATTCTTAATAGCAAAAAAATTGTATGATGCACCGCTAATCCCATGAACAAGAACAACAGGGTTATATGCTGTTTCCGCCTTTGCACTTGAAGGCGGAGCTGCTAGAATAGACAAAATCATTGATAGACAAATAGATGATGCAATAAGTAATCTTTTCATTTTCCGTTTCTCCTCAATCATGTATTTACCAGAATGATTATACAGTTAAATTTAAACTTGGTAAATATAAACTTATCAGAATCTTCAATTTCATTATCATTTTGATGAAAGCATAAATTTTTCTATTGGCAGTTGTCTTCCATACACTCGAAAGAAACTTGAAAGGACTATAAGCGTAAGGAGACATGCGGTTGTGTTCCCAGTCTCCCTTTCCTATAATATAGGGAACAAATGAAAGCTAGACATGAGAATAGATGGCATTCACTATTTTGTATAAGAATTCACATTTGTTTTTGCTGGTATAAGAGAAAAGAACGATCCGATTTTGCGGCGGCAGGGCATTTAAAAGTTTCTTTTTTGCAAAAACAGCCATAGACACGGAGGACAGCATGAGAGTATTAAAATACGCCATATTAGGACTTTTACGAAAAGGCGAATTGAGCGGATATGATATTACAAGTTATTTCAAAGCGGAGCTCGGCCAGTTTTGGAGCGCCAAGCACAGCCAGATTTATCCGGAGCTCAAAAAGCTGACAGATGAAGGCTTTATCACATTCCGGACAACGATTCAGGGCACAAAACTTGAGAAAAAAATGTATACCTTGACTGACAGCGGAAAACAGGAGCTTCACGTGTGGCTGACCCGCCACCACCCTATTCCGGAAACAGTGAAGGATGAATTTATGCTGAAGGCTTATTTCATTTCTTCTCTGTCACGCCAGGAGGCAGCCGCCTTGTTTACAGACCAGCTGCTGAAGCGCAAGGAGAAGCTCGCTGATCTGCAAGGAAGTTATGAAAAGCTAATGGCCTCAGCGGAGCCGATGCCGATGTCGTTTTCTTCACCGGATTTCGGCCACTATCTGGTACTGACAAAAGCGCTGGAACGGGAGAAGAATTACGTATCCTGGCTCGAGCATATTTTAGCCATGATACAAGAGGATACCCAGGAGCGGCCTTAAGGCTGCTCCGCTACTCTTATGCAGGAGGACGTCAAATGGATGTGACATTGAATGAATTAATGGGCAAACAGATCCGAGTGGTGCCGATGGACAGGAGCCATATTCAAGGTTTATATGAAGCGGCAAATGATGAAAGAATTTGGACCCATTTGCCGAAAACGATTGAAACCGCATATGATATGGAGGACTTTGTTGAGGAAGCATTGCATCATAAAAAATCCGGAGCAGAATTTCCTTTTGTGATGTTTCATCGTGAAACCGGCAAAATCGTCGGCACGACTCGTTTTCTGTATATGTCGCCTGACAGCAGAAGCCTGGAGATCGGCTGGACGTGGTTTCATCCTTCGGTATGGGGCACAGCCGTCAATACTGAGTGCAAATATTTACTTTTACAGTATTGCTTTGAACAGATGAACACCATTCGGGTGCAGTTTAAAACAGATGAACGGAATATCAGATCCCAAAAGGCGATAGAACGATTGGGAGCAGTGAAAGAAGGAATATTACGAAACCAAATGATCAGAAAAGACGGAACATTTCGTCATTCCGTCTTTTACAGTATTATCGAAAGTGACTGGCCGTCCGTCAAACAACACTTGGAACAAAGACTGAACCTGACAGAACACACGATATAATGATAAAAGCATCTGCCCGGAGGCGGATGCTTTTACGTTCGGAGCGCTTTCAGCCCCGCTGTGAAGGTCACGGCGGCAAAAGCAAGCAAGATGCCGCAAATGCCGAGTATATCCGTAATGGTTGCCCCGTTAGCGATAATGTCTGTCAGTCCGCTCATCGCCCACTTTTGCGGGAGAAAGTCAGCAATGGACTGCATCAGCTTCGGCTCAATTTCTATCGGCCAATACATTCCGCTCACCATACACGTCGCAATAACGAACAAGTTGCCGAAAGCAAGCTGCTGCTCTGGTGTTCTGACATTGGCAGCAATCATCAGCCCGATGCCCACGACTGCAAACAGAAAAAAGGATACTAACACGATCAGTGCAGCCGGATTGCCCCAGCTGATTCCGAACAGCCAATGGGATGCGAGAAGCAGCATTCCAAATTGGATCCAGCCTATCACAAAGAACGACAGCACATACCCCGCTCCGATTTCCGCGCGGCTGACAGGCGCGGTGAGCAGTCTCGGCCAGACGCCATTTTTCCGCGCTTCTAATATCGTGCCCGCTGCCCCCATCATTGTCAGCATCACAAACAGAATGGAAAAGCCTGCAGCTCGTGAAGCTGTGTCACTTACGCCCTTGCCTTCTTTTTTATCATTAAGAGATTCCCGTTTTACAGCTGGGGCGCTATCTCCATGATCTTTGGCGATTACCGTTTTATAAGCCGATTTCCAGCTCTCCCCCGCCGCCTCGGCCGCTGTTTTTGCCGCGGTTACCTGAATGTTGAGCTTTGCCAGCTTGCTTTCGGCATACTGTTTAGCGACTGGCGCCTCTGTCAGCTCTGGACCGTGGCTGAAGACCAGCTCCGGCTTCTCTCCTTTTTCCAGCTTCTCTTGGAAAGTGCGGGAAAGGGTGATGACTCCGGCAATTTTCTTTTGTTTCAGTTTTTCTGAGGCTTTGCTTTTAGACATCGTTTGAAATGTATACATGTCATCATGTTGCTTGAGCTCCCGGATATAATGCTGTGAAAGAAGCGTGTCATCCTGATCGACGATCGCAAGCCGCACCTTATCATCATTTCCGCCGAGCATACCGCCGAATACAAAGGTCAGCAGCAGCGGGGCAGCGAACATCATTAAATAGTTCTGCGGCTTCTTAAAAATGAGAGAAAGCTCAACGCCGCAAATGGCTATGATTTTTTTCACCGTGTTTTACCTCCTTATCTTGTGTGAAGCCTTCTGATGCCAACAGCCAGTGAACAAAGACCGATTGCCGCAAAAAGAAGGACCGGCGTCTGAAGTTCAGCCCAGCCTCCCCCCTCCATTAAGGAAAGAAAGCCCTCGAGCGCCCATCGATTGGGCACCGCCTTTGAAACAGATTGCAGAAAATCCGGAAATTGATAAAACGGAAGCATTGAACCGCCGAGAACGGCAAGCACCTGAATGCCAAAACCTCCTAAAACATCTGCTGACTTCATATCGCTGATGCACGAAGCAAGAAGCATTGAAATGCCGGATACTGCTGCTGCGTAGGAAAGCCCCAGCGCGCACACAAACAAGAGATTGTCTCCCCAGTCCACATCAAATACATTGATGGTCACAATAAGAAAAATGAAAAATTGTATAATGGCAAACAAATAGGTTCCGAGCCACTTCCCGAAGAGAATGGCGTATTTTTGTGCAGGCGTCATCAGCAGTCTGGCAAGGGTTTCTGTTTCCTTTTCCAGCAAAAATGATTTCGCGCCGACCGTCATATGAAACAGCATAAACATGCAAAGCATTGCCGCCGAATAGTATTGAAAACTGGTAACTTCTTTTGTGCCGACTGATTTCTCCGTAACAGCAAGCCTGGCACCCGCTTCTTTTTCAAGCGTCTTAGCAAGATTTTCTGCAATGAGGGCAGGATTGAGCTTTCCTTGTTTTACAGCTTCCGTCTTGGTGACATATTCCATCGAGGCAGATGCCGCTTCTCGTACCGCCTTGTATTGATCTATAAAAGACACTACAGCCGTTTCTATGATAGAGCTTTTTAATTCCTGATCAGTGCCAGCATAAACAGCGGCCGGTTTCTTGCCGGATCCCCAATGTGCCGGGACGGCAATTCCGACATCAATTTTCTTTTCCGCCAGCAGCTTTTTCATTTCCTTTTTACTGCTCGCTTCTGTGACCTTGATTATCTTCATTTTTTCAAGTACATCTGTTTTAAACATCTTCGACGCGCCTGACTGATCAGACTGGACATAGCCGACTTTGATTTCATCAATCTCGCTGCCTCCGCCAAGGATTGATCCAAGAGCGGCCCCTAATATGGCTGTTAAGATCAGCGGCATTAGGATAAGCATCATAAACCCTTTTTTGTCCGTGATTCTGATTTTGACATCTTTCCATGCGATCCATATTGCTTTTTTCATCGCCGCCCCTCCTAATCCCGCAATGTGCGGCCTGTCAGGTTCAGAAACAGCCGTTCCAGATTCGGTTCCTGAACCTGAAGAGACAGGAGATTCGTTTGATGGGCAGCGGCTTCCGTGAGCAGGCTGGTGACTACTTTCTCATGGTGCGCCGCAGCAACCTCAATTTTGAGCTCTGATTCACTCACTGTTACATCATTCACATAGGCAAGCGAGCGGACATCAGAAAGAAATCCTTCATCTGCCTCGCTGACAGTCATCTGGATGATCGTGTCTCCTCCAAGACGGCTGCACAAGTCGTTTTTTGTGCCGATCGCAATCATTTCTCCCTGATCAATAATGCCGATTCGGTCACATAAATACTCGACCTCTTCCATGTAATGACTCGTATAGATCACGGTCATGCCTGTTTCGTTGAGCTGTTTGACCGTTTCTAAAATGTGATTTCTCGATTGAGGGTCGATGCCGACGGTCGGTTCATCCATGATAAGCAGCTCAGGCTTATGCATAAGGGCGGCGCCGATGTTAATTCTCCGTTTCATTCCGCCGGAGAATGTTTCGATTTTATCTTTAGCCCGCTCAGTAAGCCCTACATATTCAAGGACTTCTGCTGATCTTTTTTTGGCCTCTCCATGCGTGAGTCCATACATTTTCCCCCAGAATACGAGATTTTCTTGAGCCGCCAGTGTCGGGTACAGGGCGATTTCCTGCGGGACGATGCCGATTTTTTGTTTGGCTTTGTTCGTGTCTTTACCGATAGCATACCCGCCGACTGTAATCTCCCCTCCGTCAAGCGGCACAAGTCCGGAAATCAAAGAAATGGTTGTGGACTTCCCCGCTCCGTTCGGTCCGAGCAGTCCGAACGACTCACCCTTTTTCAAGGAAAAAGAGATTCCTTTGACAATTGTTTTTTTTTCGTATGCCTTTTTGATATTTTCTGCTTGAAGCACGCTGTTTCACTCCTTTTTTTATCCCATTGCCATTGTAGAAGAGATTGAGGGGTGAAACATGTGGCGCCGGATAGAACATCGGGCATAAAAAAAAGGCCTGTGACAGGCCTTTTCAGGGCAACGCATATGCCAAACGTCATCTATCAAAAGACAGATACGCCATGTCTGACGGAATAAATGGCGGCTTGGGTTCTGTCTCTGACCGACAGTTTGCTGATAATGTTTGACACGTGATTTTTCACTGTTCCTTCTGTAATGTACAGCTTTTCGGCAATTTCTTTATTGTTCAGTCCGTACCCGAGCTCAGTCAGCACTTCCATTTCACGCTCGGTCAGGTCGAGCAGTTCCTTCGGTTTTTCTTTCTCTTCCGTTCCTTTCAGCTGTTTTTCCCGTTTCCATTCATTCAGCATTTGGGCTGTGAGTTCCGGCGGGAGCACCATTCCTCCTGATTGAACAGTCATCACCGCTTTCACAATCGTATCGGCAGACATGTCCTTTAACAGGTACCCGCTTGCCCCTTCTTCAAGCGCTTCGGCAATCAGCTCTGAATCTTTAAAGGTCGTCAGCATCAGCACCTTTACGCCCGGCAGCGAGCTGGTGATCAATTTTGTTCCCTCCACCCCGGTGGACACCGGCATGCGGATGTCCATCAATACGATATCCGGTTCCAGCTCTTTCGCCTTTTCAAAGGCTTCCTGTCCGTTTCGCGCCGTGGCGATGACATCGAGCTCTTCCCGGAGCTGAAGCAGAGACGCCAGCCCTTCTCTGACGATATCCTGATCGTCGGTAATGATGATTTTAATCATGATAAACTCTCCTTTTGCTGTGCGGGCCCAAAGCTCCATTTTTTATTGGCCAAAGAAAATTCCGCCATCACGGTAAATCCTTGATCCCGCTCGCTTTCAAAACGGATCATCCCGCCATGTTCGGCCGCCCGCTTTTTCATATTCAAGAGACCAAATCCCAGCGCAGCCTCAGGATTTCCTTTTCCGTCATCTTTAATCAAAAGACTGACTGTTTCCGGTGAACACGTGAGCTGAATCGAGCAGGCAGTGGCGCCGCCGTGACGTTTTGCATTGGTCAGCGCCTCCTGCACCGTTCTGATCACAGTCGGATGCAGAGACAGCGGGACCAGCGCAGGATCGCCGCTGACCGTCAGTTCAGATGTGACGCCCGCATTTTTGTAAAAGTCTTCTGTCAGTTGTTTCAGCGATTCAATGAATGAGGGATCGTTCTCCGTTTGCAGGGTTCGGACTGATAAGCGGATATCGCCGAGTGCTTCACGGGCGAGCGTTTCACAGACGCCGACTGTCTCATCTGCTTTTCGGCTGTCTCTTTTTTGCCATTCACGCAGAAGCTGCAGCTGGACAAGAAGCGCCGTCATTTTGTGCCCTACTGTATCGTGGATATCCCGTGCCATTCTGTTCCGCTCGTGAATGGCAGTGAGTTCTTCGACCTGCTTCGCATATAAATGCAGCTCCTGGTGTGCTGCTGACAGCGCCCGATGCGAATCTGTCAGTTCCTGAAACTGCTGTTTTGCCGTTTCTTGTGCTTCAAGAAGTTTGCGGATTAATTTGCCGACGACTCCGCAGAACACCACAAATGTCATGCTGGTGATGTGATCCATGACATATTCATTGCCGGCTAGCAGATATGTACGTATGAGGACAATTGAAAACAAAATTGAGCAAAGACATAACAGAAACCATGCCATTTTTCTATTGAACCCGCGCAGAAAAAATGCGACAGCTACCGGGCATAGCATAATAATGAACAAACCATTGCCGGGAAACATGAATCCGAACGAAAAGCCGACCGTAAGATCAATCAGACAAAACCAGACGTCATACTTCTCTGTTTTCAGCAAAAAATGATTGGCTGCATACATGGCAGCTCCTAACGCGATAAATAGATATTCAAACCAGTTATCATCCTTTACAAGGGACAGATACATCGAACAGCTCACCATCAAGGTGAATATTCTTGTAAATAAAAGAGCTTTCACGCTCATCACTCCTATAAGCAATTCCTTTCTTATCATACCTGCCTCCTGTTATTTTTTACAGGTGTTTTTGGAAAATAAAAACCGCATATGAACTTTATGTCATATGCGGCGCTTCCACTTATTTATTCTAATAATGGATGTAAAAATGAGGCATCATTTTGCTCTATTTAAAGCGATTGTGCCCGATACAAGATGGTTTCAAACGCCCCTAACAGGTTGGTTCTCTTACCATAACAAGGCGGACAGAAATAAAAATCCCCCTGCCGTTTTTTACGGCAAAGGGATGATGACAGTTAAATCACAAATTTGATATGTGCTCCGGAGACAGGGTCTTTCACAAGAAAATGGTTTTCCGTTTCTTCAAGCGAATATCCAGCGTTTTTGACTCGATCCGCTACACATTTGAGTTCCTCCTGATGAGGCAGGACAACGGTGTAATAGTCGAGCCCGCTCGCATTTGCCGGCTTAGGCGGCGCATGTTTCCCAGCCCAGATGTTTAAGCCGATATGGTGGTGATAGCCTCCGGCTGAAATGAAGAGAGCAGACATGCCCGCATAGTCTCCGACAATGTCAAAGCCCAGCACATCTGTGTAAAACGCTTTTGCTTCTTTCAGATCACTGACATGCAGATGAATGTGCCCGATGACCGTACCGTTTGGAAGTGTTGTTTTCCGCTCTTCTCCGGCCTCTTCCAAAAGGCCCTCGATGTCGACAGCTGTTGTTGTCATGACGTAATTTCCTTCACGATCCCGCTGCCAAGTGCTGCGGGGGCGGTCAGCGTACATTTCAATTCCGTTTCCGTCCGGATCAGAGAGATAGAGCGCCTCGCTGACAGCGTGGTCTCCCTGTCCGAGGGCAATCCCGTTTTCAATCAAGCGGGCGAGCGCGATACCAAGTTCCTTTCTGTTGGGAAGCAAAATCGCAAAGTGATACAGACCCGTTACCGTGCGTTCAGGCAAGACGACAGCGCTCGGATTTTCTTCCAGAATAAGCAGGGGGCGTTTTCCGTCAGCCGTTAATTCAGCTTGGCGGTCCGTCTTATTCAAGACTTGAAAGCCGATCACGTTGCAGTAAAACTGAAGGGAACGCTCCAGACTGCGGATTGTGAGTTTGACATAGCCAATGGTTGTATCCTCATGAATGCTGGTCATGCTGTATGCCTCTTTTCTTATGCTGATACGTTTCCGTTCTTTTTTGCTTTAAACACGAATGGGTCCAGTGCCAGGAATCTGCTTCCAGTAAGCGCCAGGTGAATGGATGTCAAAAGCAGAAGGTAATCAAATTCTGCATTGCCCATGAATGGCGCTTTGAGCTTCACTGTGATGATGGCGCCGATCAGCGTAAGAGCGAACAGTACACCGACAATACGTGTAGCCAATCCGAAAAAGACGAGCACTCCGCCAACGAGTTCAATCGCTGCGATGACATACGCCATAAAGCTTGGAAGTCCTATGCTGCCGAAAAATTGGATCGTGCCCTCCATTGCCTGAAACTTTGATAAACCGTGAACAAAAAAGATAATACCTGTGATGACTCTTAAAAGTAATGTGCCAATTTCAAATGATTTATTCATTTTTATCCTCCTTGATAAATGTTATCACTTACTTAATGTAAGCTAGTATATATACATAACTTGTTTACGTCAAGTAATTTCGTTACATTTTACGAAATTGAAATAAAAGTACTATAAATCTGTAACAAAAAAGACCTTTGTACAGGCCAAAGGTCTTTTTCTTTATTTCTGAAATTGGCTTTCGTATAAGTCACTGTAAAATCCTTTTTGGCGTATCAGCTCATCATGGCTGCCTTTTTCAATCATTTCGCCGTCTTTTAATACGACAATCTGATCCGCTCTTTGAATGGTATTCAGCCTGTGGGCAATGATGACGCTCGTTCTCCCCTCCATTAAACGGGCAAGTGCTTCTTGGATTTTCACTTCTGTAACGGTATCAATGTTGCTTGTCGCTTCATCCAAGATGAGCAGAACCGGATCGGCCAGTACGGCTCTTGCTATGGAGATCAATTGTTTCTGTCCTTGACTGATGCCCGAGCCGTTTTGCGTCAGCACTGTATCATATCCTTTTGGCATCCGCTCAATAAAGCTGTGGGCATTCGCTGTTTTTGCAGCGGCCTCGATTTCCTGATCGGAGGCATCGAGCCTGCCGTAGCGGATATTTTCTCTGATCGTGCCTTGGAACAAGAACGAATCCTGAAGCACAAACCCCATGTTTTTTCTCAGGCTGGCCCTTGTCAGCTTTTTAATATCAATCCCGTCAATTAAAATGCTCCCCTCATTGGGCTCATAAAAACGGGCAAGCAGATTGGTAACAGTGGTTTTTCCCGCTCCCGTCGGGCCGACAAAGGCGATTGACTGTCCGGCCGGCACTGTGAATTGGAGGTGTTTCAGTGTCTGATTGTTTTCCTTGTAGCCGAAGGAAACATTTCGGAATTCAATGCTGCCTGTTTGTATCGGCTGATGCAGGGCATTCTTTTCATCCTCACGCTCCTCTTTTTCATCCAGTACGTCAAACACCCGTTCAGCGCCGGCAATAGCGGACAGCATCGTATTAAACTGATTGGCCAGATCATTTAATGGACGGGTGAACTGTCTTGAGTACTCGGCAAAGACAACGATGGTGCCGATGGATATCCAGCCTTTCAGCGCAAACAGTCCGCCGATTGCAGCAATGATCGTAAAGCTTAAATTGTTTAAAGAGTTCATCACTTTCGGGATAAAGCCGGAAATCGTCTGTGCCCAGAAGCCTGAAGTCTTGAGTGCTGCGTTTTTTTCCAGAAACTCAGCTGTAATCTGGTCTTCCCGTGAATACGCTTTGATGACCTTTGCGCCTGAAATGCTTTCTTCAATATATCCGTTCAGCTCGCCAAGATTTTTTTGTTGTTCTTTAAACAGTTTTCCCGTACGGTTTGTAATCCATTTCAGACTCACCGCCATTACCGGAATGATCGTCAGCGTGATCACAGTCAGCAGCGGACTCATATACAGCATGACGGCAATCGTTCCGACGAAGGTGATGACACTCGACAGAATTTGAATCACAGACGTATTTAAAGTGGAGCTGACATTTTCGATGTCATTGGTCACCCGGCTCATCAGTTCGCCATGCCGCTTTTTATCAAAAAACGGGATCGGCAGCTCATGCAGATGGGTGAACAGCTCGCTTCGCATTCTAAAGACAGTGCCTTGCGAAATCGTGATCATCCAATAGTTTTGAAACCATAGTGATAAAGATTGAATGAGATATATGCCAAGCAGAATGAGCTGAACGGGAATAAGCCCGCGGACCGTCTGGCCGACGATGAAATGGTCGATAGCCTTTCCGATCACAAAGGGGCCGAGGAGCCCGAATATCGCGCTGATTACGACCATCAGCATAACGAGTATGAGCAGCCCTTTTCGTTCTGCCAGGTAAGACCAGATTCGTCTCAGGGTGCCTTTTGTATCCTTTGCTTTCGCTCTTTTTTTGGCGCGTTCTTTTTTATCGATTGGGATTTTGGGATATTGGAAAGGCTTGCGGATGTCTTTCAGCACGACTCGCTCCCCCCCCTTCCGAATTGCGACTCGTAAATGCGCTTGTATAAATGTGAGTCAGAAAGCAGCTGGCTGTGTGTGCCTTTTTCTATCAGCTCTCCATCCTCGAGCAGCAAGATTTCATCAGCTTTCATGGCCGTTGTTATTTTTTGTGTAATGATTAAGGTTGTGCACTCATATGTGCTGATGGCCTCAAGCAGCTTCGCCTCCGTTTGCAGGTCAAGCGCGCTTGTGCTGTCATCCAAAAGAAGGATGGACGGTTTTCTGATCAGTGCCCTTGCAATAGAAATCCGCTGCTTTTGGCCGCCGGACAAATTGACGCCTCTTTGTCCCAGGACGGTATCATATCCCTTCGGAAGCTTCATGATCGTTTCATGGATTTGTGCGTGTTTGGCCGCTTCCATTATTTCATCAAGTGAAGCATTTTCTTTGCCCCAAGCAATATTTTCTTTGATAGTGCCTGAGAACAAGAGCACTTCCTGGGGCACAAATCCAATTTGCTTGCGAAGGCCCTCCGCCGGAAAGTCATCAATAGGCTTTTCATCTATGTAAATGCTGCCCGAATCCGGCTGATAAAGCCGCGGAATGAGCTGAAAAAGCGTCGATTTCCCTGATCCCGTCGCCCCGAGAATCGCGATCGTTTCTTTCGGCTTTGCGGAAAATGTGACATGCCGCAGCGCTTCTCTGTCCATATCCGGATATCGGAAGGACACATCCTGAAAGTCAATTCGGCCTGACAAGCGAGCTGAGAGTAATCCTTCCTCCTGCCCGTCACCTTCTGTTTCAAGCACTTCGCCGATTCTGTCGCCTGAGGCTTTTGCCCGGGTGAAAATCATAATCAAAAACGGGAACATAGAAAGCGCACCCGTAATTCGTGTCGCATAGTTAATAACCGCAACGACATCGCCGACCTGAGAACCTCCGCTTGTGATGCTGTGAGCTCCCGCCCATAAAATAAAAAGAATGCAGAGGTTCATCAGCAGCATCAGCACAGGCATCGTAAATTCTACAAGCTGAAATGCCGAGACCGTTTTTTGCATCAGCATCGTGTTTGCTTTGATAAATCTCTTGACCTCATGGCTTCCGCGCTGCAGCGCTTTAATCAGCTTGATCGCGGTTAAATTCTCCTGCATGATCGTATTCACCTGATCCAGCCGTTTCTGCACAGACCGGAACAGCGCCCCGCCCTTTTTCAGTACCCAAAGCAAAAACAAAATCAGGATCGGAATCGTCACAAGAAGAAAAAAGCCGAGCTTCACATTAACAGCGAGTGACAGCGCAATGCCGCCCACAATCATTAGCGGCGCACGCAGCATAAACCTCAGGCTCATAAAAATCAGGTTTTGCACCTGTGTTACATCGTTTGTCAGCCTTGTCATATAGGATGAGGACGAAAACTGTCCAAATGTTGAATAAGAGAAGGACTGGATTTTTTGAAAAAGCCCTTTTCTCGTATCGTAGGAAAAGCTTTGGCTCACATGGGCAGCATAAAAGGAATTCAGCATACCCGCCGCAAATGATAAAATGGTCAGACCGATCATGACCGCACCCCATATCCAAACGTGCCGCATGTCTTGCTTCAAAATCCCATCGTCGATGATTTTTGCGATCAATAGAGGCTGTACCAGTTCAACCGCGAGTTCCGTCAGCATGAGAATCAGCGCAATTCCCACCAGAAGTGAGTATGGTTTCAAATATGATAAAGCCTTTGACATGTAAAAGCCTCCAAATCCCTTATACTCGATTGTCTCTTTCTTTACTTTACTATGATGGTCTTTTTGACGGCAAACGAAAACCCTCCCAAAAAGGAGGGTCTGCTTTATTGATCTAGTAATTTTTCCACACGCTCCCGCATCTGCGGCACACTCAATCCGATAATCACCTGAAACGCTTTTCCATTTCTGACGACACCGTGTGCGCCAAGCGCGCGGAAGACGCTGTCGGGTTCGACCTTTTTTTCATCCTTGACGCTGACTCTGAGGCGGGTGGCGCAGTTTGTGACCTCGGTGATGTTGTCTTTTCCGCCTAACGCTTCGATGTACAATGCAGCGGTTTCATCTGCCGTTTCTGCCGCGGAGGCTGTTTCGTCCTTTTTGTTTTTTCTTTCTCTGTATTCTTGTTTCGAATACAGCTTTGTTTCCTGCTGATCGTCAATTTCCCGTCCCGGTGTGGCAATATTGAATTTGAGGATCAGAAATCGGAAGACGAAAAAATAAATTGCTGTAAATGAGAGTCCAATCAGAATTTGATACACATACGTCATACCGTGGCTGCCAAAGAGCGGAATCCAGTTCAGGGTAACCGCCTCAATTAACCCGCCCCCCATGTTTCCGACAACACCGGCCATATACATGACCGTCGACATTGTCGCGGCGAGTACGGCGTGAACCGCAAATAGGAAAGGAGAGATGAATAAGAAAGTAAACTCAATCGGCTCTGTGATGCCGGCGACGATTGCCGTGAGTGTGACAGGAATCAGCAGGCCGGCGACAAGTTTTTTCTTTTCCTTTTTGGCTGTGACATAAAACGCGAGCGCAATCCCCGGAATGCCGAAGATTTTTGAATTGCCGTGAAGCGCGAATCCGCCTTGCGGGAACAGCTCCTTCAGCGGTTTGGCGCTTTGTGAATATTCACCAAGGTGCTGCGCCCAGTACGTGACGATCCCGCCTTCCGCCACAGCCGGGCCGTAGATGAACGGCGTGTAAATAAAATGATGAAGACCGGTCGGAATCAAAATCCGTTCCAAAAATGTGTAAATCCACACGCCCACCGCCCCGGAAGCGACAAGAAAGCTTTGAAGCGACCCGATTCCCGTTTGGACCATCGGCCAGATAAAAGACACGGCCAGAGCGACCGGAATCATAATGAAGAAGGAAATCATGACGATATACGTGGAGCCTTGAAAGATGCCGAGAAAATCAGGCAGTTTTTTATCAAAATAGCGGTTATGCAAAAATACGACAATGGAAGAAATAAAGATTGCCCCGATAATGTTGGTATCAAGCGTTTTAATGCCGGCAATCATCGTTAATCCGCTCGTTCCGCCGACCTCTTGATTCATATCGACGCCAAAGGCGCCTCCCCAGACTGTCAGGATCGAGCTGACAAAATAATTAAATGTTAAATAAACCGTAAGCGCTTCCAAACAAGCGCGCGCCTGAGCTTTTTTCGCCAAAGCGACTGGAATGCCGATGGCGAATAAAAGCGGCATTTGATTAAACACCGTCCAGCCGCCTTGCTCAATGATATACCAGCACTGATACCAAAACCCGTCAGGATCAGCGAGCGGCCCCATCAGGGTTTCGTTTTTGAAAAGCGTGCTGACACCCACGATAATGCCGGCGAACGCAAATAATAATACAGGCACAAACATCGCGCTTCCAAAGCGCTGGACTTTTTGCATCATACCAAAACCCCCTGCTACTCAATGTCGTTTTTTTCAGCTTCTTTGTAATCAACATATGCGCGGAACAATGCTTCGCCAACGAGAAAAAACGGCGCAAAAGCGACAATTTCTTTTTTATCACTCAATGTCACGGGCTTGCTTGTCGCATAAAGATTATGCGGTGTGAGCTGGGCGAGGACATTGTTTTTCAAATTCGTAATGGATATAAAGGGAACTCCCTTTGCGGAAAGCATCCTTGCCTGCGGAATCAGCTCAGGCGTTTCTCCGGACAGCGAAATGATGATAAACAGATCATTCACCTTAAAATCATCCTGCATCTGGTCAAATTCATTACTGCCCTCAATCAAAATCAGATACTTATTGAGAGGGATAAACATTCTTTGCAAATCATGGGCGCATATCTTTTGCGCCGTTCCGGACCCGTACACGAAAATGCGGTCCGCTTCATCAATCAGCTGGCACATGTCCGTCATGTCCTTTGTCCTTATAAATTTCAAATTTGCTTCAATATCATCCAACAGCTTTTGAAAACTCATACTCTCGCCTTCTTCCGGCTGATCTTCCCACTTCAAAAAAACGCGAAATTCACTGTAGCCGCTGAAACCGAGCTTTTGGGCAAGACGCAAAATCGAGGAACGCGATACGCTGCATGCTTTCGCAAGGGCATCGATTCCAAGACGATAGCACGTGTTCTTGTGATTCAATATATATTTCAAAATATGAAAATCATTGTCATTTAATTTACTGTAATGCTGATTAATCAGTTCTTCGAGCTGCATATCAGATCCCCCCATTTTCTTTCTATTATATACAATATAGATTTCGAAAATGGGGGATTTTTCAGTTATGAGATACGGCTCGGGCTTTGATCAAGCTCAGGCCAGAAATCTTTGTTGGCCTCCAATAAATCTTCGAGAATAAGCCTTGCCACACGGGCGTTCGGCACTGTTTTTGAGAGAATGAGCGCCTGCCATAGCTTTTGGAAGGATTTTTCCGTCCATGCCTCAACTGTCAATTTCTCAACTGATACCTGCTGTTCCATCAGTCCTTTTTGGAACTGCGGAATGTTTCCGACTGTGATCGGTTCAGGCCCGTTTGAGCCGACGATACACGGCACCTCTACCATCGCTGTCGGGTCAAAGTTTGCGATTGCCCCGTTATTTTCAACAATTAAAAGCATTCTTTCACCTGTATTGTAGGCAATAGCGCGGGCAAGATCGACGATATATGTCGCGTGATCGTCTATTTTGATTTCGCTGTTTTTAGAGGACTGCTCGCGTGCAATCATGTCGCATTGGCTGAAAATAAAGGCTTCGCGTCCTTCCATGACTTCGTTTGCCCGCGTATGGTTCGGATTTGATTTTTTCACCATGTCATCCGGGAACAGATAATATTGTAAATACGTATTCGGTAATGTGTCCGGATCGGCGGCCTGCACGTCACGCGCTTTTGCGAACGTGTCATTCCAGCTCGCCTCCACCGCCTCGGACTCTGCGTTCGGAATATACCCGTACTGAGACACATGTTCCTTCAGCTTCGGCATTAAATCATTGCCCTCTTGATCCTGAATGGATGTCCACCAGCCGAAATGATTTAATCCATAATACCGGACCTTCATTTCTTTTCTTGAGGACAGGCCGAGAATTTGCGCCATACGGTCTTCGATACCGACCGGCATATCACAGATGTTGAGGATTTTTGAGTTCGGTCTGAGGCGTCTCGTTGCTTCCGCCACAATCGCCGCCGGGTTGGAGTAATTCAGCATCCACGCATCTGGCGAGTATGTTTCCATGTAATCTAATATTTCAAGCACGCCCCCAATTGAACGCATACCGTATGCGATACCGCCCGGTCCGCACGTCTCCTGGCCCACAACTCCGTACTTCAGCGGAATTTGCTCATCAAGCGCACGCATTGCGTATTTCCCTACCCTGATGTGTGCCATGACAAAATCAACGTCTGTAAAAGCTTCTTCCGGGTCAGTCGTCGCTGTAAATTCAATTTCGGGTGCTTTTTCTCTGATAAAAATGTCACAGGCCCCCGCGATCCGCTCCTGTCTTTCCTTATCATTGTCATACAGCTTCAGCTTTCTGATCGGAAACTCATCCAAATGGTCTAAGAGCATCAGAACAATCCCGGGAGTAAATGTGCTCCCTCCGCCCGCTATTACGATTGAGAATGATTTTTTCTTCATATGACGACCTCCTTGATAACGTTTACATTTTATTTATATCATGTGACAGCTTGTCTCGTAATGCTTTTGGCGCACTTAGGTCATTTGATCAGTTTTAGTTTTTTTTCCCATCGAGCGGGAAATTTCTCACTTATCTATCAGTTCAACAATTTGATTTTTTTACCTTTTTTGTAATCTCAAAGTCTCATCATCTGTGAAATTTGAGTGAATATACGCCCTTCCAATTCTTATGAAAAGGTTCTTTTGTACGATTCGGATACATGCCGAATTATTTATAATCATTTATATAAAACATCCATTTGTGCGTTAATTTAGGAAAGGCAGGGGACAAAAGTTGGACTCACATAAAGTCATCGAGCTTGCAAATCAGTACAGTGCAGCCGCAGAAGAGGTCAGAAGCTCAAAAATGCTCCTTGACTCCCGGTTATCTGCATTGGGCGATGCTTGGCAGGGAAAAGCAAGAGACACATTCGACCAGGATTTCGAGGAAACAAAAGCCGCCTACGATCAGTTCGAACAGGAGCTGCTAGAAACAAGCCAGGAACTTAAGGCAGCTGCCGTAAAAATAGAAGAACGAAAAGCTGAGATTGCCAGAATGGAAGAATTAGAAAGAAAAGCAAGAGAGGAAAGACATAAACTCGAGAGGTGAATAGCGTGTCAGGAAATATTGCAGTTGATCCGGATAAGCTTGAACAGCTGGCAAATGATGTGGTCACAGAATTAACTGATATGGAAAACAAATATAAGGATTTGCATATGGAGCTGGGACAGCTGATTTTACAATGCGATCCCCGTTACAGCAGCTGTTTTTCGGGGGTTGGGGATGCTTGGAGCTCAGGAAAAGCACTCGTCAGCAAGCTGAGTGACAATGAGATATTCATCAGAAAAACGAGCGACAAATTTGTTGAGCAAGACAATATTTTACGAAAGCTTTATAACGCTTACGACAAATACGGAACGATGACAAGCTTAACCGCCCTGATGCTGACCCAGGGAAAATACTACGGATTAGGGCTTACAAAGTTTGTGAAACAGCCAAGCGGCTTACATACTGCACGGCATTCAAAGCTTCTATTGGACATTTCCAGAGCAGTAGACAGCTCCCGTTATCAAAAAGCAGCCAGAGTGCTTTTGAACCCAAAATATCTGTTTAAAAAAACAAACCGGCCATTTTCTGATTTGGTACATAAAAAGTTTACAAAATACTTTCCGCAGGACACGGTGGATTTTTCAAACAGCGTAAGGAGCTATACAAGAGGATTTGTTAATGAAGCCGGCGTACGCTCAACACTGAAGGATGTCGGAAAAACAGGTTTGAAATTCGCAAAAGGAAATGCCATTACAGCGACACTGATAACCGGAGCGACAGAAACGTTTGGAGCAGGCTTAAAGATCGCCGAAAATTACGCGAAATACGAAGACAAACCCGAAGTGCTCAAACGGGATAATGCAAAAGTTGTTGGCAATGCAGTGAATAACACGATTTTTGTCGCTGGCGGCGCAACGGCAGGCGCTGTAATAGGAGGGGCGATCGGAAGTTTTGCAGGCCCTGTTGGTACTGTCCTCCTTGGCGCAGCTGGCTCTTATGTTGGCGGAGTGGCAGGAGAACAAATTGCCAAATTTACGGCAGGTTTCGCCGAAAAGACAGCCTTAAAGCTGAAAGAACCGATTCATGCTGTTGTTAATACTGCCAAAAAAGGGCTGGAAGCGGCCGGCAAAGTTGTAGAATCAGTGAATGACGGCATAGATGCGGCTAATAAAACAATTCATAAAGGAATGGCCAAAGCAAAGAAAACGGCGGACTCGCTCATACACGGCGCAACTCATTTCCTTAAAGGCAAACTTTCATTCGGATAGGAGAATAAATCATGAATCAGTTTACGATCAGCTTAGAAGAGCTCATATTTTGTTTTTACAGCGAAGGCTTTTTTGAACAGGGCATGTCACTCAAGCAAGCCTATTTTCCTGAAATAGAGGATGAGCAGCTCGGATTTTTATTTGAAGCGGCCTGCCGTTCGCTTTTGGCGAAGGATGCTGCTGAATATCGGAATCATCAATACAGGTTAAAGGACGAGTACTGCCCGTTTATCCACGTATTAAATGACGCGGACTATACAGTGAAGCTTTCCAAGTTTGACGAGCAAGGCAGCGAACGGAATGTTTCCTGCCATGTTTCAAAATTCGGCACCTACTCCCATGAGCTTCTTTTTGATGAGCAAGTACATAGCATAAAAAAAATGGAATCAAGTGACGGATTACTTACAAAAACAGCTGAGTTTTTAAATATAATAGGTACCGAGGATAAAAGCGAATCTATCCTGACTTTGACATCAAAAGAATTTGAAGCACTTCTGGAAGGTGCTTCCGAGACTCCCTCATACCTGAAGGAATTCCTTGGACAGCACGACTACCAGGAGGACATTACCCGGTTTATAAATGATTTGTCATTACGCAAAGGAAAGATGGATACGCTGATGCGCCTGTCTTACGATAAAGATAACGCACCGGAAGTGGATGACATGGCTTTTATCCTGCCCGGCACCCGCCATACTTGGCTTGTAACGGGTATCACCCAGAATGAATTTACTGTCATGGCTGCTCATAAGGATGTTGTAAATCAAATCATTTCAAAACCGAACGAGAATCTGAATTGATAAAAGGAGAAGAGCATTGGAAAATCAAGTAGTCGAAGTCAAAAGCAGAATGTTCCTGAGAATATGGGCTTTTGTCGGATCTGCCGGTATGGGGCTTGCTTGTTTATGGCTGTTTTATATGGGGATTACCTTTCAAACGAAATATTATCTCCTAGCCATTCCAGCAGGTTTTCTATTCACCTTGTTTTGTTTATATTTATTTATCATCTTTTTTCCTGCCTTTACCCCTAGGGGAAATATCATCTTCCGTATTAAAACCGGAAAAGATGGTGAGATATTCACTGACAAAGCAGCTGTGAAATTTGCCGATATCAAGAAAATTGAAATGAATCGCAATAAATACCGCTTAAAAGGGATTTTTCAGGAAGATGTCATAATTCAAACAACTGACCACAAAACGATTCGCATCCCTACTTGGAATATCATTCCGAACCCTTTGTTTTTTGAAGCGGTTGAACGTTATATTGTCCCACATATGAATGATGAAGCGAAAACGAATTGGATCGGTCAGTTTACAGAGATTCAGCGCAATGTGTATTTAAAAGAATTTGAGAATCATCCGAAGCTTTAGGAGCAGCACATTGGAATCACATGATATCGAAGTCAAAAGCAGAATGTTTTTCAGAATATGGCTGTTTCTCGCAACTGGAGGCGCCGTGATTGCAGGCGTATGGCTGCTGTCAGAAGCCATTACGTTCGAATCCAAATACGCTCTGCTTTATTTAGGTGGCGGATTGATGGCAATTGTCTATGGCTTGATCACATTTTCTATGGTTTTACCAGCGTTCACAAGCCGAGGAAATGTTATTTTTCGTATCAAACAAGGACCTGATGGGAAGATTTTCACAAAAAAACGCAGCGTGCCTTTTACTGAAATCAAGCGCATTTATATGGGGCGCCATCAATACAGTTTGAAAGGGATTTTCTTTGAGGATATTATCATTGAGAAGAATGACGGCAAGATCGTCCGTATTCCGACTTGGAACATCATAGCTAATCCATTATTTTTCGAAGCGGTCGAACGTTATATGCTGCCCCATATGACGGAAGAGGCGAAAAACAATTGGATCAGCCAGTTTACGGAGATTCAGCGCAGTGTGTATGTAAAGGAATTTGAAGGAAATCCAAAGCTTTAACGCCTCTCTCTCCTTTATAATGAAATGTAATTGAAGTTTGAGGGGTGCGCGTGATGCTGATGACCATTCTTTTATTTCTCGCGGCGGGACTTGCTGAAATTGGCGGAGGCTATTTGATTTGGCTGTGGCTGAGAGAAGCGAAGCCCGTCGGATACGGGGCAGCCGGGGCACTGATATTGATTGTGTACGGCATTCTCCCGACGTTTCAATCCTTCCCTTCCTTCGGCCGTGTATACGCCGCTTATGGAGGAGTGTTCATCGTACTAGCTGTCTTTTGGGGGTGGCTTGTCGATCGGAAAACTCCTGATCTGTATGACTGGATCGGCGCACTGATTTGTCTGATCGGCGTTTGTGTGATCTTATTTGCGCCGCGAGCATAACAAAATGGCCTGCTTATGAAAGCGGGCCATGTTTGTTTAATCCTCTTTTAAGTTGTTCAGCAGCACTTCATGCTCCTGCTGCGGTTCGTCCAGCGGATAAATTCTTGCTGTTCCGGTTTCTTCATTCACATGCTGAATGTAAATCGGAACTCCGTTATACGTTACTTTCTTCATATCCGGTGATTCCACGATTTCTTTCGCTCTCTGTATATTCATCTCAACACCCTCCTTCACCCATAACGTTTCCATTTCTTGAAAGAAGTATGCTTTATGATCCAGCGGTCATATTAAATTTTTTCAATCGTTTGTAGAAGGTGCTGCGCGGAATGCCGCTGATTTTCGCAGCTTGGGAGACGTTTCCTTTTGCCGTTTCAAGCGCATTGATGAGGATATCTTTTTGAATTTGCTCACGGAGATTAAGCCCCTTTGTTTCAGCCTCCTTTTCTTTTACGGGGCCGATCGGCAAGCCCGACGCTTCGAGCAATAAGGAAAGCGGCTCGTCACTCAGCCGTCCGTCCGGAAACCTGATGGAAAGGCGTTCAAAGACATTAAACAGCTCGCGAATATTCCCCGGCCACTTCCATTGCTTCAGTACGTCCAAAAAGGCAGGCGGAAGCTCTCCCGGCCATCCATTTTTCTGTGTGTAGTACGCAAAGAGGGTCTCAATATCTTCGAGACGGTTCCGCAGCGGAGGAAGCTGAATCGGGTAGACATGAAGGCGGTAAAACAGGTCCTCTCTGATTTTTCCGCTTTCTGCGAGTTCACGCAAATCACAATGTGTGGCAGCAATCACTCTGATATCAACCGGAATTTCTTTTGTCCCGCCGACCGGCGTAATCTTGCGTTCCTGAAGCACCCGTAAAAGCGCCACCTGCATCGAGTGGGAAATTTCTCCGATTTCATCTAGAAATAAGGTGCCGTGATGTGCTTTTTGGAAGGCGCCCTTGTAGCCATCTCGTTTCGCTCCTGTAAAAGCCCCTTCTGCATAGCCGAACAGCTCGCTTTCGATTAAATCCGACGGGATCGCTCCGCAATTCACGGCTACAAACGGGCCGTGCTTACGGTCGCTGTTTTCATGAAGCGCGCGGGCCGCGACTTCCTTGCCCGTGCCGGTTTCACCCGACAGGCAAACTGTCGCATCAGCCGCGGCCGCTCGTTCAAGGCTTTTGAGCATCGCTTGCGATTGCCTGCTTTGTCCGAGGACTCCATTGAATCGAAAGGCCGGCTTTTTCTTTTGTTCCGATAAATAAAAACAAGTGGCGCTGTTCCCCATGGTGACCGCTTTTTCGATCGTAAAGCCTCTTTCCTTCAACTCATAAAGATGCCGGCCTTGCCAATCCGGTATTGACGTTCGTATCGGCAGGCTTGCGCCGATGATGTGCTGTTTGGCATTGCAAAGCACAATCGGCACACGGGACGCTGCCCTATCGGCAAAGCGGCTGAGCAGTTCAAGCTCTTTCTCCCTGCTTTTGGCTGCCAATTCCCTTTCCGCGGCAAAGGCAATGGCCGCGGAAATGCCGAGCATATTTGGCTGTGCGTGCGCTGCCGGGCAAGAGATATCAATCACCCCCGCAAGACTGCCGTCCTCATAATGAATTGGTGCTGCTGAGCAATTCCAGTGATGGGAGGCGACAGAATAATGCTCTGATCCTTGAATGACAACCGGCTCGCTAATGTGAAGCGCCGTTCCAATTGCATTTGTGCCAACCGCCGTTTCTGTCCAGCACGCGCCTTCGACAAAGTTAATGTGTTTGGCTTCATGCAGCGCGCGGCGATGGCCGTCAAGCGCCAGCACCACGCCGTCCGCATCAATTAATAGCGCCATCATTTCCATTTCTTTTATTGCGGGCAGCAGTTTTTCCAGGTAAGGCATTGCGG
Organism: Bacillus sp. AF23; assembly: GCF_020861455.1. Classification (NCBI taxonomy): domain Bacteria; kingdom Bacillati; phylum Bacillota; class Bacilli; order Caryophanales; family Bacillaceae; genus Bacillus; species Bacillus sp. AF23. The sequence continues at coordinate 59,658 of NZ_JAJHVY010000021.1, forward strand.
TCGACAGAAAGAATGAATGCTTGTTTGACTGCTGATCCAGTTCCGTTTGCTGCAAAACCTTCGGGCCTTTTTCTAAATAGGGGTTAACCTCAGCCTTTCTGCAGCGGTGCCAGGATTCGGCTATCCTTTTTCTTATTCGGGCTTCGTCCAGCACGCCGTCTTTCACAAAACGTTTCCAGGTTTGCAAATCGTTCGGGATCGAATTCATTCTTTGATCGTTCCTCCCTTACACGCCGTTTTCATCTATTGTAGGGGAAAAATAAAGCGCTTTCAACATAAAAAAAGCCGGCGCATTCGCCAGCTTTTCTTGTTATGCATGTACCGCAAGCCCAATCGTGCTTAACAATGCTTCGTGCAGCGTTTCCGACAGTGTCGGATGGGCCGCGATAAAATGCTCTGCCATATCCGCCGTCATTTCTCCGTTCATGATGGCAGCCGCCTGGCCGATAAGCTCGGTCACATCCGGTCCGATCATTGAGACTCCGACGATTTCGCCGAACTCCGGTTCCGCCACGATCTTGACCTTTCCTTCCGCTTGGTGTTTGATGAGCGCCTTCCCGTTTGCGGAAAAAGGAAATTCACCAATCTGTACATCTCCGTAAACGTGTCTTGCCTGTTTTTCCGTCAATCCGATACATGCGATTTCCGGCGATGTGTAAATACATCGGGGCACGTTTTTTTCATTCATTTTGACGTCGCGTCCTGAAGCGTGTGAAGCGGCGATGATCCCTTCATGGAAAGCAGCATGGGCCAGCTGAATGCCACCGATCGCGTCCCCGCATGCGTAGATATGAGGAACATTGGTCTGCATCTGCTCATTTACGGGAATACCTTTTTGGGAAAAATCAATTCCCGCCTGGTCAAGCTGTAATCCATCCAGACGAGGTTTTCTGCCGATCGCCACCAGCACATAATCGGCCTTTGTCTTAAACTCACGCTGTCCGCTTTTCCATATCGCCGTTTTGGCTGCTTGATCAACACGCTCTAACCGGGAGGAGGTGTGAACTTCAACTCCGTCTTCCTCAAGCTTTTCCTGAAAGAGACGGGCGATATCCTCGTCCTCTGCCGGGATCAGCTGGCCGGCCGTTTCAATGATCGTCACCTTCGATCCAAGTCTGGCGAACAATCCGGCATACTCGCAGCCGATCACACCGCCGCCGACAATCACAAGCGAACCGGGAATTTCAGAAAGGCCGAGTGCATCTTTGCTGTCGATCACCCATTTGCCGTCAAACGGGGCAAAGGGCAGCTGGATCGGCTCTGATCCGGAAGCAATCAATATTTGTTCAGCCTCTCTGATTTCTTTTCCGCTCTCCCCTTCGATTAAGAGCTTCTTGTCAGAAAGAAAGGAGGCCTCTCCCTTCACGACTTGTATTTGATTTTTTTTCATTAAGTACTGTACGCCTTGGACAAGCTGGCTGACAACCTGCTGTTTTCGGCTCTGCATTTTGTCCCAATCAACCAATATTGCACCGGGCGGGAGTTCAATTCCGAAGCGCCCGGCATGTTTGATTTTATCGAGCACATTTGCGCTTTCTAACAAAGACTTCGTCGGAATGCAGCCTTCATTCAGACAGGTTCCTCCAAGTGAGCCTTTGTCAATGAGCAGCACCTTTTTTCCCTGCTGTGCCGCTGAGACTGCTGCCGCATAGCCTGCTGGTCCCCCTCCGATAATGGCTAATGTCATGTTCTCACCTGCTTTTCTATAAAATTAACGCTGCCGGTTCCTCCAAATATGTTTTGATCGTCTTCAGAAATTCAGCTGCCGGAGCGCCGTCACAGGTTCTGTGATCAAACGTCAGGCTGAGTGGCAGTATCGTACCTCTGACAATCTCCTCCCCTTGAAAAACCGGCGTGTCATAGCTTGCTCCGATGCCGAGAATGCCTGTTTCCGGCGGATTTAATATCGGGGTGAAATGCTCGACTCCAAAAGCGCCAAGGTTTGTAATGGAGAAAGTGGAGCCTTGCAGTTCTTCGCTCCCCGCCCGTCCCTCGCGTGCTTTTTTGGCGTTTTCTGAAATGGTTTTGGCCAGCTCAATCAGCGGCAGTTTTTCAGCATGACGAATGACAGGGACAACCAACCCTTTTTCAAGAGCAACAGCCATTCCGAGATGAACATGAGGATGTGTGATAATGCGCTCATTTTTGTAGAAGCTGTTCAGCATAGGGTGTGATTGGAGAGCGAGCACCGCAGCTCTTGAGACAAAATGAGTGATCGTCAATTTCGTGCCGTGCCGTTCCTCCGCTGTCGGCGAAAGCTGTTTTTGAAGAGCTCCCAGCTTAGTGATATCAGCCTTCATTGTAATCGTCAGCTGGGCGCTGTTTGCCAAGCTTTCCTGCATTCTGGACGCGATCACTTTTCTCATGCCAGTAACTGGCATTTCCTGCGCCTTTTGTTCGGAAACTGGCTCAGCCTGTTCCCTTTTTTGTTCAGAAAGCGCCTTTGTGACATCATCCTTTACGATTCGTCCGCCCGGTCCCGTGCCTTTCAGATTTTTCAGGTCTAACCCTGCTTTTTCCGCTATTTTTCTGGCGACTGGAGAAATTTTCAGTCTGTCTTTTTTAGTGTTTGCGGGTTTGTTCTCCTGTTTAGGAGGCGGGGGATTGGCTTGCCTGCTAGCTTCAGCGGCTGGCTCTTTCGCCTCTTCCTGTACCGATTCATTAGCGTCCCCGATGTAGCAAATGGCCGTACCGGGCGGAACCTCTTCCCCCTCTTTCACCTTAATATCAATCAGCGTGCCCTTTTCAGGCGCTTCGATGTCCATTTCAATTTTCTCCGACTGAATGCTGGCGATGCTTTCTCCCTTTTCAACCGGATCTCCCACTTTTTTGTTCCAAATCGATACTTCTCCTTGTTTCATGGCCATTCCCAACTTTGGCATCACTACTTTGACCGCCATATGTGTCCCCCCTTTAATTCACTGCCGGCTCGCCAAGCAATTCAAGCGTAACGCTGACGATTTTATCTGGTGTCGGCAAATATTGGTCTTCAAGCACTGGCGAAAACGGCACAGGTGTGTGCGGTGCTGTAATCCGCTTAATCGGCGCATCCAGCAGATCAAAGCCTTTGTCGGCCACAATCGCGGCTATATCTGTGGCTATGCTGCATCGCGGATTGGCTTCGTCAATGATGATCAGCCGGTTTGTTTTTTCTAGCGATGTGAAAATTGCTTCCTCATCCAGAGGAGACAGACTGCGCGGATCAAGAACTTCGGCTTCAATGCCTTTTTCTGATAATTGTGCTGCCGCTTCGAGTGCGGTATTGACCTGCTTGCCGATCGCAAACAGCGTAATGTCGCCGCCCTCGCGTTTGATGTCCGCTTTTCCGAGCGGGATTGTATAATACTCTTCCGGCACTTCCCCTTTCATGTTGTAGGACGTTTTGTCTTCAAAAAAGAACACCGGATCGTTGTCTTCGATCGCCGCAAGCAGCAGACCTTTGGCATCATACGGATTCGACGGAACAACCGTCTTCAGCCCCGGAATGCTTGTGAAAAGGCCGTACAGCGTTTGGGAGTGCTGTGCCGCAGCCCGGAAACCCGCTCCGTATGTGGTGCGGACGGTAATCGGCACTTGAGCTTTTCCGCCGAACATATAGCGGAATTTTGCCCCTTGGTTAATGACCTGGTCAAAGCACGTGCCGATGAAATCGTTAAACATCAGTTCCGCAATCGGTCTCAGCCCTGTTGATGCCGCAGCCATAGCGGCGCCCATATAGCCCGCTTCAGAAATGGGCGTATCCAGCACCCTGCTCCGTCCAAATTCCTGAACGAGCCCTTTTGTGACGCCTAATACGCCGCCCCATGCTTCGTCATCCTGCAAATGATCGACTGCCGCTCCTCCGGCTACATCCTCACCGATCAACAGCACATTTTCATCTCTTCTCATCGCAAGCTTCATTGCTTCATTGATCGCGTCTGACATACTTATGACTCTCGCCATCTTACATTCCTCCTTTTTCGTATGAGACATATACATCTGCCAGCAGCTCTGATTCTTTCGGATATGGGCTGTCTTCGCTGAAGGAGACTGCTTTTTCAATCGATTCTTTGACGCTTTGTTCAATGTCTGCCAGTTTTTTTTCATCCGCCTCCTTTAACAGATAGTTTTTAAAGCCTTGTATGGCATCCTTTTCTTCAAGGTGCTCAGCTCTTTCATCCTTTGTTTTATAGGTTTGGGCATCTCCTTCGAAATGGCCGTAGTTTCTGTAAGTCATGCATTCAATCAAGGATGGGCCTCCGCCGTTTCTTGCTCGTTCAATCGCTTCCTCTGCTGCCTGATAAACTGCTAAAATATCTTTTCCGTCCACGGTTACTCCCGGCATGTTATAGGCAGCTGCCCGATCAGCGATTGAATCACAGGCTGACGCGTACTCAAATGGCGTGGCTTCGCCGTAGCCGTTGTTTTCAGCGATAAACACAACTGGAAGATTCCATACAGCCGCTAAGTTGAGGCCTTCATGGAAGGTTCCTTGGTTATTTGCTCCGTCCCCAAAAAAGCAAACGCTTACATTTTTAGTCTGTTTATATTTAGCCGTGAGCGCTGACCCGCATGCGAGCGTAAATCCGCCCCCGACGATTCCATTTGCCCCTAACATGCCTTTATCGAGATCGGCAATGTGCATCGACCCGCCCTTGCCTTTACAAAGCCCGGTCGCTTTCCCGAAAATTTCAGCCATCATGCCATCCAGATCACAGCCCTTGGCGATACAATGCCCATGCCCTCTATGTGTGCTTGTAATGCTGTCGCCATCATCTAAGTGAGCGCACACGCCTACAGCTACCGCTTCTTCACCGGCATACAAATGGACGAATCCGGGAAGCACTCCCTCTGCGAACAGTTCATGCACTTTGTCCTCAAAGCCCCTGATTTCCAGCATCTTTTGGTACATCCACAGCGCTTTTTCCTCAGTTAATGACAAGCCTTCTCGTTTTAACAGTTCCATTGTGTGTGCCTCCTTCTATTTAGGGTTCACCTTAATGAATGCAAGAAGTGTGCCAGCTATTGGATGCCCGTAAAATCAGTCTTTTATGTTGATACCATGAGACAGTTTGAGACAGGTGTCTCATTTTGTCTCAATATGAAACCATGTGTCTCGTTTTATTCCAAATCAAAAAGACCGGGCACCTGCATGGTCTTTTGACGTCGATCGACATATTTATTTCCTCGGAAATCTTATCAACTTCCTAATGCCTCTGCATCGTTTTTCTGAATGGCGATTTCAGGAGTGAAATCAATTGAATATTTTACATAACCAAAGCCGCCGTCCCCATCCTTCTGCATGCAGTCTATCGTGCCTCTGAAATATGTATACCCTTTTTGATTAAGCGTTTTTCTGACGGTTTCCGCCATCGCCGCGGCATCTGTTTTTGTTTTTCCGCTTGCATCTAACTGAATCGTCAAACTCAGCGGCGCTCTTTCAGCCAATTGCTTGCTCCATCTTGTATCTAATGTAAACTGGGCGTTTTCAACGCTGATATCTGCTTCGGCTTTTATAAGTTGCGGAACGGCTTTTTTCAAATCCGCTTCGATTTCCTTTGATGCTTCTTGATTTAGATGTTTTGCAACAGACTCGGTATAGGCTTCTTCAATCCCATCGCAGGTTACCTTAGGATGGAGAAACCCCATCGCGCACATTTGGTAGCTTTGAGATTGGGTGTTTGCTTGAAACACATATTCCGAGGTTTTGGCGTTATAAACTCCATTCGTGATCTTGATTTCTTTTTGAGGATAGGTTTCTTTCACATAAGAGACAAGCTTTTGCTCTGCGGTATTTTTCGTAAATGGATCACCGAAACATACATGATAGATAAATAGTCCGCATCCGAATAATGCAATGGCAAGTAAGCCAACCACAAGTTTTTTCATGTTCACACTCTTTTCTTCATCTGTACGTTCTGCAGTTCATGCTTTTCTTCAACAGCCCGATTCAGCGCTTGAAGCATGTAACCAATGCCTTTGTACGATGACAGAGGCCAGCTGATATTCTGATGTTCTTCAATGACGGCGTTTAGGACGTTTCGGTATTTTTTCCCGCCAAGCATAACAAGCTGTTCAATGTCGGAAAAGCCTTTTTCGTGAAATTGACGGCGCAGCTCGTCCGCTGCCATAATCTCCGGATGAGCGGTTCCAAAAGTGACATCGTAATTTTCGGGTACGACATCATCTGGGCGAAGGAATCCGTGCTTAGCCGACAATATGACCCACTCGTCGAAAAAAGCTTTCGCATATCGCTCGCACGCCTGATGAAACGGGCTGAGATAAGCGTCTTCCGCCCTTACCGGACCTGTATCTGGCCGGATGTCCCATATTTTTTTCTTGCCGCAGGGGATGATGCATAGTCGTTTCATTTTTCTCTTCCCCCTATTTCTGTTTCATATAATAGTTGAAATAACAAGCGCCCCTGTTTTATTTTCCATATCCCGGGCAGTTAGTTCCTCACATTATTGTGAAAGAGGCATTTGTTAAAATTTATTTTTATCTTTTCCCAAACCAGCTGTAAAATCTCCTTTGATCATTGAAAACATATATAAATCTTCAAATTTACCACAAGCGAATTCATAATGTCTCAACAAACCCTCTCTGCTAAAACCTTGTTTTTCTACTAGTTTTATCGATGGGATATTAGAAGGTTCAATAAGAGCTTCAACTCTTTCCAGCTGCAAGTGGTTATATCCATATTTGACAACAGCCTCTAATGCTTCACTGACGATTCCTTTTCTCCAGTAATCTTTGCTTAATTCGTACCCAACTTCAGCTCGATAATGTTTTGCAAGTCTATTAAGAAATCCACAACTTCCTATTACGACGCCAGAATCTTTAAGGGTAATTCCCCATCTGATTCCTGTACCTTCTTCATAAATGGATTTATACCACCTGATCTCTTCCCACACATCTTTAGTTGTTTCAAAGGGGTCTAACCCCATCGGCTTAACAACATCTTGATCTGAAAGATATGGTAGCATATCTTTGGCATCTTCAAAGTTTACTTCTCTTAAACGTAATCTTTTTGTTTCAATTATAGGAAATTCTTTCACCGTAAACTCCCCCTTCATTGTTTCCGCACCATCTCCTGTTATTACCATGTATTTTATCTTATCCATTTAGATAAAAAAAGATAGCAAGGACAATTCCCTGCTATCTTGATTCTTATAATACTTCAACAGCTTCTAGGCAGCATGTCTCCCTGAATATCGAGATGAAAATTTGCAGGAATAATCCGGCGCAATACCGCATTCACACCAGTTTAATGTCCCCACTTCGCTCTCACCTTGAATTGGAACACTTTTTACTTTGGCTCCGCCCCATCAAGATACTTCCTCTCAAATTCATCGAGCAATGCACGCACTTCATCTGTTGACTTTGTGTTCATGCATTGGTTTCTTAATTCACTTGCCCCACGGAATCCGCGGAGGTAAATTTTGAAAAAGCGAGGAAGAGGCTTGTATGGACGCGCTTCTAATGCTGAATATTTATCATGAAGATCCAGATGCAGCCGTAAGAGATCAAGCAATTCCTTACTGCTATGCTCTTTCGGCTCCTTTTCAAAGGCAAATGGATTTGTAAAAATACCGCGGCCAATCATAATCCCATCAACACCGTATTGTTCAGCAAGTTTCAAGCCAGTTTGACGGTCAGGAATATCCCCATTGATCGTCAACAGTGTATCTGGCGCTACCTCATCACGAAGTTTCTTAATCTCCGGGATGAGTTCCCAATGCGCATCCACTTTGCTCATTTCCGATCTTGTACGCAAATGGATAGAAAGATTCGCAATGTCTTGTTTCAGTACGTGTGTCAGCCACTCACGCCATTCGTCAACATCTGTGTAACCAAGCCTTGTCTTCACACTTACAGGCAATCCCCCTGCTTTTGCTGCTTGTATTAGTTCTGCTGCAACCTCTGGACGACAAATAAGGCCGCTTCCCTTTCCATTCCCCGCCACATTAGGTACAGGGCAGCCCATATTAATATCCAGACCCTTAAACCCTAATTCCGCCATACCAATACTCATTTGGCGAAAGTTCTCAGGCTTGTCTCCCCATATATGAGCTACCATTGGCTGTTCATCCTCTGTAAAAGTCAAACGGCCGCGCACACTGTCCTTCCCATCCGGGTGACAATAGCTCTCCGAGTTTGTAAATTCCGTAAAGAACACATCAGGTCTTCCTGCTTCACTCACTACATGGCGAAACACAACATCCGTCACATCTTCCATTGGTGCCAGTACAAAAAAAGGCCGTGGTAATTCACGCCAGAAATTATCTATCGTCATTACATTCAAATCCTTTCATTATGGGATACGGCTACACCTTTATCCCAAAATTAAAAAGCTGACCATGCTTATTTACACTTATAGCATGTGTAAGCACTTCTTATCAAACGATAGTAAATTTTGAACATTTAAACTAGTAATAAAACGTTAAGAAAGGGCAGTTTGGGTTATAGGGTTGGTACATGATCCAGGGTTCACCTGCATACTCTCCAAAATTTCCGGTCGATAGCTAGGGGACTATTACATACTTGTTTTTGTCTTCCTATCTAATAAATGACAGCAGGCCAACGATGTATATGAAAAGACCTAAAATCGGTATTGTTAATTCTGCCGAAATCCAGATCTACTTAGGAATCGTTTACATTAATTAGACGATTTCTGTGCAGTTAAAATATACAACTTCTACATCAGACCGTTCCAGTTAAAATAAAGTTTTCCTTCTGAACCCCATTTACACACTTTTTTGATTCAGAATTGAACATTTTCCACCTAATCTTCTACTTTTTTGTTTTCCAATAAGAAACGGTACAATTCTGGTGATAACCTATCTCTGTCCAAGTCTCCGTCACTACCATCCAGCATTGTTTTTCTCGAATTCATTCGATATCTTTGGTCAGTTACATTAACAATTCCTTGATAATCCCCCAACCAACCCCTTTTTCTTACAAATACCTCCTTTCGATCTTTTTGCATTTTCCACTGTAAAAAAAGTTAGTTTTCAGGATGTAGGATTCCAACGTTTCTTTGTTAGTAAACTCTTGTCAAAACGAAGACCATCTTTATCATTTATCACTTCCATTACATCTAGTAAAGGAAATGACTCTCTAATATCAAAAACCGTTAGAGTTGAACACATATAATAGGAATGCTAAGTACTGGCTATCTGCATGAAGGATGATTAGTACGCTTTGTTTTTAATCCACAAAGCCCTGAAAACCTCCTTAAGAAGAAAGATCATATAATTCAGCCAAGGAAGGTAATCTGTCCAAATTGATTATAGACAATTCTGTTCGTTTTTAACACGCATATAATGAAACATCTAACACCTTCAATATATCACCTAGTTTTACAAAATCATTGTATGACAGCTGTTATGTCATTCTCAAAAGCCTACGGCAAATTAAATTATTTTCAATAAATCATTCACATATTCTGTATAATAAGATAAAAAGGAGTTTTTATATGCTAGATTTGTATGCTGACTCATCTAAAAGCTTCAGGTACGCACTTCATCATTTACTTGATATTGTAGTTGAGCACTTTATGGAAGTAGGAAGTAATCTTTCTTATGAAGAAATTTATGCTTCTGTTTTTCCTTTGCATAAGCAAGAAGATGAAGAATATGCAATGGGTTTTCTAAAAAGCCTCCAAAGAGAAATTAGGGATGATTATTCTCATAGATTAACTTCAATGAAAGAATATGTCCTATATAATATTCTTTTGTTTGTCTACGAGGGATCCGAAGATGGATTCTTATTGAATGATGAGATTACAAATTATATTAAGTATTGTCCCAACGTTATGTTTTTTGAAGATGAATTTGATGTCTTGTACACTATTAAAACGCCTAATGACCTTATCGGAATATGCTTTGATGATTTAGATTTTCTTGAGGTGCACAAATATTTCGAGGCTTATAAGAAGAATCCATACATAGTTAACAATCTTTATAATGTTGATTTAGATTACCATACTGAGTTAATGCCTAATGATATCTTGACTGAGTATAATGAACTAAAGGATTACATGCAAACAAGTACAGAACCTAAAGTTTTTCCTGCAGACACAGAGGAATCATTTTATAATCTTATAAATGAATTAGTCGCTAATTTTAATCATTATATTGTTCATAAGAAAGGTCATACCCTTATAAATAACAAATTAGGAGAATATGGCGAAAAAGAGGTCCAAGTGCTATTTGATCTCTTCACTAGTACATACCTAAAAGATACTGAACTAGTAATAACCAGAGAGGTGGATACTGGTCGAGGTACAGTTGATTTTTATATTTCTAAAGGCAAGAATATGAGGGGTTTAATTGAAATTAAATTAGGAAGTCACAATAGATTTGCGCATGGTCTAAAATATCAGTTACCCGTATATTTATTAACCGAAAATATTAAGTGTGGTTTCTTCATTCTTATATGTTATTCAGAAGAAATATATCAACATTCTAACTACTTACATGTAGAAGCAAAAAAATTGAGCAAAGAGCACCAAAGAAAAATCTATTTTAAAAGAATCAATGCGAGTGGTAGTTTAGCAACTGCTTCCAATATCAATTCGGAAGCAGGAATGGGCTTTTCAAACAAACAATAGTTATAATTTTTTACCTGCTTGTGACAATGAAAAAAGATTATTCACAAACCCAAAAAGGAATGTTGCTTCATCAACATTCCTTGGTTTACCCCCTCAAGAATTGTAAAGTTATCAGTTGGAGTAATACCCTAGAGAGGATGCAGTTAAGCATTGATTGATTCATATTCAATTAAAACTCAATCTGTAATTGCATTTTCCATCAGTTTCCACAGTTTATTATACTAATCTTCAAAATCCCATTCTTATCACTTTACTTCCCAATATTGAAATTTATACATACTCTTAAAGGAGTCAGATTGAGATAAGGCAATTTTCTCTGCTTTTCTTTCATCATATGAGGACATGCCAGTAATACCAAACACCTCAAATATTATATCCTTGTCTTTATCGATAATATATCCATCCGGAATAAAACTTCCATAACCTTCTATTGGCAAATAAGGCTTATAAAATGTTAGATTATCTTCACATAACCGATCATATATACTTTTTTCATGAGAACTTTCACAATATAAACCTCGGTCAGATATTGGTATTAAACAGTAGTTTTTCAGAGTCATACATTTATGATACTTGTCTTCTTTATACACAAAACCTGCTACCACATATTCAAGGCTATGCGGTTCTATTTTAATCTTCTGTTCATATTCCTCCTTTTCAACATAAAAGCGATTAGTTCGCCCAAAAGCATCTTTACAATACAGAATATCTTTTTTTGTATTATCAAATAGAGTATCTTCTCCAAGCAGTGCTACACTATTTACATACATATAAACAAAATAGATTTCTTTTTTTACTTTTACATTATTTATGCCTACTTGTTTATAAAACATCTCGTTTAATGTTTTTCTTTTTCTAGATAACCTAATTCGAGACGCTATTCCATAAACATGCCTAGCTAATTCATTTTTATCATTAGGAATTCTATGTTTTTTGCCTAACACCATGCTTTCCCACGCCATCATATTTATCCTTGTGGCTAAGCCAAAAACCGTTGATACATTTTTATTAGACCCTGTTCCTTCGTGATAAAAAACATTATTTCTAACATTATTGTTTCTCTCTTTATCATCTCCTGACTGAGAAAGATGTAATTCTTTAATTCTAACAATGTGTAACCCTTCTTCTTCATCATAGCTCCAAGCCTTTTCATATGGGCTTGAACCCACAAATTGAGGATGTCGGCAACATTCCTTGGAATGTTTAAATTGTCTGGTAGAATTATACAAATACGGTGATTTTGCATTGGAAACTTTAAGCACTATCTTATCAGAACACTCACACCTTAATTCTATTTCTCCCTTTTCACTCCTAGTTTTTAAGTTTAGTAACAGAGATTCTTTTATAGGTGAATAAGGTAGTTTTGTTATGTTTCCTTTTGGTTTTTCAATTACGAAAAATGATTTTTTATCCAAGATATCCCTTCTCTCTATATTAAACAGACTACAGTTCAATTATAGTTGAAGTTAACACAAAAATCGTTGAAGAATTTCCAAAAATCTTATATTTTAGAATTGCTATTAAAAGGAGGAAGAAAGAATCGAAAAGACAATCAGGGCAAAGGTCTACGCATGAAAAAGACCCGGAAATCGGAATTGTTTATTCTACCGAAATCCAGATCTGATTAGGACTTAATGAGACGATTTCAATACAAGCTTCGCCACTGCTTCAACGTGAGCCGTCTGCGGAAACATATCGACAGGCTGAATATATTCCACGCGATAGTCTTTCGACAGCGCCTGTAAATCCTTCGCAAGCGTGGATGGATTGCAGGAAACGTACACAAAGCGTTTCGGTTTGACTTTTTTGATCGTGTCCAGGAACGTAGTGTCACAGCCAGTTCTTGGCGGGTCGACGATGACGACGTCCGGGCGGAAACCTTCTTTCGTCCATTTCGGGAGCCAGTGCTCGGCTGTTCCTGTTACGTACGTGGCGTTTGTCATGCCGTGTTTTTTGGCGTTTTTCTTGGCATCATCAATTGATTCCTTGATGACGTCCATGCCGCGGACTTCCTTCGCTCCGTCCGCCACCCACATTCCGATGGTGCCGACGCCGCAATACGCGTCAACGACTTTTTCTTTTCCGGTCAGCTGCGCCGCTTTTTTCACTTCGTCATACAGCTTGACGGTTTGCTCCGGGTTGAGCTGGAAGAAGGCGCGGGCGCTCAATTCAAAAGATACGTCGCCGAGCACCTCTTGAATTACGGTATGTCCGGCGAGGGGTTTTGATTTCTCACCGAAAATCACAGAGGTTTTCGCTCCGTTTACATTTTGAATAATGGATTTCACCTCAGGCAGGCGCTTTTGGATCGCTTTGACGATTTCTTCCTTATGCGGAAGCGTTTCTTTTGCTGTCACAAGCACGACCTGCACTTCGCCTGTTTCAAAGCCGACTCTCGTCACGATCGTGCGAACGTCGCCTTTTCGTTTTCTTTCATTATAAACAGACACATTGAAGTCCTCTAAAATGCGGCGGACGATGCCTGTTGTTTTATTTGTTGCCGGATGCTGGACGACGCAGTCTTTGATCGGCACGATATCATGAGAATCAAGGCCGTATAAGCCGGCGATGATGCTGCCGCTTTGTGAGCGTCCGATCTGGAATTGGCTTTTGTTGCGGTAATTCCATGGATTGTCCATGCCGACCGTTTCTCTGATATCCATGTTTTCGACTTTAAACTTCGTATGGCGCTCCAGAGACTGGATGACGATGTCGCGCTTTTCCCGAAGCTGCTGGCTGTATGCAAGATGCTGAAGCTGACATCCGCCGCACTGCTCGTAGACAGGGCAAGGCGGTGCCACCCGATGCTCTGAAGCCTTGCGAATCTTCTTGATCCGTCCCTCCGAGAACTTCGGCTGCACTTTCGTCGCTTGGACGACAACCTCTTCACCAGGAAGCGCGCCAGGCACGAACACGACTTTTTTCTTGAAATAGCCGACGCCTTCCCCGTTAATTCCGAGACGTTTAATCGTCAGCGGAAAGGTCTGTCCGACTTTCAGTTCGACGAGCGCCTTTTTGTTTTGTTGGTTCACGTTGTTCTCTCCGTTTCTATATGAAGCTTTCTGCAGATGGCAGAAAGTGAAATGTTTTTTTCACATCTTTCTAGTATAACACGTTTGCACGATTTCCTTCATTGTCAGACGAATTATTCTATACTCCTCCACAAATACAACGACGCATAGCTCAAATAAGGCTCCCACTCCTTGCTCATCGCGAGCATAACATCCTTTGCCGGTTTGTCGTCCAAATTGAAATGGCGTTTGATCGCGTTTTGCAGTCCGATATCGGCCAGCGGGAATAAATTGGGCCGTCCGAGCCCAAACATCAGCACGTTTTGTACTGTCCATGGGCCGATGCCTCTGATTTTGATCAGTTTCTTCATGATGTCTTCATCTGTCAGTTGGGGCAGCTCTGACAAATCGAGTGTGCCTTCTGCAATCATCCTTGACGTATCAATGGCGTATTCCGCTTTTCTCATGCTGAACTGGAGCTCGCGGAGATCTTGATAATCCAGCGCCGCAATTGTTTCCGGCTTCGGATAGCACCACACGCCGTCCTTCTGCTCGCCGAACGTATGGACAAACCGTTCTGTCAAGGTGTACGCAAAAGATAGATTCAGCTGCTGGTGCACAATGCATTTCATGATACAGTTGTACACGCTGTAGTCCAATACAAGCGGCGTGCCTGCATGCTCTTCAAAAATCGCGGAAAGATTCGTTTTTGAGAAATGATCAAGGACATGCTGCAAATCATGTTCCCATTGAAAAATCCGTTTGATTTCCTTCATCATGTCTTCCTGCTCTGTTTCCCCGCTGACGAGAAACTCGGGCTCGTCCGCATGGCCTAAAGCCTGCACCTTCACAATACATACGTCACCGGCCTTATTTCTGATCGGCACTCTTATGTCCCGCGCTTTCAAATCAACTGCATTCAGAGGGTCTAACGCCAGCCTGTCGAGCACACGGTCAAAATGGTACGGCGGTGTGACCGATACTTTTTCTTTCCACATATGATCAGCCCTTTTTCCGTTTTTTGTTCAGTATACCATGCGGCTGGAAACCTGTAGAAAACACTGTATACTTTTCTGAAAAAGGCTGCATGATATAATGGCAGGTGGAGGGTTGTTTATGATCAACATTACCGCTATCACAACACAGCATCAGCTTTTGAAAAATATACCGATCGAACGGGTTGAACAGCCGGATATTGCGTGGTACTGGGTTGATTTTTACGGCCCGGAGGAAACGGAAACCGCGTTATTGAGAGATTTTTTTCATTTTCATCCGCTTGCGATTGAAGATTGCTTTCAGCATATGCAGCGCCCGAAGCTTGACCATTACGATGGCTATCGCTTTTACGTGCTTCATGCGCTGAATCAGGAAACACTTGAGACCGAAGAAGTCGATATCTTTCAAGGCGAAACATTTGTCGTCACCTTTCATTTACACGAAACGCCCGGTATCGCCAAAGTCCGGGAGCGATTATATGCTTCACCGGACATGTTTAAAAAAGGGCCGGGGCATATTTCTTACATGATCATGGATCAGCTTGTTGATGAATATTTTCCTCTGGTGTACAACATAGAAGACCGGCTGAATGAGATTGAAGACAGCCGCAGCCACAAAACGTACGGGACACTGATGAGCGAGGTGTTTGAGCTCAGAACTGACCTATTGCATCTCAGGCGGACCATTATTCCGATGCGTGATTTGCTGTATCGGATTTTAAGTCTTGACCATGTGAAAGAGCAGCGGGAAACAAAGGCATACTTCAGCGATATTTACGATCATTTATTAAAACTTTCAGAAATTGTGGAATCTAACCGCGACATGACGTCCGATTTACGTGACAGCTACGTGACACTGAATTCGAACCGGATGAATGCGATTATGATGACATTGACCATCGTGTCTACGATTTTTATCCCGCTCACGTTTATCGCCGGCGTTTACGGCATGAACTTCGACAACATGCCGGAGCTTCACTGGAAATACGGATATTTTGCTGTGCTTGGCCTGATGGCCGCTCTTGTGGCCGGCATGCTGATATGGTTTGTACATAAAGGATGGTTCAACATCTTTAAATGAGGACAGCGTGAAGCTGTTCTTTTTATTTTGGTAAGCCGATTTCCAGCATATCCTGTTCATTTTGTATATAATGAAAAAAAATGTTCAGGGAGTGATCAGATTGAAAATCGCTGTGATCGGACTCGGCAATATGGGACAGCCCATTGCCCGAAACGTGCTACAAGCAGGCTATCGTTTGACAGTATACAATCGGACGAAAGAAAAGACGGAGGAATTCGCATCCCAGGGCGCCCAAGTGGCAGAAACGCCGCGCCAGGCGGCCGAGACCGCTGATATTGTCGTGACAATGCTTTCTGATGACAATTCTGTCAGCGCCGTGACATTCGGCAAAGACGGATTGATTGAAGGATTATCTGGGAATGGCATTCACATTTCGATGAGCACGATCAGTGTGGAGTTCTCAGAAAAACTCGCGGCCGCCCATGCAGAAAAAGGACAATCCTTCCTTGCGGCTCCTGTGCTGGGAAGACCGGATGCCGCCGCAAAAGCCGCGCTTCGCATTATAGCGGCAGGACCCGCGGAAGCGAAAAAAACAGCAAAACCTCTGCTCGAAAGCTTGAGTCAGCAAGTGTTTGACGTCGGCGAAGAAAGCAAAACAGCAAACGCAGCGAAAATTAGCATCAATTTTCTGCTCATATCCATGCTGGAGGCGTTATCTGAATCATTCCTGTTGATGGAGAAATACGGACTAGAGCAAAAACAATTTTTAGAGATCGCCAACGCGCTTTTCGGTTCCCCCGTATATCAAAATTACGGAACGATCATGGCCGAGCAAACATTTGAGCCGGCGGGCTTTAAAATGTCATTAGGGTTGAAGGACACCAATCTGGCGCTCGCCGCCGCGGAGCAGGTTTCTGCAAACCTCCCTCTTGCCGAGCTGGCGAAAAGCCATTTTGAAAACGGTATTGAAAAAGGGCTTGGAAACCTAGATTGGGCCGCTTTAATAAAATGCATAGAAAAATAGAAAAAGCCTCTCCATTGCGGAGAGGCTTTCTTGCTTACAAAGACGGCAGCTTCATTTCTTTCTCAAACATCAAGTCATCAATGCTTTTAAAGGTATAGCCTTGTTTTTTCAGGTCGGTAATCGCATCGTCCAGCGCCTCGGCATTGTCCTTGGAGACAGTGTGAAGCAGGTAAATCGCACCCGGATGCGCCTGTTTGATCATGTGGTCGTAGGCGTATTTTTTTCCTTTTTGATGATTGATTTTCCAGTCGACAAAAGCGACTGACCAGAAAACGGTTTGATAGCCCATGCGTTTTGTTTCTTTCAGCACATATTCACTGAATACGCCGCGCGGCGGCCGTAAGTACAGGTTGTCCTGCTTTCCCGTGATCTTATAAACTTCCTCGCTGACTGAATCAAGCTCATCCTGAATTTGGTCTGCTGTTTTTGTCGTCAGATCCGGATGGTGAAAGGAGTGGTTGCCGATGATATGCCCTTCATCCGACATCCGTTTGATCAGCTCGGGCTGATCCTTCACGAAATGCCCGGTGACAAAAAACGTTCCTGTCACGTGATGTTTTTTTAAGACATCAAGCACCTTTGGCGTATAGCCATTTTCGTAGCCGTTATCAAATGTTAAATAAATTGTTTTTTCTTTTGTATTGCCTAAATAAAACGCGTCATATTGTTTGATCAGGCTGTTCAGCTGTTTTCCCGCATCTGGCGGCTGATGATTAACGCTTCGCTTAAAGCCCCAATTAATCGGCTCATTCGGTACCGCATCTGCCTCTTTTGCTCCTGCTGCAAGCAGGACGGCGGCGCAGCATATTGCACACATCCACTTCATGGCCAGCGCTCCTTCTGCATTTTTTCTTATTTTACAGAAAGGCGCCCTGTTTTATACTGACGCTTAATGCCAATATAAAAAACCGCGGCATGCGCGGTTTTATTCCCAGTCTTTTTTAAATCGTTCATATTTGGCTTCCAGGTCATCCAGCATGCCGATGAGTCTGTCTATATCTTCAACGTCTGTTGCTTCAGGGTCTAATGAATCGATGACGTTCATAAACATGTCTAGTCTGTTCTTTAAATAATCAAGCTGCTGATCTTTATTGTTTACTGCGTTCCCCATTCTGCGCCTCCATTCATTTTTTATTATGGTAGCTCATTTTTTGCTGTTTTTCAATCGCCCCGCTACTTGCGATCTTGGCAAATCAGGTCTAAAATTAACTGTTGGCAGCGTTAGTATGCCCCATTTATAAAGGAGTTAGATAGTCATGACACAAAACACGAAGCTGCGTCCGATTACACCTGAGTTCGATCCTTGGGAAGCCTATATGGATGTCGACCAGTATGGAGATATGCAGCTGACGAACGTTGAATTTACAACGACGACACTGTGCAATATGAGATGCGAGCATTGCGCTGTAGGCTATACATTGCAGCCCAAAGACCCGAATGCTCTGCCAATAGATCTTCTGTTAAAACGGCTGGAGGAAATTCCCCGCCTCAGATCCATCAGTATTACAGGCGGAGAGCCGATGCTTTCATTAAAATCTGTAAAGGAATATGTCGTGCCGTTATTGAAATACGCCCACGAGCGCGGGGTGCGGACCCAAATCAATTCAAACCTGACTCTCGATATCGAGCGATACGAATGGATTATTCCGTATCTTGATGTGTTACATATTTCTCATAACTGGGGAACGGTTGAAGAGTTTGCGGAAATCGGTTTTGCTATGATGGACAGAAAACCGACCTTCGAACAGCGCGCGCGCTATTTTGATAAAATGATCGAAAACAGCCGCAAGCTAGTGGATGCCGGAGTGATGGTATCAGCGGAAACGATGCTGAACAAACGCACACTTCCGCACATTGAGCATATTCACCGCCAAATCACAGAAGATATGAAATGTCAGCGTCATGAAATCCATCCGATGTATCCGAGTGATTTTGCGAGCGCCCTTGAATCTCTCAGCCTGAAGGACATGAGACAGGCGATTCACCGTTTGCTGGATATTCGTGATGAAAAGACATGGATGCTGTTCGGCACACTGCCGTTTTACGCATGCAGTCCTGACGAAGAGGATCAAGAGCTGCTTCGCCGGCTTCGCACGGCGAAAAACGTGACAGTGAGAAATGACCCTGATGGCCGGTCACGCCTGAATGTCAATATTTTTGACGGGGATATTATTGTGACCGACTTTGGCGATACACCGCCACTCGGCAATATACAGACGGACAGCCTGCCTTCCGCCTATCAAAAGTGGAGAGAAACAAAGCTGGCCAAAGAACTGAACTGCCACTGCCCGAATGTCCGGTGCCTCGGACCAAACGTTCTCGTCAAAAACAGCTACTACCAGGATACAGATTTTTCAAAACGTCAAGCCAGGAGTTAGATGCGGATGGAAGAAACACTTACGGAGATTTTTCAGAATAAAATCGTTGATATTCTCCTCGTCGCCGTCATTTTGTGGATCGGTGTTTTTATCATTAACCGATTGGTGCAGTTATTTTTTAAACGGACGGACTTTATTGAAGAAAGAAAAGAGAAAACCATTGAAAGCCTTGTCCGTTCTATCACCCAATATACGGCGACGATCGGTTTTATCTTTTATGTTATTTCTTTATTTGTGCATGATTTCGGCAAGATTTTAGCCGGGGCGGGCGTAGCCGGTATCGTCATCGGTTTTGGCGCCCAATCACTGATTAAGGATGTGCTGGCGGGTGTGTTTTTAATTTATGAACGCCAGCTTCATAAAGGCGATTATGTGACGGTAAATAATTTATTTAACGGCACCGTCGAAGAAATCGGCCTGCGCTCGCTGCAAATCCGTGAATGGAGCGGAAAGCTTCTCACCATCAGCAACGGTGAGGTCAGACAAATAGAAAATTATAATATTGATTTTATGCGGATTACCGAATCCTTTCTCATCAGCTTTAAAGAAGATCCAGATCGTGTATACAGTGTGCTGGAGGAAGCGTGCGACATGCTGAATGAAGAGCTTCGCGATTCACTGAAGCGGGATGAATTCGGAAACCCGACAGAGCCATTTCAAATACACGGCATCACCGCTTTGAATAAAATCAACCGCGGGGTTGAATTTACCGTAAAGGGCATGGTCCGGGATGAAGATTATTTCAGTGCCAGCCTTGCCGCCAGACGGGTGCTCGTTCGCCAGCTGTACCAAAACAATGTGCAAATGCTTGAGGAAGCTGTAAGAATCGAAAGAACCCAATAAAAAAACTGATTCCATAACGGAATCAGTTTTTTGTTTATCTTGGCTGTGAGGAAAGCTGGAAGCTAAACGTGACATGGTCTTGAACCGGAATCCACGCGCCGATTCCCTGTGACGTGACATTTTTCACTACAAGTTTTCGTTTATTGCCCTTGAGCACTAAATAGACTTCTCCGTAAGTCACTTTCCCTTTTTCATTCACAGCCGGAGCATATGCGTTTAAATAACCGAGTTTTTTCGGAGCGACTTTATAAATTTGATCTCGTTTTGTTCCCGCTCCGATGACCGTTTCAAATGCTAGCGGAAGATTTGTTTTTTTCATCGCCTTCAGCATCATCATGCTTTTGACATCTTCCGTGTTTGGAACTTTTGCTGTCAGGCCGCCCGTTACTCTATATTGCTGCTCTTGGTCATAATGCATTTCAGCCGTTTGTTTTCCGCCGCGGTTATCCGCGCGGTTTGTATTGATTTTTTTATACTCCCAGTTGGCGACTGTTTCATTCGATTCATATCCAAGCGCCCATTTCCCGAGAAATATTGTGGCTCGGTAGCCGACCGCAAGCGGTGTGCCAGAGACCGTAGACTCGTTCAGCATTTTGATGAGGTGCGGATTTTCGATCTGTACCTCTGATGAACTCAGCAGTTCCTTAGCCAGCTTGCTCGGCTGAAGCATCGGCTGATCCTGTGAAGCATTCGGATACGTGTTTTCCTTCGAAATGCTTGCTACAGAATTAGGCACCTTAAACTGCTTCTTCGCGTGGATGGGCTGAACGCCGAAAAAACTAAAGAATAACAACACAATAAGTGTGGAATGAAATAGCTTTTTCATCATATCACTCTTTCTATCGCATTTTCCCTTAGTCTTTTCATCCCGCTTTGTTGTTATCCATCATTTTTTCAGGTTAAAGAAGGAAAAAGCCGATCGCCATAATGACATAAGCCGCTAGCAGCGTGGCACCTTCAAACCAGTTGGAATCACCATCATTCGAAATGGCAATCATCAAGAGAACGGAAGATACCATCGCGACAAGCTCCGGCAGTGTAAACACAAGCGGCATGCTTACCGGGAAAAAGATAGAGCAGATCACGAGAACCGGCGCAACAAACATGGCAATCTGCAAAGTGGAGCCGACAGCGATCTCCACCGCAATATCCATTTTATTTTTATAGGCCATAATGATGGCTGACGCGTGTTCCGCCGCATTACCGACAATCGCAACGATGATGACCCCGATAAACAGCTCGCTCCAGCCGAACTGTTCAGCAACCGAGTGGAATGTGTGCACCAGATTTTCGGATATGTACGCCACGACAATTGTTGCCGCAAACAAAACAATCGTGGCAACCTTCCCTGACCATTCCGGCTGCTCCTCTTCCTCAGGCTGGACAGCATTGTTCGGCTGATATACACCGCGGTGCGTGACAAGCTTAAAGTACAGAGCCGCCACATATAACAGAATCAAAATGATGCTGATGCCGATGCTTAAATTAAGCTTGCTTGTATCCCCCATTCCAACCGAAAATACCTCAGGAATTACGAAAGCCACAATAATGGCGAAAATCAAAAGCCCGGAATTATGGCGTGCATCATGGATATTAAACTCCTGCCGCTTGTATTTTAAACCGCCGACAAAAAACGATAACCCCGCAACCAGCAGGAGATTTCCCAGCACTGAACCTGTTAAAGAGGCAAGCACGATTCCTGTAAGGCCTTCCTTTAATGCAAATAGCGAAATAATCAGCTCAACCGCATTCCCGAAGGTGGCGTTCAACAGACCGCCGATCCGCGGCCCGGCAATAATGGACAGCGATTCTGTCGCTCTTCCCATATAGCTTGCCAGAGCAATAATTGTTACACAATAGACTGCAAAGAGAATGGCAGAAGGCCAATGCATCAAACTGCCGATAACCGAAAGCGGAACACCAGCCGCCACTAATATAAAAAAGATACGATTCATAGTGAATTGACTCCTTTAGTATGACTTGTTTTATTTTTATTCTTCACAAAAATCATCATGATTACACGAGGTCAAATGTTTGCGCGCGATATAGGCTTTTTTCAGGTTGCCGCCTTTTGGAAATCGGTGTACGATCAACATAGATCTCACAAAGGAGAACAGACACGATGTCACGAATGCATTTTTCTATTCTGGTTTTGCTCGTTTCCATATCCGGGTTTTCACAGGGCATGCTGCTCCCCGTCATCTCGATTATCTTTGAAACAAATGGTGAATCAGCGGCGATGAACGGCCTGCATGCGACCGGGCTGTACATCGGAGTGCTATTGGCTTCTCCGTTTATGGAGGCTCCGCTTAGAAAACTGGGCTTCAAACCGCTGATCGTCATTGGCGGAAGCATCGTCATTTTAAGCTTGTTCGGGTTCATTTGGCTTCAGTCGGTTTGGGTGTGGTTCCTGCTTCGTCTTTTCATCGGGATCGGCGACCATATGCTTCACTTTTCTACGCAAACGTGGGTGACCTCCATGTCGTCAAAGCAAAACCGCGGGAGAAATCTTTCCATTTACGGACTCTCCTTTGGTCTTGGTTTTGCTGCGGGCCCGTTTATGGTCCCGTTTGTTAAGCTGAGTCCGGCACTGCCTTTTATCGTGTCAGGCTGCATCAGTTTGCTTGCGTGGCTCTTTGTTTTCTTGCTACAAAATGCATACCCGGAAACCAGCCCTCACGAAACCAAATCAGACAATAGTTTCAGACGCTTTTACCAGGCTATGCTGTTTGCATGGGTTGCGTTTATGCCTACGTTCGGGTACGGATTTCTGGAGACTGCATTAAACGGCAGCTTTCCTGTGTATGCGCTGCGTCTGGGTTTATCTGTGGACGCCGTCGCTTTGATTCTTCCTGCATTTGCGATCGGAAGCATTATTTTTCAATTCCCGCTCGGCATTCTCAGCGATAAATACGGAAGACGGAATGTGCTGCTTGTGATTTTGCTGACGGGGGCCTTTTGCTTTCTCATCGCAGGCGTGTTCCCTTTTCCTTACGTGATCGGCTGCTGCTTCTTTATTGCGGGCATGGCAGTCGGGTCAACCTTTACACTCGGCATCAGCTTTATGACAGACCTTCTTCCGTCCCACCTGCTTCCGGCGGGGAATTTGCTATGCGGCATTTCATTCAGTCTCGGCAGCATTTTCGGGCCGATTGCAGGCGGCTGGTATATGCAAACCTTCGAAAGTGCTAACTTGTTTTATTTGATTACCCTCATTCTGGCCGCTGTCTGGCTCGCTATCGCTTTAGGCAAACCAAAAAGCTGGCCAGCGGCTGAGACCTATTCTTCCTCTTCATAAGAAAAAGCCTCCTGACACAAAGTCAGGAGGCTTTTGTTCTAATGATAGCCGTTTTGTCCGTTGGCACTTCCGCTTGTTTTATGACTCGATTTGCTCTTTGAGTTCTGTTTGTTATGGCTTCCGCCTTTTTTCGTATGCTTTGTCATCACGTTTTGCCCCCCGGATCATTTTTGAACTGAAGTTCCTTTATAGGGTGCGCTAATTGTAGGGATTTTCATCAGGAAGCTTTTTACGTTTATGTAAAAGCGCGTTGATTTCTCCCCCTAAAATAATTAAAATCCCGCTTAAGTAAAACCAGATCATCAGGACGATGATCCCCCCAATGCTTCCGTATGTGGCGCTATAGTTCGCAAATGTACTGACGTAAAACGAAAACAGGGTGCTGACGACAATCCAGCCGATGGCCGCAAACAGCGCACCCGGCATTACAAAGCGAAGCGACAGCTTTTTGTTAGGCGCGATGACGTACAAAGCGGAAAAAACAATCAGCAGCACAAGCGGGCTGACTCCCCAGCGGATCGCCGTCCAGATGGATAAAAACAGGTCCGAAGCGCCGACAAAGTCCGCAGCAAGCATTCCGATCTGCCGGCCGAATACCGGCAGAAGCAAGGCAACTAAAATGGTAAACACCATGGCGATCGTCAGAAAAATTGAGGTTAGACGTACAATGATAAAAGAGCGGTTTTCCTCCACTTCATACGCGTGGTTTAACGATCTGACGATGGCATTCATTCCATTAGACGCAGACCATAACGCCGCGATGATCCCGAATGACAGCAATCCGCCGTTTCGGTCATTTAATGTTTGGTGGGTAATGGATTCAACGAGGGACATCGCACTTCCGGGAGCGTATTGTTTTATAACCCCCAGCACGTCATCTGTAGAAATCGGAAGATACGCGGTGAGCGTCAGCATAAAAATCAAAAACGGGAACAGCGATAACAGAAAAAAATACGCCAGCTCCGCAGATTTGCTTTGTCCCTCATGAAGGGTGTATCTGCCGAACAGCTCTTTCAGAAAGTTCATGTCGTCTCACCTCGAATGTTTAATCATTTATCTTTTGTAAAATGTTCCTTTGTTTCCTGTACCAGCTCCATCACTTTCGGCGTTGTTTTCTTCAGCTCTTTGACTTGCTGATTAACGAAGCCGACTTCATCTGACAGCGTCTGGGCCAGCTGTTTGGCTTCATCAATTTTTGTAATGACATTGTTTTTCAATAGTTCAGGATTGTTTTTGTACAGAGATATTTTATGCTTGCACGTCATCCATCTCATGCCGCAGGCCTGTCTCGTCGGCTTATGGAGCAAGGATAGCGCCGCGCCTGCCGCAGCTCCGAGAATGACACCTTTCAGCAACCAGCGTTCATTGTTCATGATGAACTCTCCTTTCCCTCACAATTGTTTTTCTTCTTGAATAGATGCAAGCAGATGCTCACAGCCTGATCTGATCAATTGATAGACCACGTCAAAGTTCCCAGTGTAGTAAGGGTCGGGAACGTCCGCAAGATCTGAATCATCAACGTAGTCAAGCAGCCTCTTGATCTGTGCGGCTTTTTTAAAACCCGCCA
This sequence comes from Bacillus sp. AF23, assembly GCF_020861455.1. NCBI lineage: Bacteria > Bacillati > Bacillota > Bacilli > Caryophanales > Bacillaceae > Bacillus > Bacillus sp. AF23. The sequence goes on from NZ_JAJHVY010000021.1 coordinate 84,389, forward strand.
TGCTTCTCAGGCTTCCGATATTTTCTGCATCCATCGCAATGATGTAATCAAAATCGGTTAAATCCTGTTCGCGCACCTGGCGCGCCAGCATGCCTTCAAAGCTGATCCCTTCTCTGTGCAATATCTCCTGCGTTCCTTCATGCGGAGGATTGCCGACGTGCCAGCCGCCGATGCCGGCTGAGTCTGTTCTGATTTTCCCCTCTAATCCTTTTTTCGCTGCCAAGTCCCGAAATATCGCTTCCGCCATCGGAGACCGGCAAATGTTTCCCAAGCAAACAAATAACACGCTGATCATGTTGTGCAACCTCCCTATTCTTTGCCCATATTTCTCTAAAAAGAAACCTTTACCGCTATCTTAGTAGGATGTTCAATCACTTTTCAACTGATGTCACCACTTTTTTGAAATAAATGGCCGAAATGAGAATAGGGTTTTTTTCTGATGGAATTCTGTTAGAATAAAACATACCAAATGACGCGAAAGAAAGGATGGAATCATTTGTCCAGCCAAAATACAGAAACATTAACTCAAATGATTGAAGAGATTTCACAAAAACTGAACATGCTGAATGTCGGGGTTATCAAAGCGGAAGACTTCAGCGACGAAAAAATAGAGGACCTCACCTACCTTCATAAAATGGTGATGAAAAAAGCAGCATTCAGCCCGAGCGAAATGCAGGCGATCGCTCAAGAACTTGCATCACTTCGAAAATAATGGGGCTTGCCGGCATCCGGCAAGTCTTTTTTATTATTGATGAAGATGATTCTTTTTGCTTTCGTTTATTAGGGAGCCGGAAAGACGCGGCAGCAAGGCGCCGGGCTTCCTGAGGCCGGCGAATACAGCAAATGGCCGAATAAGATTTTGAAGGAGTACTAGAATGAAAACGAAATACGTCAAAACAGCAACCGGAATGTACATCAACTACTTCTTGCTCGGAATGGTCAATATCATTCTCGCATCCAACATGTCCTCCTTAACGAAGCAGTGGAATACCGACCCGACAGGCATCAGTTATGTGATTGCGGCTATCGGATTCGGCAAGCTGCTGACATACGGAATATCTGGCGTTTTATCAGATAAAATAGGCAGAAAACCGCTCATTGTGGCTTCCGCCGGATTGATGGCTGTCTTTTTAATCGGTATTCCATTATCACCGAGTTATGAACTTGCGTTTGTGTTTGCTTTATTAGCCGGAGTCGCAAATTCGGCCATGGACGCAGGAACATATCCGGCTTTAACGGAGCTCTTCCCAACTGCTCCCAGCTCGGCGAATGTCTTGGTAAAAGCTTTTATGTCTCTCGGGGCCGCTCTTTTGCCGCTCCTGATTACAGTTTTGGCAGACCATAGCCTATTCTACGGATATGCATTTTATTTGCCGGCAGCTGTCTATGTGCTGAACATCCTCTGCTTATCAGCGGTTTCGCTGCCAAAAAAACAGAAACAGCCCATCAGCACCGGGCAACAGGGATCTCCTGCTTTCTTATCTGAACCCGACATGAAGAAAGAAGGCGCCGCGCTGATTATCATTGGTTTTACATCAACGGCTTTATTCACAGTATCTCAAATCTGGCTTCCAAGCTTCGCCCAAAAGGCTGCAGGGTTAGCTGAATCAGCTTCCGTACAATTGCTGAGCTACTATAGTATAGGCGCTTTGGTATCTGTTTTATTATTAGCCCTTCTGCTGAACAGATGGGTAAAACCGGTGATGATTACGCTGCTGTATCCGATTATTACATTATGTACGCTTGCCGTTATGCTGACAGTTCACGTCCCAGTTGTACTGGACATCACAGCCTTTTTCTTAGGATTTTCAACCGCGGGTGTGTTTCAAATTACCATTACATTAATGACAGAGCTTTTCTGGAACCGCAAAGGCACCGTCACCGGAATTGTTGCGACAGCTTCAAGTATTGCCTCGATTCTGCTGCCGATCGCCACCGGGCTCATCGCAAAAGCGGGAGGCATAGCCCATATCTTTATGTTCGACTTCGGCATTGCCGTCATCGGAACAGCCTCTGCTGCCTTTTTGTATTACAGATACAATAAACTGACCGCAGGTTCCAAGCTATCATGAAAAAACGGACGTCCCCGCAGGGCGTCCGTTTTTGTTATTTTTCAAGCAGTGCCAAAGATTCGCGGTTAAATGCAGGAATGTCATCCGGCGTGCGGCTGGTGACCAATTGATTTTGGCAAACCACGACTTCCTGATCAACGACATCTGCCCCCGCGTATTCCATATCTACACGAATGGACGTATAACCTGTCGCTTTTCTGCCTTCCAGCGCTTTAGCAGTAATCAGCAGCTGCGGGCCGTGACAAATCGCAAATACCGGCTTTTTGTCCGTCATAAACGCTTTTGTAAACTGGACGAAACGCTCATCGGCACGAAGCTGGTCGGGTGAAAAACCCCCCGGAATTAAAAGCGCGTCAAAGTCGGAAGGGTTTACGTCATCAATGGACGCATCGACTGTGACTTGCGCATTTCCCTGCTTGCCTTTTACGGTTTTCCCTTTTTCATTTTCGATAACGGTCAGCTCATGCCCCGCTTCTTTAAATGCTTTTGCTGGTTCAGTATACTCGCTGTCTTCGAAATAATCTGTCAGCACAACTGCGATTTTTTTACCCATGATTGATAACCTCCCCCTTAATATGTCTACATAAAACACTCTACCCCAGCCACAATATAATAAACATTTTGCAGAGCCGACAAACGATAAGCATAATGACCCAATTCACATCACCCAAAGATGATACATAATACTTATTTTTCTCCCTTTTACAATAATCATAAAGAAACATCTACAAATGCTTACAAAATATTCTTACAATAGAACCAGTAACACAAATTTCGTTGAAAGGTGGAGAACTGGTGAGAATACAGAAAAGACGAAAAGACGTCAGTAACATTCTCCGTATTCTGCTGCCCCCAATTATGATACTTAGCTTAATCCTCCCAACACTGCCCGTTCATGCAGAAGAAAACACGGCTCCTCAAGTGAATCTCAGTATTTTGGCTACAACTGATATTCATGCCAACATGATGGATTACGATTACTACAGCGACAAAGAAACGACAGAATTCGGGCTTGCCAGAACGGCACAGCTGATCCAAAAGCACCGCCAGGAGAACCCAAACACCTTGCTCGTGGATAACGGTGACTTGATTCAAGGAAATCCGCTGGGCGAATACGCAGTGAAATACGAAAAAGACAACATTATCTCCGGCGCGAAACCCCACCCAATTATCAGCGTCATGAACGCGCTTAAGTATGACGCAGGAACACTTGGCAATCATGAATTCAATTACGGGCTCGACTTTCTCGACGGCACAATCAAAGGAGCCGATTTCCCGATTGTAAACGCCAATGTGAAAACAACTGGCGGCGAACACCGTTATACGCCGTATGTTATTAACGAGAAAACAGTCACAGATGAAAACGGAAACGAACAGAAGATCAAAGTAGGCTACATAGGTTTTGTCCCGCCGCAAATCATGACCTGGGACAAAAAGAATCTCGAAGGACAGGTTCAGGTGCAGGATATCGTCGAATCTGCCAATGAAACGATTCCGAAAATGAAGGCAGAAGGCGCGGATGTCATTATTGCCCTTGCCCACACTGGTATTGAAAAGCAGACGCAATCGTCAGGTGCAGAAAACGCCGTTTTTGACCTGGCCACGAAAACAAAGGGCATTGATGCGATTGTCTCGGGCCATCAGCACGGACTCTTCCCTTCCGCAGAATATGCGGGTGCCGCTCAGTTCGATGTTGAAAAAGGAACCATTAACGGCATTCCGGTCGTCATGCCAAGCAGCTGGGGCAAATACTTAGGCGTCATTGACCTCAAGCTTGAAAAAACAGACGGCTCGTGGAAGGTCGAAGATTCCAAGGGCAGCATCGAATCAATTTCCGGCAGCGTCACATCCAGAAACGAAGCCGTCACAAAAGCCATTCAGCAAACACATCAAAACACGCTGGAATATGTCAGAAAGCCTGTCGGAAAAACAGAAGCCGACATTAACAGCTTCTTTGCCCAAGTCAAGGACGACCCTTCTATTCAAATTGTGACAGATGCGCAAAAATGGTACGCGGAAAATGAAATGAAGGATACCGAGTATAAGGATCTTCCAATTTTGTCTGCAGGCGCGCCGTTTAAAGCCGGCGGCAGAAACGGTGCCAATTACTATACAAACATTCCGGCCGGGGATCTTGCGATTAAAAACGTCGGAGACTTGTATCTGTACGATAATACCCTCCAGATCGTGAAGCTGACCGGCAGCGAGGTGAAGGACTGGCTCGACATGTCAGCTGGACAATTTAATCATATCGATCCGTCAAAAGGCGGCGACCAGGCCTTGCTGAATGAGAATTTCCGTTCCTACAACTTTGACGTGATTGACGGCGTCACCTATCAGGTCGATGTCACAAAACCGGCCAAATACAACGAAAACGGAAAAGTGATCAACGCGGATTCAAGCCGGATCATCAACCTTTCCTATGAAGGCAAACCGATCAGCCCGAGCCAGGAATTTCTCGTAGTCACGAATAATTACCGCGCCTCCGGCGGCGGCGGTTTTCCTCATCTGACGAGTGATAAGATTGTCCACGGCTCCGCAGTTGAAAACAGACAGGTACTGATGGATTACATTATTGAACAGAAAACATTAAACCCAAAGGCCGATAACAACTGGTCGATTGCACCGGTTTCCGGCACAAATTTGACGTTTGAATCTTCGCTTTTAGCCAAGCCTTTTGCGGACAAAGCCGATGATGTCGCTTATGTGAGACATTCTTCAAATGAAGGCTATGGCGTGTACAAGCTTCAATTTGACGACGATTCAGATACCGATCCTCCTGAAGGCGGATTATGGGATCTTACCGTCATGCATACAAATGATACGCACGCTCACCTTGATGACGCAGCCAGACGAATGACGAAAATCAACGAAGTAAGAAACGAAACAGACCACAACATCCTGCTTGACGCGGGAGATGTGTTTTCCGGCGACCTGTATTTCACGAAATGGAACGGTTTAGCCGACCTGAAACTGATGAACATGATGGGTTATGACGCCATGACCTTCGGAAACCACGAATTTGATAAAGGTCCGTCCGTTCTTTCTGATTTTCTCAGCGGGAACAGCACAACTGTCGATCCGGCGAATCGCTATCACTTTGAAGCGCCTGATTTCCCAATCGTCAGCGCGAACGTGGATGTATCAAATGAACCTAAGCTAAAATCATATGTCAAAAAGCCGCAGACCTTTACTGCGGGAGAAAAGAAAGAGCCGGGCATCCATCCGTATATTCTGTTAGACGTTGACGGCGAGAAAGTGGCCGTGTTCGGACTGACAACCGAAGACACAGCCACAACATCAAGCCCGGGCAAAAGCATTGTATTTAACGACGCATTTAAAACTGCACAGAACACCGTGAAAACGATTCAGGAAGAAGAAAAAGTAAACAAAATTATCGCGCTCACCCACATTGGGCATAACCGCGATCTTGAGCTAGCCAAAAAAGTGAAAGGCATTGACTTGATCATCGGCGGACACACCCACACTCTCGTGGACAAAATGGAAGTCGTGGAAAACGACGAACCGACGATCGTGGCACAGGCAAAAGAATACGGCAAATTCTTAGGGCGTGTCGATGTCGCGTTTGATGAAAATGGCGTTGTCCAAACAGACAAATCAAATTTGAGCGTGCTGCCAATTGATGAACATACAGAAGAAAACGCAGAAGCAAAACAAGAGCTCGATCAGTTCAAAAGTGAATTAGAAGACGTGAAAAATGAAAAAGTCGGCTATACGGATGTGGCGCTTGACGGCCAGCGTGAGCATGTGCGCACGAAAGAAACGAATCTCGGAAACTTCATCGCGGACGGTATGCTGGCAAAAGCGAAAGAAGCAGCCGGCGCCAGAATAGCGATAACAAATGGCGGCGGCATCAGAGCCGGCATTGACAAAGGGGATATCACACTCGGCGAGGTGCTCAACGTGATGCCGTTCGGCAATACGCTTTACGTGGCCGATTTGACCGGAAAACAAATTAAAGAAGCCCTTGAACAAGGCCTAAGCAATGTAGAAAATGGCGGCGGCGCTTTCCCTCAGGTGGCCGGAATCGAATATACCTTTACATTAAACAACGAACCTGGACACCGTGTGTTAGAAGTGAAAATTGAATCGCCTAACGGAGACAAAGTTGCTATAAATACGGATGATACCTACCGCGTGGCAACAAATCATTTTGTCGGTGCCGGAGGAGACGGATATTCTGTCTTTACAGAAGCCTCCCATGGTGAAGACCTTGGCTACGTTGATTATGAGATTTTCACCGAACAGCTGAAAAAACTAGGAAACAAGGTCTCTCCTAAAGTTGAAGGACGGATCAAAGAAGTATTCCTGCCGACAAAGCAGAAGGACGGCAGCTGGACACTTGATGAAGACAAATTTGCGATTTATGCCAAAAACGCCAACAAGCCGTTTGTCTATTATGAAACGTCTGAAGGATCACAAGAGAAACCAATCAATCTAAAAATGAAAAAAGACCAGGTCAAGCTATTGAAGGATAGAGAATTAGATCCTTCCCTGACGGTGTTCAACTACTGGTACAGCATGAAGCTTCCAATGGCGAATATCAAAACCGCGAACACTGAAATCGGAATCAAATCTAAGGGAGAATTAAACGTCTCCCTATCAAATGTATATGACTTTACAGTGAAGCAAAAAGGAAAAGAAATAAAATCATTCAAGGAGCCCGTTCAGCTTTCGCTTCGCATGTTTGATATTGAAGAAGCCCATAACCCTGCCATTTATCATGTCGACAGGAAAAAGAAAGCTTTCACAAAGACAGATAACGGATCAGTTGACGATGATATGGTGACAGGATACACAAACCACTTCAGCGAATACACGATCTTAAATTCCGGTGCTCACGATAAACCGCCGGCGTTCCCATCCGATCAGCCGACAGGCGGCGGTGATGACGGCAAGAATGGCGGAGGGCCCGACAATCCAGGCGGAAAGCAGCCGAATGACGGCAAAGGCGGCGATCAAACACCTCCCGGCACTGAACCAACAAATGGATCGGGCGGATCTGGAACCGATGGTCCGGCTGGCGGCCTCCTTCCGGACACAGCCACATCCATATACTCGATCCTGTTGGCCGGATTTCTGATCAGCGCACTCGGTACGGCAATGTACTTGCATCAGAGGAGAAAACAGAATAGAGCGAATCAGGCATAAAAAAAGCTGCTCGTTATCGAGCAGCTTTCGTTTTTATACCCATTTCACAACATCTTCAACTGCAGATCTTGTTTTCGGACGAGGGTCTCGCACACGGTAGCCGAATGCCACCATCACAGAAATATCAAAGCTTCCGTTTTCCAGAAGGCCTTCTTCTTCAAGGATGCGATGAATTTCATCATATTGGAAGCCTTCCACAGGGCAGGAATCAACGCCGATTTGCGCAGCGGCTGTCATCATGTTGCCAAGCGCGATATAGGTTTGTTTTGATGCCCAGTCAAACAGGGTTCTGTCGCTTTCAAGCAAATGCAAATCGTGCTTCTGGAACTCCTCTGTTTTGCTGAGATAACCTTCATACACGTCTTGCGGCATTTGTTTTACTTCTTTTAAATGACGTTTGATGTAGTCCGCATTATATTTGATATCCTTCGCTGTACGCGCCAGAATCAGGACGAAATGGCTTGCTGTCGGAAGCTGCTTTTGCGCGCCCCATGTGTATTCGCGAAGCTTTTCGCGGAATTCGGGATTTTGGACAACAACGAATTTCCAAGGCTCAAGGCCGAGTGAACTTGGAGACAGTCTTCCTGTTTCTAAAATAAATTCAAAATCGCTGTCTGATACTTTTTTATTCGGGTCAAATTCCTTTGTCGCATGTCTGAAATGGTATGCGTCCAGAATTTGTTTCTTTACATCTGCCATGTTAAGCACCTCTCCTTTTGGTTACTCTCACTTCTATTGTAGCCATTCTCACAAAAAGTAAAAGTACGCACATTTTTGTATGATAGTATCAATTTTGATACCAAGAGAAAAAAGCGCTCTGCCGCAGGCAGGCGCTCTTTATTTTCCCCGTCGCGCAAAATCGACAAACCTGAATTTGTCCAGACGGTGTCTGCTTTCCGTATATTGAAAGAGACTTGTATCCTCTAAAAAGACATAGTTTCTCACAACCACCATATGGTCATAGCCTCGTAAATCAAGCAATTCCCTGTCCTCATCCGCACACGGCTCGGCCACAATTTCTTTCTGCGCATAACTGATCGAAAGACCAAGCTCTCCTTCAATATATTCATAAATGGAGTTTTCGCAAATTTCTTTCGTCAGGTGAGGCACATGCTTTCTGAAAAAGTAGTCCTTGTCCAAAATGACATGCTCCCCGTCAATTTTTCTTGACCTGATCACTTCCCATATGTCATCATCCGGCTGTGCCCGAAGCTGTTTTTGGATCAGGTCTGACGGGGGCACCAGCCCGAATTTGTGAACGGCTGTTTTCGTTTCTTTTCCCAAAGTTTGCGCCAGTTCCTTGAAGCTGACAAGCCCTGAGACCGGAAACTGCATTTTTTCACGGTTGAGAATCACGGAGCCTTTCCCCCTGATTTTCTGGATATATCCATTTTGAGCCAGCATGTGAAGCGCCTTTCGAACCGTTTCTCTTGATGTGCCGTACTGTGCGGTCAATTCATGTTCAGACGGAAGAATCTCCTCCGCCTTCCATCGGCCGTCTTCAATTTGCTGTGCGATGTCTTTATAGATTGTGATAAATTTATTCACCTTCATTTATGACCACCCAGCTTAGTTTAGCACGGTTTTGTTAAATGATAAACAATGGACTCATACGGGCGGAGCGTCATATTCTTCAGTTCTTCTCTCTCTTCATCGTTTGTCAGAAGCACCTCTGCCTTCCACTCGCCGGGCTTCAGCGTGTCCGGCAGTGTAAAGGCTGCCTCCGTCCCGTAAAAATTATTGATGATGAGCAGCTTCTCATTTTCGCCATGTCTCATATACGCAAAAACGTTCGGATCATCCTTTGCGATCAATTCATACGTTCCCTCTGTGACAATGTCATAGGTTTTTCGGATCTGGATCAGCTTCCGGTAGTGATAAAAGACCGAGTGTTTGTCCTTCAGTGCCGCCTCAGCATTGATCTCCCGGTAATTTCCGGCGGCCGGTATCCATGGCGTGCCTGTTGTAAATCCGGCATTCGGCGTATCATCCCACTGGACAGGTGTTCTGGAATTGTCACGGGATTTTTCCTGTAAAATGGCTAAAATCTCTTTCTCCGCCATGCCTTTTTTCTTGAAGGCGTGATACATGTTCAGCGACTCGACATCCCGATAGGAGCTGATGCCGGTAAACTTCGGATTGGTCATGCCGAGCTCTTCACCCTGATAAATATAAGGCGTGCCCTGCATCATATGAATGGCCGTCGCAAGCATTTTTGCTGATTTCACCCGATATGGACCGTCATTTCCATATCTCGATACAATGCGCGGCTGATCGTGATTGCACCAGAACAAAGCGTTCCAGCCCCCTCCCGCCTGCATCTCCGTCTGCCATACAGATAAGATCTCCTTCAGCTTCAGAAAATCGAACGGAGCCAAGGCCCATTTTTCTCCGTTTGGATAATCGACCTTGAGATGATGGAAGTTAAACGTCATATCAAGCTCTTCATTGCCGGGATTTGTATATCGGATGCAATGGTCAATCGATGTAGAAGACATCTCACCGACCGTCATGCTGTCATAATGTGAAAACACCTTTTCGTTCATTTCATGCAGAAATTCATGCACCCGCGGCCCGTCAGTGTAAAAGGTACGGCCATCATCGCCGTTTTCCGCATTCGGAAAGCGCTGGTCTTTTGAAATCAGATTAATGACATCAAGCCTGAAGCCATCAATTCCTTTTTCAAACCAAAAATGCATCATCTCATAGACATGCTTTCTGACCTCTTCATTTTCCCAATTCAAATCAGCCTGTGTGACATCAAATAGGTGCAGATAATATTGGCCTGAGGCTTCGTCAAGCTTCCATGCCGAGCCGCCGAATTTCGATTCCCAGTTTGTCGGGGCTGTCCCGTCTTCGTTCGGGTTTTTCCATATATAAAAATCACGGTATGGGCTGTCTTTTGAAGAAATCGCCTCTCTAAACCATTTGTGCTCAGTTGACGTATGATTGACTACAAGATCCATGACGACTTTTAAGCCTCTTTTGTGCGCTTCAGCTAATAAGCGTTCAAAATCTTCCATTGTGCCGTACTCTTGATAAATCGTATAGTAATCACGAATATCATACCCATTATCATGCTGTGGCGAGTCGTAAATCGGCGTTAGCCAAAGAACATCCACCTGAAGCGTTTTTAAGTAATCAAGCTTTTCAATAATTCCATTCAAATCGCCAATGCCGTTTCCCGTCGTATCTTTAAAGCTTTTCGGATAAATTTGATAAACCACGGCTTTTTTCCACCATGGTGTTTGTTCTGTTTTCATCTGTCTCCACCACCGTCTTTTTTAATGAAAATGGGAAAAGGGACCGTCAAAAATACGTCCCGCTCCCCTTTGTTATTTACGTTTCAGTCGCGCATAAGCGTATGTTCCGGCAAACGGAACAATCAAGACAATCGCCATCCCGATTGCGAATGCGCCCCAGTACTGGCTCATAATCGAGAAAATGCCGGGCACGCCGCCAACACCGACGGAGCTTGCCAAAACGCCTTGAGATGAGACATACATCCCGGCAAGCCCTGAGCTGATCATCGCAATGATAAACGGAAATCTGTAGCGAAGGTTCACCCCGAATATGGCAGGCTCTGTAATGCCCAGATAAGCGGAAATGCCTGATGTTAAGGAAAGGCCTTTTTGTTTCTCATCCTTTACGATAAACATCATCGCCAGCGCCGCTGACCCTTGAGCGATATTTGACAGCGCCAGCATCGGCCATAAAAAAGTGCCTCCGAGCTTAGAACCGATCAGCTGCAGATCAACTGCCAAAAACGTATGATGCATTCCGGTAATCACCAGTGCCGAGTATAAGCCGCCGTACAGCAGCCCGCCCAGCGCGGCAAATGAGCCGAACACCGAGATAAGCCCCGAAGTTAACACATTCCCGATCGCAAATGTGACCGGTCCGATAATGATAAAGGATGCAAAACCTGTCACGAGCAGCGTAATCGGCGCGACGACTAAAAGCTGTATCCCCTCGGGTGTCCGTTTCGTCAAAAACAATTCAATCTTGGCGAGCAAATACGAAGCGAGCAAAATCGGGAGCACCTGCCCCTGATAGCCGACCTTCTGCACCTCAAGGCCGAAAAGATTCCATACAGGGATCTCTCCGCTTTGTTCCGCAGCGCCATACCCCCACGCATTCAGTAATTCAGGATGCACGAGCATAACGCCGAGCACAATGCCGAGGAGCGGATTGCCGCCAAACCGTTTCACCGCCGACCAGCCGATCAGCGCTGGCAGGAACGTAAAGGCCGTGCCTGCGATTAAATTGATCATATTGGCGAGATCCGCCCACTGCGGGTACACTTGCACAATCGATTTTGTACTGAAGAAAATCTCCTGCGCCGTTAAGATATTGTTGATCCCCATTAAGAGACCCGCCGTGACAATCGCCGGCAAAATTGGAATAAAGATATCTGCAAGCGTTTTCACAGCACGCTGCAAAGGATTCATATTTTTTTCTGAGGCCTTCTTCACATCATCCTTTGTTGACTCGCCAATCCCCGTTTCCTTGACCAGTTCCGCATATACTTTGTTGACTGTTCCCTGGCCGATCACAACCTGAAACTGCCCGTTTGTCGAAAACGACCCCTTTACAACATCGATTTGATCCAGCACCTCTTGGTCAACCTTGCTTTCATCTATTAACGCGAAGCGTAAACGTGTTACACAATGAGTTGCCGCTGCAATATTTTCAGCACCGCCGACTGCTTCAACAATTTGCCGTGCTGATCTGTTCAGTTCCCCCATGCCAACCCCTCCGTTTGATAACTTGTATATACAACTTATGTTTATATTGTATTCCTGTATATACATGTAGTCAACAACTTTTTATAGCGCTTTCATACTATTCGTAAAGTCATAGAATATCTTAAACAGGCAGGGCTGCTCTAAAGAATAAACACGAGAAAGCCCTGCAGCTCCTGCGTGAGCTCGAAGGAAAACTCTGACCTTTTTAACAGAAGGCTGCTCAGATTTGTGTTTACAAAGTTGGACTTCGGAAATGTGTATGCGGATCTATTGTATATATCGAAGGAATCGTAAAATCTGAATCTATTCAGTATCACGTCCCCCGTCTTTTTTTTGCGGCATCTGAGGGATGAAATAAGGAAAACGAGGAATCTCAGCCGATATGCTGTCTATTTCCAGCGTATTGGCTGAGACGAGTTTAGATCTATTATTTTGTAAACGGCAAAATGCCTGATTGTAAAAATAAAAGGCGGCCAAAGGAGAGTCATTGAAGAACCGATCACCGAGTCCATCAGAAGGCTTTACAGAAAGCCTCAGAGTCAATAGTGCTTTTGTGCGCTTTCGCGTCAATCACTTCAGCTTAAACGATCGCTTTTAAAATCGGCCCGAGAACCAAGACCGACATCGTCTTAGCCTATATCGGACGGAATGGCAGGTACGCAGGGCATTGACAAGATGAAAAAAGAATCAAAACAGATAGACTTAACAGAATCAAACCGCTCATTAACGTGGTGATGCGATCTTGCTGCCTTTGTTCACCTAATTGATTATCAAGAGTAAGACGAGGTTAAGTTCCAAAAACACTAAGAGTTTTCAGCTTCTTTTGTCTGGCAAACAGCACTCTGTTTCGTTTTTCTTCTATCTTTCAGGTAATACTGTTCAGATGTGAAAAATTCGGTATACAGCGCTTTTACCTTCTTGCTCAATAATAACAGCGCAATCACATTCGGAACGAGAATGAAAACTAACGCTAAGTCCAGAAAGCCCCAGATGGCTTTTGCTCCGCCGGCGGCACCTATGATAATAGCCGCTAAATAAACGAATTTAATAACATGCCCCGACAGCCGTCCGAATAGAAATTCAGCTTGTTTTACGCCGTAAAAGATGACAACCATAATGGTCGAGACAACAAAAAAGACGAGAGAAATCGAAACGAAGTATCCTCCGCCAGTTCCGAAATAATGCTGAAATGCAGCCGTAGTCAGTGCTGCTGGGTCACTTGAGGCGTTCTTCCCTGTCCAGACTCCGGATGCAAGGACGACAAATGCCGTGGTGGTGCAGATAATCAAGGTATCAATGACAATGCCGATCACAGACCAGAACCCTTGTCTTACGGGGTGGTCAGTCATTGCCGCCGCATGTGCAATCGGGGCGGTTCCCATCCCGGCTTCATTAGAATACAGGCCGCGGGCAAACCCCCAGCGGATGGTTTCAGCCAAGGCAGCGCCTGCAAATCCTCCTGCTGCCGAAGAAGAAGTAAACGCATTCGAAAATATCAGAGAGAAAAACGCCGGAACAGATGAAAGATTCATAAGAACGATCAGGAGACCGGCTCCCGCGTATGCCCCTGCCATGAGAGGCACAACAAACTCTGTTACTTTTCCGATCCGCTTAACCCCGCCAATTACAACTAAAGCAATCAAAAACGCGATGCCGATTCCGGCGTATATTTTATTGAAAGAAAACGTTTCGGCAAGAGAGACTGAAACTGAATTCCCCTGAACCATTATGCTTGGAATCAGCTCTACGATCAGTGCAACAGAAAAAAACACGCCGAGCCATTTCATGCGCAGCCCTTTTGTTATGTAATACATCGGTCCCCCGACAAATTCACCCTGCTCATTTTTTTCTCTGTAATGAACCGCAAGCACACTTTCTGAAAACTTAATTGCCATAGCAAATAAGGCAACCAGCCACATCCAAAAAACAGCCCCGGGACCGCCAAACATGATAGCCGCAGGCACTCCGACAATGTTCGCCGCCCCAATCGTCGAACTGAGGGCTGATGTCAATGCCTGAAGAGGCGTAACTGTCCCCTCTCCCTTCGGCTTTTTTCCTACGCTGCCGATCGTCTGCTTTAAAATGTATAATGGATAGCGAAATTGAAAAAACTTCAGCAAAATGGTGAAGTACAATCCCGTCCCCGTCAGTAAGATAATTAGCGGCGGCCCCCACAGCCAATCAGATATACGCTCTACCCATTCTAATAGTTGTTCCATCCCATCACCCTTTCCCGTTTATGGGTCAATTCCCCACAGATGGAAAAACATAAACCTTTTAGGGCAGACAGAACTAAGTCAAATTGAGGAATAAAGGAAGCTGTACGGCTAAAAAACATCGCCTGACAAGGAAAACTAAGTGGAAGAAGGTCTGTTTCGCCCCAGCCGCTCATATACTTGATTCTTATAAAACGATGACGCTGGTTTGGAAAACATGCCTTTTTTGTCGGCAAGCTTATCGAGCATCAGCTGCTTCTCTGATTTTTTTCTTACTAATTGCTCACGTTCCTTTTCGTCATAGCACTTGGAGATTAAATGGTTGAGGGTCATAAGCTCTTTTTTCAGTGCACCCTCATCCTCAGCCATCCCTGCATTTTTTAACATTCGGTATCCCATCCGCAGGGATTCCGGCAAGTGGGCCGCATCATCCTTTGGCAGCGGTTTTCCCATTCCCGGCAGGTTGTCAAATTCTCCGTCTTTGATGGCGCGTTTAATCTTATCTTCAGACACAATATGAGAATAATCCATCGTCCCACCTCTTTTCATTAATGAATATATTTTATCATACAGCTGTCACAAACCATATTATTCCTTTATTTACAGTAATAAACCTGCTTTTACATCTGGCAAATTCCTAAGAAAACGTTGATTCGACGGCGTTTTTCGCCACTTTTTCCATCGGACGATTTTCACTTTTCTAATCCGCTGATTCGTGTTATATTGGATACGTTCGTTTTTTCTATCGTTTCGCTCGAACTGTGATCGGAAAAAAGGAGTGTAACAATGAAAACATTTATAAAAGAAAGAGGACTGGCCTTCTTCTTAATTGCGGTCGTCCTGTTATGGGTAAAGACGTATGTCGGTTATGTCCTGAACTTCAATTTAGGAATAGACAACACGATCCAGAAAATATTGCTTTTTGTGAATCCGCTCAGCTCAAGCTTATTCTTTCTTGGATTTGGACTTTTGTTCAAGAAAAAATTACAGCAGACAGCCATCATAGTGATTCATTTTTTAATGTCTTTTTTACTGTACGCAAACATTGTGTATTACCGATTCTTCAATGATTTTATTACGATTCCGGTCATTATGCAGGCTAAAACAAACGGCGGCCAACTCGGTGACAGCGCATTTTCGCTGATGAGACCGACTGACGCCTTTTACTTTATCGATACGATCATTCTGATTATCTTAGCGATTAAAGTGAACAAGCCTGCCGATACGTCTAACAAAAAATCATTCCGAATCGTTCTTGCGTCTTCGATTCTCGTTTTCTTAATCAACCTGGCAGTTGCGGAGTCAGACCGTCCTGAATTGCTGACGAGATCATTTGACCGAAACTATCTTGTCAAATATTTAGGAACATACAATTTCACGATTTATGACGCTGTGCAGAATGTCAAATCCAACAGCCAGCGCGCACTTGCCGATTCAAGCGACGTAACGGAAGTTGAGAACTACATGAAAGCCAATTACGATGTGCCGAACAATGTATATTTCGGCAAAGCGGAAGGAAAAAACGTCATTTACGTTTCACTTGAATCTTTACAGTCCTTTATCATCGACTATAAAATTGATGGCAAAGAAGTGACACCGTTCTTAAATAAACTGGCGCACGATAACGAAACGTTCTACTTTGATAACTTTTTCCACCAAACAGGACAAGGTAAAACATCGGATGCAGAATTTATGATGGAAAACTCTCTGTACCCGCTGGCTCAGGGTTCCGTTTTCGTGAACAAAGCGCAAAACACGCTTCAATCCGTTCCGGCGATTTTGAAGTCTAAAGATTACACATCTGCGACGTTCCACGGGAATACGCAGACGTTCTGGAACCGAAACGAAATGTACAAAGCGGAAGGCATCGATAAATTCTTCGACTCTGCTTACTATGACATGAACGAAGAAAACACGAAAAACTACGGCATGAAAGATAAACCGTTCTTTAAAGAATCAATGCCGCTGTTAGAAAGCTTGCCGCAGCCGTTCTATACGAAGTTCATTACCCTGTCTAACCACTTCCCATTCGGAATGGATGAGGGGGATACTGACTTCCCGGCTGGAGACTTTGGCGACTCTGTCGTCAACAACTACTTCCAGTCAGCCCATTACCTTGATCAGTCCATTGAACAATTTTTCAATGACCTGAAAAAAGACGGGTTATATGATAAATCGGTTATCGTGATGTACGGAGACCACTACGGCATCTCTGAAAACCACAATAACGCGATGGCCAAAGTGCTTGGCAAAGACGAAATTACCGATTATGACAACGCCCAGCTTCAGCGGGTGCCGCTCTTTATCCACGCTGCCGGCGTGAAGGGCGAAAAAATTCATAAATATGCCGGAGACGTCGATGTGGCTCCAACCCTTCTGCATTTGCTCGGGGTGGATACGAAAGACTACCTGATGTCCGGTTCTGATATTTTATCTAAAGAACACCGTGAAGTGATTCCGTTCCGTAACGGAGACTTTATATCACCGAAGTACACGAAAATATCCGGCAAGTACTATGACACAAAAACCGGTAAACAGCTTGATGAATCTGAGATCGACAAGTCAGAAGACTCACTCGTCAAGAAGGAACTCGAAATGTCCGATAAAATCATAAACGGAGACCTGCTGCGTTTCTACAGCCCGAAAGGTTTTACAAAGGTGAACCCTTCCGATTATGATTACACAAAACACGGCGAGGATTCAGAGACGTCAACAGAAGACGAAGATAAATAAGAAAAAAGCAGAGAGGCCAGCCTCTCTGCTTTTTTTATTTCACTGCAGCACGTAATTCCTCTGCCGCAAACTCTACATTCGGGCCAATAATGACTTGTACTGATTGCCCGCCCGATTTGACGACTCCTTTTGCGCCTGCTTTCTTTAATAACGCTTCATTTACTAAAGACGTATCTTTCACTGTCAGTCTCAGCCTTGTCGCACAGTGATCAATCGTCTGCAGGTTTTCTTTTCCGCCAAGCCCCTTCAGCATGATGTTTTCATTGACAGACTGTGCTGTGTTCTCGTCCAGCACTTCATCCAAATCATCATCCTCACGTCCCGGCGTTTTCAAATTCAACGTCTTAATTAAGACGTAAAACACGACAAAGTATACAGCCGCATAGCATATACCTACCAGAAGCAACAGCAGCGGCTTTTCTGCAATTCCGTAGCTCAAAAGATAATCGATCGCACCGGCTGAAAAAGAAAATCCAGAGCGTATGCCGAGCAAATTAACGATGAATAGCGACAGTCCGGTTAAGACTGCATGCACAGCGTATAACAGCGGAGATAAAAACATAAATGCAAACTCAATTGGCTCGGTTATCCCTGTGATAAACGCAGTCAACGCAAACCCGATCATCATTCCGGCCGTTGCTTTTCGTTTTGACGGCTTGGCAGTCACAATCATTGCCAGACATGCCGCCGGAAGACCAAACATCATAATCGGGAAGAACCCCGTCATGTATGTGCCCGCTGTCGGGTCTTTAGCGAAAAAGCGCGCCAAATCTCCTGTCACTCCATTATATTCGCCGAATTGGAACCAAAAAATATTATTCAGCACGTGGTGAAGACCGAGCGGAATTAACAACCTGTTGAATAAGCCGAATATGCCCGCGCCGATTCCGCCAAGCCCAAGCATCCACTCCCCAAACGCGTTAATTCCCGATTGAATCGGCGGCCATATCGACCCGAATATTCCTGCTAAAATGATTGTGAAAATAGCGGTGACAATCGGCACAAGCCGTCTGCCGCTGAAGAACCCGAGATATTCCGGCAGTTTTGTATCCTTGAAGCGGTTATAGGTGTAACCCGCAATTAAACCGGCAATAATTCCCCCAAATACCGCCATGTTGTTTGCTTCATTAATCGATTTTGTTGCCGCGTCGAGCATCAGATACGAAATCGCCCCTGATAAACCTGCGGCCCCATTGCTGTCCTTTGAAATGCCGATGGCAATCCCAATCGCAAATATAAGCGGCAGGTGATCAAAAACAGCAGTTCCCGCTTGATAAACAAACGGGATATCGAATAAATCCTCCCTGCCAAGTGCAAGGATAATCCCGACTGCAGGCAAAACCGCAATCGGGAGCATAAATGACTTTCCAAGCTTTTGTAAAAATGAAAGCATACCCATCCCCCTCTTACCCTTTTTTAAAAATATACCATACAAGATATCTAGTGATCTATACCAATTTTCCCGGCATATTTCTTTTTTCCCAGGTTCGTGTGTTTCCTATTCTAGAGCCAATTGTGGTAAGCTTAAACTAGATTATTTAAAAAGAAAGCGGGAATGACAGATGATTGTAACAAACGATCAAGAATTAGACGGCCTGAAAAAAATCGGCAGAATTGTAGCGCTGGCGCGTGAAGAAATGAAACGGAAAGCAGAGCCCGGCATGAGTACAAAAGACCTTGACCTTATCGGAAAAGCGGTGCTTGACGAGCATGGCGCTGTTTCGGCTCCGCAAAAAGAATACGACTTTCCTGGTGTTACATGCATCAGCGTAAATGATGAAGTGGCGCATGGTATTCCAAGCACATCCACTATTTTAAAAGCCGGAGATCTTGTGAACATTGATATCTCTGCTGAATTCGGCGGTTTCTACTCCGATACAGGCATCTCGTTTGTGCTCGGTGAAGGAGAAGAACGACTTCACAAGCTATGCCAATGCGCAGAGGATGCCTTCCAAAAAGGGCTGCAGCAGGCAAAAGCCGGCAAGCGCCAAAATCAGATCGGGAGAGCCGTTTATCATGAAGCACGTTCTAAAGGATTTACCGTCATTAAAACCCTGACTGGCCACGGAATCGGCAGAAGCCTTCACGAAGCGCCGAACCACATCATGAACTATTATGATCCATTTGATAACGCGCTCTTCAAAAACGGCACAGTGATCGCACTTGAACCATTCATTTCAACAAAAGCGGAAACCATCGTCGAAGCTGGAGACGGCTGGACCTTTAAGACGCCGGATAAAAGCATGGTCGCCCAAGTTGAGCACACCATCGTCATTACCAAAGACGAGCCGATTATCCTGACACAGCTGTAAAAACACATTTCGTATGTTTAACCTCCTCCTATTACAGGTAAAGCATCACTATTCTGCAGGAGGAGGCACTGTAATGAACAGAGATCAAGAAAAAATCCAAATTGAAAATGAAATGAATGCAATGCACGGAACAATAAAAGAAGAAATGTTAAAAGACTTTGAAGAATTTAAAGACTACCTGAAAAAACAAGTTAACCGGGGCAAAAAAATAGGATTAGATGACGGCAAGCTTGTCAAAAGCGCTGCGATCCTGGGAGACTATCTCGCGAAACATGAAGAGCCGCAAAACGGCGAAGAAATGCTGCTTCAGGAACTTTGGAGCGTTGCGGATGATGATGAGAAAAAACATTTGGCACAGCTGTTAGTCAAATTGGTTGAGAAACAATAAATACCTAAGCCGGGCGTATGCCCGGCTTCTTTATATTGTCACAAGCCCGGCCCATCCAGATATGCTACACTAGGATTAATGTCTGTGAAAGGAGCCATTGTCCGCATGTGGTTTATTATTTTTGGAATCGTCTTTTTCATTGAAGGCATCATCATGACCGTTTTCGGCGTGAAGAAAAAAAACGGGATGCTTACATATATCGGTATTGTGTTCAGCATCATGACACTTGGCATTGTCGTGCTGAAACTCACCGGGCATTAAATCATATTCAGCGTTTACTCCGCATATACATACAAGAAGAAAGTTCGCATCACTAGTGCGAAAGACTCAGTTTTTCCCGCATCTCTTTTCAGCATCTTTTGATAGATGTTACAATGCCAATCGTTTGGTCAATCAGATAGGGAAAGGAGTTTTCTGACATGCATTACGGCAGTAAAGGCTGGTATGTGGCAGAATTAAAAAAGCAGGGTATCACGAAATATGAAGGAAGAAAGCTTCAAAGCTATAAAACCTATTTTCTTGCCAACCTGCTTGAAACAAAGAAAAAACAATCCTGACATGGTAAAGCCGCGCACGTTTAGATGCGCGGCTTTTTTATTGAATCGGAAGCAGCCTGTCCCGTTTTTTGATAAAGGAAGATCTCCAGCTTTCCGACAATGCATCTTCACTTAAAATCCGTTCAATGGCGGCGAGATTTTTTGTGTCATGGTATTTGATATGGTTTGCGAATTGGACGGATATGCCTTTTTTGCCTCTGGACAGCAGGTCGAGCTTGGCGCCCGGAGCAACCCTGCCCTCTTCCAGCACGCGAAAATAAAATCCCGTATATCCGGTTTGCTGAACTTTCAGCACCATATCCTTTGCACCGAACTTTTTGGCAAGCTTTATACACGGCTGACGCGGCTGGCTGACCTGAACCACGGCGTCATCGAGCTGAAAGACATCGCCTATGCAAACGTCCTCCTCAGTCAGGCCTTGCACCGTGAGATTTTCACCAAACGCGGCGCTCGGGAGCGGTCTTGAGAGAAACTCGGCCCAAAACGGATAGTGCTCCGCCGGATAGACACAGACAGCCTTATCAGGGCCGCCATGATTGACGAGATCCGCTTGTCCGTCTCCCTCAAAATTCTCCCGATACAGCATCACTGCGGAATCTGCCGGCCGCTTCATAATGCCGGTCTCTATTTTCTTTCCATCGTATTCAAGCGTCTGCGGCTTTCCCAGATTAAGAGAAAGAATGGAATAATGCGCTGATGTCATATAAACACATCTCCTTTACAGGATATAAAATGATTGATTATCATAAAAAGAAAAGGTGGTTTTTTACATGCTTCAATATCGAATCGTTGCAGACGGCCGGGTTCAAGGTGTCGGTTTCCGCTACTTTGTTCAAGCGGAAGCCGATAAGCATAAACTCACCGGCTGGGTCAAAAACCGTGATGACGGGCGTGTCGAGATTTTGGCCGAAGGGCCGGAAAACGCCTTGCAATCATTTCTTGAGGCCGTGAAGAAAGGCAGCCCCTTTTCAAAGGTTACCGGCATCTCTGTCACTGAATCCAGCAGCCTTGAAGGCCATCACCGGTTTTCAATTGTCTATTCGTAAGGCTTATCCTGATAAAAGTAATTCGGCTTGACGATTGAATTGTCATAAGACCGGTGAAAAATATGTGTGGAGGCGGGTGAAATCGGCGGTATCAGCCACGTCCAGTCACCCGTCAGCTTTCTGCCCGCTTCTTCCTCCTGTTCTTCAAACCGTTTAAACTGGCTTGCAGCCGTGTGATGATCGACGATGCTGACGCCGTGCTTTTTATACGAGTGCAAAACAGCTTTATTCAATTCAACAAGCGCCTGATCCTTCCATAAATCTGTATTGTAATCAGCAGCGATGCCGATCACGGACGCCACTTTTTTCAGCATGTCATACCGCTTCACATCTGCCAGGTTTCTTGCTCCGATCTCCGTCCCCATATACCAGCCGTTAAACGGTGCGGCATTATAATGAACGCCCCCGATCTCAAGCCTCATATCCGCAATAATCGGCACGCCGTACCATTGCAGCTTCAAGTCAGAAAACGCTTCGAATTCCGGGTGGGTCAGCGGAACTTCTATCACCAGTGAGCGGGGCAGCTCATACCAGACCGGCAGCTTGTCACCCTTCATGCGAAAAATAAGGGGAAGAAGATCAAAATCGGTCCGCTCTCCGCGCCAGCCGAGCTGCTCACAGGCTGCGGTGAGAGAACGGGAAGCAGGATCGCCGATTCTTTCTCCGTTGGATTCATATCCCGCGTACCGGATCAGCTGATGATTCCAGATCTCGACTTGCTTTTCGCCCTTCTCTTCCGGAGGGAAAATCGTAATGGTCGGCCTGATTTTCCCGTTATTTGTGGCGGTTTCAATGTGATGAAACAGAGCGTCCCGTACTTCTTCTTTAGTCCGGACGTCACGTCTGTCAATGACATTCAGCGAGTTCCAGAACAGTCTGCCGATGCAGCGGTTGCTGTTTCTCCAAGCCATTTTCGCCCCGTGCGCCAGCTCTTCCTTTGTATGTACATAGCTTCCAGTCCGGTCAATCTCACTTTTAATGTCATCGAGGCGGTCTTGCGCTTCATCCTCCTTTCCGAGTTCCTGATAGCAATTGGCAATAAACGCTTTCGCTTCGTTCCAGAGTATTTCTTTATCTTCCAACAAACTCTCTCCTCCAAATCGCATTCATGCTTCTCATTGTATCGTTTTTGAGCGGGAAGACAAATGGTTTTTCTGCATCTTCTTGGAAAAACAAATAAAAAAACACCCGCATTTGCGAGTGTCAAAGGGATGATAAATGATGGGCCAATTCCATTAAATCACTGCGAAAGTTTCTGCCTGTCATTGGGATGCCGTGCCCGGTCAGCAGCGCTTCCGGTTCTCGTTCGGCAAGTCTTTGAATGGACTCGGCGGCCATCTCAGTGTCAGGTGTGAAATAAGCCGGCGGGCCGTGAAGCTCCTGTTTTTGAATGAAGACGTCAGCCATTTTTTCCTGTTCAACTGTAATCACCGCATCGCCAGCGACAAGCACACGGCCGTCCTCGCGGAATAATGAAATATGGCCCGGTGTGTGGCCCGGTGTTGCGATCCAGATCCACTCGTCCAAAAACGGAACAGTGCCGTCTTCAGGCAGTGCTTGAACATGAGAGGAAATATCGATCGAATGGCGCGGAAACAGCGGCGACAGCTTGGCAACCAGCCCGCTTTTGCTGTCTGGGCGCGCCGGCGGATAATCCTCTTTTCCGGTCACAAAAGGCATTTCCCGCGAATGAACATAAACAGGAACATCCCAATGCTCAAGGATCTCTTCAATGGCCCCGATATGATCAAAGTGCCCGTGTGTCAGAATAATGGCCTTCAAGTGATAGTCATCACCGAATCTTTGTTTTGCTTCGTTTAAAATCATGCCGGCTGATTGAGGCATGCCGGCATCTATTAAAATAAATGAACGTGGTTCAGAAGGATACTGAATAAAATAGACATTCGCAATTTGCACGGTCAGACCATGTACACCCTTTGCGGCCTCGAACCCAGTCCCGCTTCTGACTGAAGTCAGCGGCATATAAGGATCACTCATGAAGACACCTCCGGTACGTTGTATGCCGTTAGTGTATGTCATTCCGCCTGAATTATCATGCAGAAATCGAAATGGCACCGATCAATAAAGCGGTAACCGTCATGACAATCACGGCGAGAACCGCCCATTTCAAAGCGAATTTTTGATGATCGTCAATGGAGACCCCGACAAGCCCGACAAGCAAATGTGTAGATGGCACAAGCGGACTCAGCATATGAATCGGCTGTCCGATAATTGAGGCTCTGGCAATTTCGACTTTATCAACACCGTATGCGACAGCCGTTTCTGATAAAATCGGCAGCACTCCGTAAAAATACGCGTCATTCGGCATGAGAAATGTGAAAATGCCGCTAGTTAAGGCTACAATCGCCGGGATAAACCCGCCCATTTGTTCAGGAATCATCGACACAAGCGAAATCGCCATTTCGTCAACCATTTTGGTGCCTGTTAAAATTCCCGTAAAAACGCCTGCTGCAAAGATCATGGAGCCAATGGCCAGCACGTTGCTTGAATGTGCTGAAATACGCTGTCTCTGATGATCAAGGTTCGGATAATTCACAATGAGTGCAATACAGAATGCGATGACAAACAGCACCGTTAAACTGATTTTGCCTGATACTAAAAAGCCTATTAATGAAAGCGTCAACAACAAATTGAACCACCAAAGCTTCGGGCGTTTCCACTCATCTTCAACCGCAGCGGCCGGTTCGTTGACATCGGCCGGCTGTTTCAGCTCAATCACGCCGAGTCGTTTGCGCTCCGCTTTACCCAGCACATACGCAACTGCGACCATACAAAGCATTCCGCTCGCGATCACAGGGATCATCGGCCCGGTCAGCTCAGCCGGATCAACCCCTAGCGCGCTCGCCGCCCGCGGCGTCGCGCCTCCCCACGGAATCGTATTCATAATCCCCATGCCAACACCGGCGATTCCCGCCAATATAATCGGCCGGATGCCGAGCAGCAAATAGAGCGGAAGCATTGCGCTTGTTGTAATCATATAGGTTGTTGAACCGTCTCCATCCAATGCAACAAGCATCGTAAGAACCGCTGTCCCGACAACGATTTTTAACGGATCGCCTTTGACCATATTTAATATTTTGGCAACCATCGGATCAAAAAGCCCAGTGTCAATCATGATCCCAAAATATAAAATCGCAAACATAATCATAACAGCCGTCGGCGCCACCTGCTGAATCCCCGAGATCATCATATCGCCAACTTCAGTGAACCCGAAACCGGCTATCAGCGCAAACACAATCGGCGTCAAAACCAATGCTGTCAGGACAGAAAGCCGTTTTGTCATGATCAGTACCATAAACACAAGCATCATAAGAAATCCTAAGATTGCTAACACATTCATTCCCCCTTTAAATGAATCCGCTTACATTTTATCCCCTATTCCCCTTTTGCCTTTTTGTCATCGTATGAGAAAAACGGTCTCAAGTAAATAATTTGGTTTTTTTATATTTTTAATTTTTTAAAACCGTTTTGTTCTTTTTGGTCATTTCTAAACACAAAAAAAGCATTCCGCCTACGGCAGAATACTTTTTGCTTAATTGCCTGTCATGATGGTTTGATAAAACGCTGATTGTTCTTCAAGAAACCGTTTCGTTTCCTTGCTGTTTAAATAAAAGCTCTCCCAGTCCTGCTCGTTTATTTTCTGCTTCCATTCGGGCGAGGATGTAACCTTTTTTAATGCTTGGTCCCAGTAAGAAATCTCTTCCTCAGACATGTTTTTCGGCCCCAGCACCCCTCTCCAATGAGAGAAGACAAACGGAATGCCCTGCTCTTTCCACGTCGGCACTTTTGGAAAACCTGGCAGCCTTTTATCTGACGTGACGGCGGCTAATGTAATCTCGCCGTTTCGCTCGTACGGCTTGGCTTCTGAAACAGTCATGGAAGCTGCTTCTATCTCATGCCTGATCAGCGCCTGGATCAATTCTTCACTGCTGTCAAACTGTAAAAACTCAATGTCGAAAGGGTCAATCCCGTACATATCAGCGGCTCTTACGAACGAGAGCTGATCGTCATTGCCAAGCCCCGGGGAAAAACCGATTTTGACTTTGCCAGGATGCTTCTTGATCTCTTTCAGCACATCCTTTCCGCTTTTCAGCGCCGACCCTTTCGGAAGAGCGACAGTCTGCCATTCCTTAGCGAGAATCGCCAGCGGCGTAAAATCATCAGTTTTTAATTTACTTTGTCCGAGCAGGTAATTGCTCAGGATTAAACTGGACATCATACTGATAGTCTTCCTGCCGCTTTGGTTGACATATTTCCAGCCTTTATCGCCTCCGCTCCCAGGCTTATACACAATATGAATCCCGCCTTTCATCAGCTGTTTTTGCCTGAGCACGGATTGAATCGCCTGCGCCGTTACATCCCAGCCCCCGGAAGGCTCGGCAGGCACAACGATTTCAACCGGCCCGTCCGGCAGACGTGGAGCGGCCGCCTTCCGGATGTCACCTTGCATGAAGACCAATAGACAAATGAATAGGATCACACATTTTTTCATCGCTATTCAGCCGCCAAATAATATTTTCTCTCCGGTCTGCCGATAATCCCGTACTCCAGCTCGGCTCGCGCTTCTTCCTTAGACACAAGATATTCGGCATAGCGGCGGGCTGTTGTTCGTGACGCGCCCATTGCTTCGCCAAGTTCTTCAGCTGTCATTCCTCCGTCCGCAGTACGCAGCGCCTCTTTGATTTTTTTCAGCGTGATCGGATTGATGCCTGTCGGCAAATCCTCCGCAGTGACAGCTCCCTTAGAGCTGCCCCCAAAAATATGGTCAATCATGGATTGGCTGACCTCCGGCTGAGACAGCAGCACCTGCCTTTTTTCTTTATACTGGAGCAGCACCTGTTTGAACTTGTCAGCCGTTACGGGCTTTATCAAATAGTTTGCGATGCCCGCCCGCAGCGCTTCCTGTAAGTGGCGGGTTTCCGTTGCGGCTGTGATGATCATAATATCCACTTCCGGAAACCGTCTCCGTATCTCTGGAATCAATGCTGTTCCGAGCTCGTCCGGCATATAAATATCCAATAGCAGCAAATCAGTTTTGTGTGTCTCCAAAAGCAACATTGTCTCTTTGGCATTGCCCGCTTTGCCGATAATGCTGAATCCATCAAGCTGCTGAATCAATCTCTCATGGATTTGCGCAACCCGAAAATCATCCTCCGCAATCACGATGTGAATCAAATGGATTCCCCCTTTGTCTGTTTCTCCTTCGGTATAAAAACAGTAAATACCGCTCCCCCGCTTTTTTGATTTGTCAGCTCGATCCAGCCTCCCAGCTCACGCACTGACTCTTTTACGTTGGCGAGTCCGTAGCCTCTCTTCATCCCCTTTGAAGAGTAGCCTCTTTCAAACACCGCCTCCATTTTATCAGGCGGCACTCCCATTCCCGTATCGGATACTTCGATAACAATATCCCGTCCGATATCTGTAATAAAACATGAAACCTCCTGTACGCTTTGATCCGCTACAGCTTCGAAAGCGTTATCAATCAAATTGCCGATAATCGTAATGAGATGGGACAAGCCGACATGAGGAGGAAGAGGCCCAAGTGTGCTGTTGTCATCGATCGACAGCTTCACCTTTTTTTCCGATGCTTTGCTCATCTTTCCTAACAAAATCGCCTGCACCTGCTGCGAATGAATATTTTGGAATAAAATATCATGCTGTTCATTTTGGATGGCGTATTCCTCTTTAATCAATTCAATCGCTTCCTCATATTCGCCAAGCTCAAGCAGCCCTAAAATCGCGTATAGCTTATTAGAAAATTCATGAGTCTGGGCGCGCAGGTCCTCTGAGTATTTTCGCACCTCTGTCAGCGTGTCAATCAGCTTTTTCAGTTCTGTTTTTTCTCTGAAGCTGATAACAATTCCATACGCCTGTCCGCCTTGTGTCATGACTTTTGTATTGATAATAAAGACTTGATCGTTGACGCATACCTCCTGATTCGGCGGCATTTCTTCCTGCTCAAGCACAGACATCAGTTCTGCTCCCGGCATCACGTCATCAACAGGCACGTTCATTACAGGCTCGGGTAGCTTAAGCATCTCAGCCGCCGATACGTTCATCATCGTTACAATGCCATCACGATTGGTGGCGATAATTCCTTCCTTAATCGCCCGCAGCATCGCATTCCGCTCCCGATAGAGAGAGGCAATTTCGTGCGGTTCAAGGCCAAGCGTATCCTTTCTGATGCTTTTGGCAAGCGCGGCGGCACCGGCAAATCCAAGCAGCAGCACGAGTACAGCCATGAAGCTTAAGTCTCGCAGATGTTTCTTGATGCCTTGCTCTGCCTTGGTTTGCAGAAAATCAACGGACACGCTGCCGATCACGTGGCTGCGCCCCTTTTGTTCCTCGATAATCGGTGCGCTCCCACGGATCACCCTTTGTCCATCCGCTTTCGTCTCTGAGACGTGAGAGCCTCCAAATAGGATTTCTCTGCTTCTCGTCAAATGCTTATTTCCGCTATTTTCCGAGGCGGTTCGGACCATTCCTTTTTCATCAAGCACATAAATCGCATAAGCGCCGGTCTGTTCTTTCATTTGTTCAATGACCTCCTGCGCCTCGGCAGCTTGCCCGCCTTTCGACACGATAAGCTCCTTTGCCGGCGGCATATAGGAAATCGTTCTCGCCGTCTGCACCGCCAGCTGCTCTGCCTGTTTTCGCCCTTCTTTTGTTTGCTGAACGGCAAACGTGACCGTCAGCACGCCAATCACAAAGATCAGCAGCGCCGCAATCAACCCCATTATTTTTGTTTGCAGAGAAAAATGGAATCGCTTTTTCACCACAGCACCAGCCGTCCTTTCTACCTAGATCATACCATTTTTCGCCCGGGAATTTTCTTATTTTTCAAAATCCATTTCTTTGGTGATCAGGATCTATTATTCAGATCAAGATGTTTCCTTTTCACATTGTCCAGTTTTGCTGAACAATCCTTCTTTCATGAAGGAATCATTCCGTCTGAACATTTCGATATACATATAGATATAGTATCTGAGTGATATGGTGAAGGGCGGGAGGTTATGGTGAAAACGAGTCTTATTGTGCTGACTTATAATCAATTGGCGTTAACAAAACAATGCTTGGAGAGCATATGGACGCATACCGATGATGACTGTATAGAAGTGATTGTTGTAGATAACGGCTCTCATGACGGGACACAGGACTATCTCAAACAGATTCCTTCAATCAAAACGATTTTTAATGAAACAAAGAAGGGTTTGCGAAAGCCTGCAATCAGGGCCTTGAAGGATAAGGTTTCTTGGTGTCATTTACGCGAATATTAGAACAAATTAATTAAGTGACTGATCATCCTCTATGATTTGTCTAGTAAAGTTCGAGTTAAATGTTGCCGGCACTTCTCCAAAAATGACCGAGTCTCATTTTATTCATTGTCCAGCTAATGTTTGCATACTTAAAGTGCCGACCGACGTTTCAAAACCGTTAACAACAACTGAAACTGGACCCGCTGCCTCATTGTAAAACAGATGTGAATTTGCTTCTATTGCCCCTGTTGCATCACTTGATGTAATGTGATCGAATATAAAAAAGGCAGACCGCGTCTGCCTTTTTTCTTTCTACCATATCCCTAATAATTTCCACCATAATCCGCCGATCACAAGCCATGTGACAATATGAACGATCGACAGGATAAACCCGATAGACCACCATTTGCCTTGCGAAATGTAGCCTGCCCCGAAGAAGACCGGAGCCGCTCCAGAACCGTAGTGAGTCGTTGACCCGAACAGGTTACTGATGAACGCGAGGCTCAGCGCTGCTAAAAGCGGCGGTGCGCCCGCTGCCACGACAACAGCCAAAAATGCTGAATACATCGCACTGATGTGGGCTGTCGCACTTGCAAAGAAATAGTGAGAGTAATAATACACAACAATTAAAATGATGAATGCCACAATCCAAGAGAACCCTGATACGGATGATTTCATGGCATTACTGAACCAAGAAACCATGCCTAATTCATTCAGGAAGTTGGCCAGCATAACAAGCGCCGCAAACCAAGTGAGCGTATCCCAAGCGCCCTGTTCTTTCTTGATATCATCCCAAGTCAGAACCTGTGATAATAAAAGAACTGACAATCCGATCAGTGCGGTTGTGGTTGCGTCGATGTTGAAGCTGCCGCCAAAAATCCAAAGAGCAAGCACTAAAAGAAACACAATAACCATGGAAAGCTCTGATTTTTTAAATGGTCCCATTTCTTTCAGTTTTTCGGTTGCGATTTTCGCTGCGTCCGGTGTTTCTTTGATTTCCGGCGGATACAGCTTGTAAATCACAAGCGGCGTGATGATTAAGCTTACAAGTCCCGGCACAATCGCGGCAATTGCCCAGCTTGTCCATGTTAAGTCCACCCCTGCGACATCATGGGCCAGCTTGGCAATCAGCGGGTTCGCCGCCATCGCCGTCAGGAACATAGCAGATGTAATCAAGTTTCCCTGAAAACCGGTTTTTAATAAGAAAGCACCGATTTTTCTTTCTGTTCCATCTGCCGGGCTTGATCCGAATGTTTCGGATAATGATCTGATAATAGGAAATATAATGCCTCCTGCACGCGCCGTATTACTTGGAATAGCAGGTGATAATATTAAATCACTGAACAGCAGTGAATAAGAAAGTCCAAGGGTTTTCTTCCCGAATTTCTGAACGAATACATACGAAATTCTCGCACCTAGCCCGGTTTTGATAAATCCCCGGGAAATAAAGAATGCGATGACGATAAGCCAGATGGTCTTATTCCCGAATCCGCTTAATGTATCCTCAATTGATAATGTTCCAGTTAATGCAGTAACCGCCAATGCAAAAATTGCAATTGCACCCATTGGCAAGGGCTTGGAGATAAAGCCGATAATTGTCGCGACGAAAATCGCAAACAAATGCCATGCTTTAGGTTCAAGTCCGGACGGAGCGGGAATAAACCAGATGATTAGTCCCACAGCGACAGTAATAAGCAATGGAACAAGCTTTACTGCTGACTGTTTTCCTGCGTCTTTTTCTGAAGCCATAAATAGGTCTCCTCCTATATACTTGTTTTCCGATCCCCTTTTTCATTCTACTCCTTAACTAAGTTAATAAACATTTTAATTAATTAAAAAACACAAAGGTGAGCAGCCCTTTGTGTTTTTTTCATTTCTTAATTTAGTTTACCCGCGCCCGCTTGAGATGTAACATTTGACTTCACATTCGCGGAAGCATCAATTGATCCGTGCAAAGATGGCGTCCATCCGACAGAAGAGCTCAGCCCGTTTGCAGCCGATGCGTTGATCTGCGTACCGTTCAGCAATGTGCCGGAATCGTATAAAGCCGTTCCCCCGCTGAATACGCTGATCGTTTTAGCAGCAGTCAATCCCGGAACGTCAATGGCATTGTTTTGCGCATAAATTTTAGATGATTTTCCGATTCCCCACGCATAGCTAAAGGCATACTCTGATGAGTTTTTATTGCCTTCATAATAGTTGTTGTAAACGTGTACCTGTCCAAAACGGACTCTCGGTGCGCGCTGAACGATATTTTTGTAGCGGTTATGATGCAGTGTGATTTTTAATTTGCCGTCATCGGAAGTTTTGCTGTCACTTGATCCGAAAATGGAGCTTTTATCATGATCGTGATAGAAGTTATAAGACATTGTAATGTAATTAGCGCCGTTAGAGGCATCAGTTTGGCCGTCATGGTGCTGATATTCTCTTCCAAAATACTTTGGAGAGGTGCTGTCTGGACGCGAACCGTCATTAAATGTACAGTGATCGATCCATACATGTGTACCGCCGTTTATTGTGATGTTGTCATATTGTGAGTTCCAGTTTCCTGAACTTCCGTCAGTCGGGTCCCATTGCGGGAAATAGTCATATGCGTCTTGGAATTCGATATTGCGGATAATGACGTTATCGCTCTTGATCTGGAAGTTTCCGCCCAGAACTTTGGCATTTGACCCTGATCCGACGATCGTCGTATTTGCAGGGATATCCACCATCACGCGTGCCTTTTGGTTTTTCTGTGAGCGTGCTCTGGCCTCTTCCTGTGTTCCGGATGGTTCTTTTTTGCCCCATGTGCTTGGGTCATAGGCTTTCAAATATTTGTTCAGATCGTACTCTGGATCTTTATAATCATTCAGACCAAGCGGTTTCAGATTGTCATCGACATTCATGTCAATCGTTCCCTTGATATAAATGATTTTTGGCGTAGTGTTGGTGTCCTTGCCCAAAGCCGAAACGAGCTGGCTTCTGTTGCTGACTGTATACACGTGGGATGACGAGGCTTTTGATCCGCCTGTCGTGCCTGTCGAGTACGCTCCCCAGCCATCATTTGACCCTAACGTCTGATGGCCCAAATCCGCTGCGTTCGCCCCAACCGGAGTCAAGCCTAATAACAAAGCCGTGGCTAACATCACTTTTTTCATGCAGTCTGAACCCCCATTTTCTATTTTGTGAGAATTTGTTCCATATTCTCACAAAAAACATAATAGCAAATTCATGGGTATCCATAACCGAAAATGTACCGCTTTTTATTGCGGCATCCTGCAAAAAAACACCGCAAAGACCGCAAATATAAAAAACCCCAAAAGGACGATAATCGCCTTTTGGGGTTACATTTCTGCATCATGCCCAAGATTTTACTTTTTCGTTGTCTGTCACAAAGAGAAGCACTTTCCCTTCATCGAGCCGTTTTTCAAACTGAGCCGCTTCGTCTTCTGAAAAACCGATTTCGTGGATTTTATTGCGCAGCTCGTCACCTTTTTTATTAAATATGTTTCCTACCGCATGTTTGAAACCTGTTTCTTTGGCTCCGATCGTGTTGGCATTCGTGTTGTCTGCCAGTCGTTCCGTTCTGTCATCGTCGTGAGCTAAGACGTATACATCCTCTTTTGCGACACCCATTTGCTGTAATTCTTCTACATCCTTCATGAGCTGTTCGTCGTTTGTATACTCTCTTACAACTGGTTTCATATCCAATTCCTCCTTCATCATGTCTATGTTATATTCATACCCGATCCTTTTTCTATGAAACAGCATCCAGAGCATTGGGCACAAAAACAGGAAGAATGGTAGTAGATATTTCATTTCTAACCATGGTAAAGTGATAGAACGAGAGTATTTTCAGAATAGTCAAAATCAAAACCGCTGCACGGAGCGTCCGAACATGAATCGCCATTTTTATCCGTACAAGCAGGAGGTATGTCCAATGCAATACTTTTCACCAGAACAGCAATACAATGCGTGGGTTGTGAGTGATTTAGTAAAACAGGTCTTCCATCAGCGTGTCGGCTATTCAGCCGGCATTCACCAGCTTGCCATCTTTGCCGAAGAAACATTTCACATCGATATTGACTTTGTTTTCTCTATTGTGATGAATATCGGAGACATTGAATTTGCGCTCTCTGAAGAAATCGAAAAAAAATTGTCCGGCTATCTCAGCGTTCTTCTTCCCCATGTCAGCAGAGATATGCTTGAAGCCTCTAAAGCCAACGCCAGTTCGTTTTTATCCCACAGACACGGCGATGCTGTGTACGATTTATTTGTGCCATATGACCCATACATCAAAAAAATATAAAGCAGCGGGCTTCTGTTTCTTTATTTAAAAAATATTGACATAGGAAGCCATGATATTATAGTGTTTATTTGTGATAATGATTCTCATTATTAAATTCAGAAAAAAGGAAGAAAACAATGCGCACCTATCCTAACAAGTTTATTGCCATCATCAGTGTTTTATTAATCGCTTGTTTCATTATATCCGGCTGTTCATCAAGTCAGGATAACAGCGGCAGCAAAGCCGGAAGCAAATCTAAGGATTCAAGAGTCATTCAGCACGAAGACGGGAAAACAACAGTGACCGGCACACCTAAAAAAGTTGTTGTGCTTGAGCTTTCATTCCTGGATGCTGTTTACAATCTCGGCATCACGCCGGTAGGCATCGCCGATGACAACAAAAAAGACATGATTCAAAAGCTGGTCGGCAGCCCGATTGATTATACATCCGTAGGCACGCGAAGCGAACCGAATCTTGAGGTCATCAGCTCCTTGAAGCCTGATTTAATCATCGCTGACGCTGAACGCCATAAAAACATTTACAAACAGCTGAAGCGAATCGCACCGACCATTGAATTGAAAAGCCGGGAAGCGACTTATGATGAAACAATCGACAGCTTCAATACCATTTCTAAAGCATTAAATAAAGAAAAAGAAGGAAAAGAAAAACTCGCCGACCATACAAAGGTCATTGACGATCTGAAAGCGGAGCTTCCAAAAGATGAAGACCGCAGCATCGTTCTCGGCGTGGCAAGAGCCGATTCCTTCCAGCTTCATACGTCATCTTCTTATGACGGAGAAATCTTCAGCATGCTCGGCTTTACGCACGCCGTGAAGTCAGATAACGCGTATCAAGAGGTCAGCCTCGAGCAGTTAAGCAAAATCGATCCAGATATTTTGTTTATTTCAGCCAACGAGGGTAAAACAATCGTAGATGAGTGGAAAAAGAATCCGCTCTGGAAAAACCTAAAAGCGGTGAAAAACGGACAAATCTACGATGCAGACCGTGACATTTGGACAAGATTCAGAGGAATCAAGTCCAGTGAAACAAGCGCCAAAGACGTGCTCAAAAAAGTGTATAATAAGTAGGACAAAAGAGAAGCGAGGAGAATCCTTGCTTCTTCGTTTTTGCAAACAGACGCAGCAAGGAAGTGAGACTGTTGTATTACTCAGCCAAACGGCGCTCATCATCAAGATTGATGGTTTTTATCATTGCACTGATCATCCTTATTTTCGGGCTTGGGGTGAATCTCTCAGTAGGCGCCTCAGACATCGGCATCATTGATGCTTTGACATATCTTTTTGTATGGGACGGATCAAAAGAACAGCTTATCATCTCTACTCTTCGCCTCCCCCGCACATTAATCGGCGTTTTCGTCGGCGCCAGCCTGGCTGTAGCAGGAGCGCTGATGCAGGCCATGACAAGAAACCCTCTGGCTTCACCTCAAATTTTCGGTGTGAATGCGGGTGCATCGCTGTTTGTCGTTGCTTCTCTCGTCATTCTGCCGGCATCGTCTTACTCTTCGGTTGTGTTCGCTTTTGCAGGTGCGGCGGCAGGCGGCGCAATTGTGTATATGATTGCCTCTTCCGGCGGAATGACACCTGTCAAACTGGCGCTGTCAGGAATGGCGGTGCATTTGTTCCTGTCCTCCATGACACAGGCGATTATTATTTTAAATGAGTCGGGAGAGGATGTGCTGTATTGGATGACGGGTGCGATTGACGGAAGCAATTGGCAGGACGTTATGACCATTGCCCCGTTTTCTGTCATCGGCATTGGACTTGCCCTTGTGTTTTCAGGCCCCGTTTCTGTTCTCGGTCTCGGTGATGAAACCGCAAAAGGACTCGGGCAAAACATGAACGGCATGCGGATTCTGATCAGCTTTATCATTTTAATTCTTTCCGGCGCTTCTGTGGCGGTTGCCGGCCCAATCGGCTTTGTCGGGCTGCTCGTCCCGCATATCGTCCGCAAGCTGATCGGAGAAAATTACAAGTATGTGCTGCCGTTTTCGGCGCTGTTCGGCGCCATCTTATTGGTGTACGCAGATGTCCTGGCCAGATGGATTGCATTCCCTTATGAATCTCCGGTCGGCATTGTCACCGCCATTATCGGAACACCATTTTTCTTATATTTAGCAAGGAAAGGGCGAAATCTGAAATGAAGAAATCAACCAGAAAACAAAAACGCCCCTTGCTGGCCATCCTCATATTGGCTGTCATCCTGCTAGTGCTGTCCGTGATCAGCATCGGCTTCGGGGCATTGTATATTTCACCTGATGCGGTGGTTACGAACCTGTTAGGAGCGGATCATTCCTTCGAGTTTATTATTCAGCAGTACCGGCTCCCCCGCATTATACTGGCGATTCTGGCAGGCGCCGGGCTTGCCGCTGCCGGAGCCATTTTGCAGGGTGTCATCCGAAATCCCCTTGCGTCTCCGGACGTTGTCGGAATTTCAAAAGGGTCCGGACTGGCCGCCATGGCCGTTATTCTCATTTTTCCTGAGTCTCCGGTCTACGTGCTGCCGTTCTCCGCATTTGCCGGAGCAGCCATTATTGCTGTAGTATTATTAATGATAGCCCGCAAAAAAAGCATTCAGCCCTCTTCATTGGCTTTATCAGGCATTGCCTTAGGCGCGGTCTGCCACGCCGGCATGCAATATATGATGGTCAAATTTCCGGGGGACGTCAATGCAGCGCTCATTTGGCTGACAGGCAGCCTCTGGGGGAGAAACTGGGAAGAAGTCAAGCTCCTTGCGCCATGGCTTTTGGTTCTGTTGCCGATTGTCTGCATCCTCATTCCGAAGCTTGATCTGATGTCACTCGGAGATGAGTTAGCGCAGGGTCTCGGCGAAAATGCAAACAGGCTGAGATTCATCCTGATTTTCACCGCAGTTGCACTGGCGGGGAGCTGTGTAGCTGTCGTCGGATCAATCGGTTTTATCGGGCTGCTTGCGCCGCATATCGCCAGAAGGCTTGCCGGAGAAAAAGCTAAATATTTACTGCCTGCATCGGCATTACTCGGTGCTATTATATTACTAATCGCAGATACATTAGGACGCGGCATCATGCCTCCGGTTGAGATACCCGCCGGAATATTGACAGCTGTGATCGGCGCGCCTTATTTTTTATATTTATTGAAATTCGAAGCGAGGAAACAGTAGGGAGAGGATACCATGGGAAAACTGGCTGCAGACCAGCTCACTCTTTCATATGACAGCACAGTGATTATTGACGGAGTCGATTTAAAGATTGAAGAAGGAAAAATCACTGTGCTCATCGGCGCCAACGGCTGCGGAAAATCAACAATCCTCAAATCGCTTGCCAGGCTGATGGCACCAAAAAGCGGCACGGTCCTATTAGAAGGAAAAGATATTCATCGCCAGCCGTCCAAAGAAGTGGCTAAAAAGCTGGCGATTCTTCCTCAGTCTCCTCAGGCGCCTGAAGGATTGACGGTACAGGAACTATGCTATTTCGGCAGACATCCTCATAAAAAACTGTTATCCAAGCATACGCAAGAGGATCACGATATGGTAGAGTGGGCGCTTGACGCAACCGGAATGAATGAGCTGAAGGATCGGACACTTGATGCCCTTTCAGGCGGTCAAAGACAAAGAGCCTGGATTTCCATGGCGCTTGCACAAGGCACTGATTTGCTTTTGCTCGATGAACCGACCACTTACTTGGACATTTCTCACCAAATTGAGGTGCTGGAGCTGCTGAAAAAGCTGAACCGGGATCATGGACGCACAGTTGTCATGGTGCTTCACGACTTAAACCAAGCCGCTCAATATGCTGACTATCTGATCAGCGTCCTGGACGGAAAAATCTACAATGCCGGAACGCCGGAAAACGTCTTTACCCAGCCGTTTTTCCGGGAAGTCTTCGGCTTGGAATGCTGCATCATGAGAAGCCCGATCGACCAGAAGCCGATGTGCCTGCCGATGGGACTATGCCCAAAATTACGGACGTGATGAAAAAGGAGAGGAATCTGCCTCTCCTTTTTTTATGCGGCTTACTTTTTGTATTTCATCACTTGTCCGTGTTACATTGGTGTCAATCAAATGATAGGAGGATGAATATGACAACAGCTCAACAGCAGATTCAATTAGCAAGACGTCCGCAAGGGGTGCCCGTTCACGAAGATTTCCGCTTTGAAACAATCCCCGTTCCTGAGCCGAAGCAAGGTGAGGTGCTTGTCAAAACACTCTATGTGTCAGTCGATCCTTACATGCGCGGACGAATGCAAGACACGAAGTCATACGTAGAGCCATTTGCCTTAGACGAAGCGCTGTCAGGCGGTGTCATTGC
Organism: Bacillus sp. AF23; assembly: GCF_020861455.1. Classification (NCBI taxonomy): domain Bacteria; kingdom Bacillati; phylum Bacillota; class Bacilli; order Caryophanales; family Bacillaceae; genus Bacillus; species Bacillus sp. AF23. Next base: position 121,486 of record NZ_JAJHVY010000021.1, read on the forward strand.
TGAAGTTGTGTCAGACGGAGATAAGCTGAAACAAGGAGAAATCGTAATCGGAAACCTGAACTGGCAGGAATATTCCGCTGTCAGCGAGGCCGCCGTGCGAAAAATTGATACAAGTCTCGCCCCTGCTTCAGCGTATCTCGGCATTTTAGGAATGACCGGTTTGACGGCATATTTCGGCCTGCTGGACATCGGCCGCCCGAAAGAAGGCGAAACCGTGGTTGTCTCCGGAGCTGCAGGGGCTGTCGGTTCCGCTGTCGGACAGATCGCCAAAATTAAGGGAGCACACGTCGTCGGTATCGCAGGCTCTGATGACAAAATTGACTACTTAAAGAATGAACTGCAATTTGACGAAGCGATTAATTACAAAACTGCAGATGATATTCAACAAGCGCTTGCTGACGCTTGTCCGAACGGTGTCGATGTGTATTTTGACAATGTCGGCGGGCCGATTTCAGATGCGGTCATGAACCTTCTCAATGAGTTTGCCCGTATCCCTGTGTGCGGCGCCATTTCTTCCTATAACGCGGAAAACGAAGCGGACGACATGGGCCCTCGCGTCCAATCCAAGCTGATCAAAACGAAGGCGCTGATGCAAGGATTTATCGTAAGCGACTACGCCGACCGTTTTCCTGAAGGCGCAAAACAGCTGGCGGAATGGCTGAGCGACGGAAAGCTTCATTATGAGGAAACGATTACTGAAGGCTTCGAAAACATTCCCGATGCATTTCTTGGCTTATTTAAAGGAGAAAATAAAGGTAAACAGCTGATCAAAGTCAGTGATCCAAGCTGAAAATATACCAATAAAAGGAGGGCTTTCCGCCCTCCTTTTATTTTTGAGAATACGTCAATGACGAAGAGTCAAAGTAAAAAATCCATCTTCATCAGGTTCTGTTTCTGCCGACGTAAACCCGGCTGCTTTAAAACAGGATAAACTGACTTGATTGTCTTCTTCAATGCAGGCAGCCCATTCACTTACCCTCGCAAAATTGGGATCATCAATTAATTTACGTAATATCGTTTTCCCATAACCTTGAAGATGCTGCTGAGGATTTACGATCAATCCAATATACGCCTTATCCTCTACGAACTCAATGACGGCCATTCCTGCCGGCAGCTGTTGGTCATATGCCATCATGACAGCATTGCTTTCATCATTAATCACTCGGGCGTACCACTGATGTAATGGCAGCATTCCATCCATTCTCTCCCTGACATTCTCTTTCTCAAACCACTTTTCAATAATGTTCAGCTCAGACTCCTTCAAAAAACGAAAACGGTCTATCGAAGCCATCTCCTCACCCCGCTCCTATTTTCTGTTATTTTACAGCAAAAAGGAAGGGCGATTCCGCCCTTCCTTTTATTTCGTATTCAGGTTACCGCCTGAATAAACAGCTTCACTCAGCTCCACGCCAAGTTTCTTCGCCATTTTCTTCAGCTTTGATTCTTCCATACGTGTGACAAGACTCAGTACGTTCCCTTCTTTTCCAGCCCGTCCTGTTCGCCCTGATCTGTGAACATAGCTGTCTTCATCAGGAATATCGGCGTGGATCACATACGGCAGGTTTTCAATATCCAAACCGCGCGCGGCAATGTCAGTTGCCAAAAGCAGCGGAAACTCGCCCTGCTCAAACGCTTTAATGATCTTCGCCCGCTCCATCTTTTTCGCCTCACTGTGAAGGATGCCAAGGTCGACATGATGGTACGCCAGCTTTTCCGCGTACACACTAAGGTTACCGATATCTCTCACAAACACAAGCGCCTGCATGCCATGAAGTCTTGAAAGCTTTTGCAGCAGCTTCACTTTGTCGCGCTGGTCACAGATGATGTATTGATGCTTCACTTTTCCCGCTTCCGCTTTGCTGCGTTCTACCTTCAAAACCTCGGGCTCTTTCGTCATGTCGCGGAGCACGTCTTCTGTTTCTTTCTTCAGTGTGGCTGAAAAACAAAGAAGCTGGCGGTCTCTTAATGTCGTTTTAATGATTTGCTTGATTGTTTCACGATGCTCCGGCAGGACAAGCTGATCGGTTTCATCAAGTACGATCGTTTTCACTTCATGCATCTTGAGTTTTTTCGCTTGAATCAGCTCAAACACCCTGCCCGGCGTCCCGACGATAATATGCGGATGATTCTTTTTCAGCTTTTCGACCTGCTTTTTCACATTCGCTCCGCCGATTAAGGAAACTGCCCGTAATTCTGATCCCATTTTCCAGTCCTGAATCACCTGAAAAATCTGCATCACCAGCTCACGTGAAGGTGCTAAAATCACCGCCTGCGGATGCTTCTGATCAGGTTTGATGCGCTCCAATACCGGCAGTGCGTAGGCAAGCGTCTTACCTGTTCCTGTCGGCGATTCTGCGATGACATCCTTACCTTCCATGGTGAGTTGGGCCGCCTGCTCCTGCACAGGAGTCGGCTTTTCAAAGCCTGAAGCGTTCCAATTTTCTTTGATAAATGATTGTGCATTATGTAAAAATGGCCAAGTTTGCGTCATTTTTGTTCTCCTCGATTCCTAAAATCTATTCCATAGTATCTCAAAACAGCGCGCAGAACGCAATTTTTCTTTTTCTTTCCTATGCCTTTCAACAATCGTCTTCCTCCTTTATAATCAAAAGGTGAGAAATACACGCCATACAGCGTGTTCGATAAACGATAGAGGTGTAAACATGAGTATTTTATCTGTAAAGGACTTAAGCCACGGCTTCGGTGACCGGGCCATTTTTAATAATGTATCTTTCCGTCTTTTAAAAGGCGAGCACGTCGGTCTGATCGGCGCGAACGGTGAAGGAAAATCGACCTTCATGAATATTATTACCGGAAAGCTTGAGCCTGATGAGGGAAAAGTCGAATGGTCAAAAAACGTCCGTGTCGGCTATCTGGATCAGCATACCGTGCTTGAAAAAGGAAAATCCATCCGTGATGTGCTGAAAGACGCTTTCCATTATTTATTTGCAATGGAAGAAGAAATGAATGAGATTTATAACAAAATGGGCGAAGCAGATCCTGACGAGCTTGAAAAGCTTCTTGAAGACGTCGGTGTGATTCAAGACGCGCTGACGAACAATGATTTTTATGTGATTGATTCTAAAGTGGAAGAAATTGCACGCGGACTCGGCTTGAGTGATATCGGACTTGACCGTGACGTTACTGATTTGAGCGGGGGTCAGCGCACAAAAGTGCTTCTCGCCAAGCTGCTTCTGGAAAAACCGGAAATCCTGCTTCTCGATGAGCCGACCAACTACCTTGATGAGCAGCATATCGAATGGCTGAAACGCTACCTGCAGGAGTACGAGAATGCGTTCATCTTGATTTCCCATGACATTCCGTTCTTAAACAGTGTCATCAATCTGATTTATCATGTAGAAAATCAGGAGCTGACACGCTATGTCGGCGACTACCATCAGTTTATGGAAGTCTACGAGGTGAAGAAACAGCAGCTTGAAGCGGCCTACAAAAAACAGCAGCAGGAAGTCGCGGAGCTGAAGGATTTCGTTGCCCGCAACAAAGCCCGCGTCAGCACGCGAAACATGGCGATGTCCCGCCAAAAGAAACTCGACAAGATGGATATGATCGAGCTGGCGGCGGAAAAACCGAAGCCTGAATTCCACTTCAAGCCGGCCCGAACATCAGGAAAGCTGGTTTTCGAAACGAAGGATCTCGTGATCGGTTACGATTCCCCGCTCTCACGTCCGCTGAACCTCCGCATGGAGCGCGGGCAAAAAATCGCCCTTTACGGCGCAAACGGGATCGGGAAAACGACATTGCTGAAAAGCCTGCTTGGCGAAATCCAGCCGCTCGAAGGCTCTGTTGAACGAGGCGAGCACCTCTTTACCGGCTATTTCGAGCAAGAGGTCAAGGAAACAAACAACAATACGTGTATTGAGGAAGTTTGGAGCGAATTCCCTTCATATACACAGTATGAAATCCGCGCCGCTCTGGCAAAATGCGGACTGACGACAAAACATATCGAAAGCCGCGTCTCCGTATTAAGCGGAGGCGAAAAAGCGAAGGTCAGATTATGCAAGCTGATCAATTCGGAAACCAACCTGCTGGTGCTCGATGAGCCGACAAACCACTTGGATGTCGACGCCAAGGAAGAGCTCAAGCGCGCCCTCAAAGAATACAAAGGCTCCATTCTTCTTATTTCTCACGAGCCTGATTTCTATATGGACATCGCGACAGAAACATGGAACTGCGAGTCTTGGACGACGAAAGTGCTTTAATGTTACGAAAAAACCCGCCTGGTGAAGGGCGGGTTTTTTACTGCCATTTTTTCTGAACGATTCTCAAAAGCTCTCTGTCTTTTAAAATGAGCTGCAATGGCGAGGTGAATTCATCAAGTGTCAGCTCTCTTTTGGCAGACAGTTCAAGGTCTTCCTCATCAGCCCATGCGGTGAACCATTCAACCGAAAAGCTGTTTTTCATAACGCTGTGTATGTATTGATAAAGCATGTGTAAACACTTCAGGTCATATGCGTCAGGCTTTGCCTTATGCATGGAAAATGATCCCTCTTCAGCATGAACTATTATTTGATAAGGCAACCGTAAATGCACAGACACATTCTCAGCTTCCTCAAGATCAATGCCCGCCGCGTCAATACCTGACCGGAGCGGATGCCCTTTCCAGGAGTAGCCGAGGGCTGACTGAAAAAACCGGTTTCTAAAGGCGTTTTAGCAGCTAAATAGTAAAATTGTGTCATCAGGATGCCCTTTCTCGCGTCGATTTAATTATGATTAGATTATAACCGATTGCAAAACATATCCTTGCATGCCATTTCACTTCATAATAGAAGGGGTTAAAAATATGATAAATGGCTATCTGACGGGAAATACGATCATACCATTATGATGGGAAGGTTAAGCAAATAAAAAAAGACACTGCACCTTAGCAGTGTCTTTCGTTATTAATGCCCTGCCTTGATTCCGGCAAGATGTTTACGACCCATGAGAAGGACAAGCATGCCGACAAAAACGACGATACCGCCTACTGTATATGGTGTGCTTGCGGTAAAGTGTTCTGACAGCATTCCCGCAATCCACGGAGCGAGCGCGCCGCCGATGAAGCGGACTGAGCTGTAGGCTGAAGACGCGATTGAACGTTCAACAGGCGCAGCCCCCATGACAGCTGTTGTCATGATCGTGTTGACCATACCAAGGACAGCACCGGCCACAACGATACATGTAATAATCAACGCCTGATGCTCTGTCCAGATGCCCATAATGATCAGAATGACCGCAAAGGCGATAAAGAGAACAACCAAGGAACGCACTGTGCCCAGCGCTTTGTGCACGATCGGCGCCGTAAAGACTGACGTAATCGCCAGCAGAAGTCCCCAGCCAAAGAAAACATATCCAAGGCCGTGTTCATCTAAATCCAGAACGAACGGAGAATAAGCGAGCAAAATAAAAAATCCAAAGTTGTATAAGAAAGCCGATACCGCCATTGTCAAAAGGCCTTTATATTTGAGTGCCTTCATGGCGTCAAATACCCCAACGCGCTTCGCCGGTTTAGGCAATTTCGGCAGCATCAAGGAAATGGCGATTAACGCAATAAACATCAGGACAGATACTCCGAAGAACGGCGCACGCCATGAGATGCTTCCAAGCTCTCCGCCTGCAAGCGGTCCGACGGAAATCCCGAGTCCGAGCGCCGCCTCATACAAAATAATCGCTTGGGCGCTGCCGCCGACAGACACGCCGACAATGACCGCAAGCGCTGTTGAAATAAATAAAGCATTACCTAGTCCCCAGCCGCCGCGATAGCCGACAAGCTGAGCAATTGAGCTTGAACTTCCGCCAAGCGCTGCAAAGACAATAATAAAAATAAGTCCGAGAATTAACGTCCATTTTGCGCCGATCCTGCTGGAAATGGCTCCTGAGAAAAACATCATAAATCCGGTAACGAGCAAATAACTTGTAAATAAGAGTGATACTTCACTAGGTGAAGCATGTAATTGTGCGGCAATCGCCGGAAGAATAGGATCGACCAGCCCGATTCCCATAAAGGAAATCACACAGGCAAACGCGACAGCCCATACAGCTTTCGGCTGATTCAGCAAACCTGTCTTCTGATTCACTTGTTTTGAATTATCCATTTGATCTGACCTCCATCTTTATTCCATTAAAAGAAACGCTACAAAAATAGCGTTTAGCAAACGTTTTATTCGATTGATTGAATGGCATGCTCCGCTTTGTCTTTCATCCCGTGCAGACGTTCCTTAAAGCTTTGGAATGTGCGGATTTTTTCATCAATCAAATCCAGCTGGTGATTCAGCGTTTCCTGAATTTCCTCCAGCTTCTCTTTCCGTTCCTTTGGATCCAGTGACAACAAATACCCCTCTTTGTTTAACTCAAGCTGGCGGCTGGTTTCCATGAAATGCTGAAGCTCCTGAAGGGAAAAGCCAAGCACTTCCTTTGTGCTGATCACTTTCTCAAGCTCTTCCATATCATCCTCTGAATAAAGTCTAACGCCGCCTTCCGTCCGTTTCGGCGCTGGAATCAAGCCGATTTCTTCATAAAACCGAATGGTCCGCTTTGTCAGCCCGCTTCTTTTGGCAACTTGATCAATCTTCATCCATTCCATGGTAAATCCCCCTTCGCCTTTTCTGTTATTATTATACACCTTTTGCACCTTAACGTAAACGTTAAGTTTTGAAATGTAATAAAAAAGACGAGTACATAAAGCACCCGTCTTTCATTATCCTATTTTAAGCTAAGCTCCCTGTCACTGACAAAGACTGCTTTTGCATACTTTCAGAAAGCAGTCGATACGCGATAACCTTCTTCTTGTACTGTTTCACGACATCGATATGGTCATCGTAGCTGTACACAAACAGCTTTACATCTTTTTTGCCTTTTTTCGTATCTATCACGAGCGGTGTTCCGCCGTTTTCGGGGTATAAATAACGCTCTTCGTCGCCTGGGTAAATATAATATTTCTCCAGAAAGACAGCTTCGTTAAATTGATCGATCATGTGCCTTTTCTCTTCACCCTCGAGCCATTTTCCATCTAGAGAGAGAACAGCATCTTCGTCGTTCAGCTTGGCGTGCACCTCAAATTTGCTGAGCAGCCATTCTATGACGCCTGTTGGCAGGCAGGTTAATACGATTTTCACCAGACTCATGAGGATTAACATCACGATAGCCCATGTCATACTTCATCATCTCCGTTAGTTTTCCGTGTGCCGCTGACACACAATTCCATCCTATCATAAGCTGGCCGTTTCGTTTTTGTACATTATGTGAAAAAAAGTGCGGCCTGCTGCGGCCGCACTTTTCTAGCTTTCCAGCTCTTCTATCATGAGGGACAATTCCGTCCAGCGATCCATCGCTGTCTCAAGCTCTTCCGCTGTTTTTGCCTGCTCGGCCATCAGCTCTTGAATTTTCCCGAAATCACTGCCCGCCGCGGCGATATCCGCTTCAAGCTGTTCATGCTTTTCTTCAAGCTCGGCAATTTTATCTTCAATGCCGTCCCATTCAAGCTGATCTTTGTAAGAAAGCTTTTTCCGTTTTTTCTTCGGTTCCGCTTCAGCCGGTTTGATTTCAGCTGCGGGTTTTTCAGCCGTTTTTTTCGCTTTGGCCTGCTCCATATAGTCGCTGTAGGAGCCCTGGAACCGTGAAATCACGCCATTCCCTTCAAATACAATCAAACGGTCTACGACGCGGTCAAGGAAGTAGCGGTCATGGGATACGGTGATGACAACGCCGGGGAACTGTTCAATATAATCCTCAAGCACGCTTAACGTTTCTGTATCCAAGTCGTTCGTCGGCTCATCGAGAAACAGCACATTCGGCTCCTGCATCAGAACCTGAAGCAAGTATAAGCGCCGCTTTTCTCCGCCGGACAGCTTGCGGATATAGGTTTGCTGCATGGAGCGCGGGAAGAGGAAGCGCTCAAGCATTTGTTCAGCGGTGACGATATCGCCGTCCTCTGTTTTCACGACTTCCGCTGTTTCCTTAATGTATTCAATCACCTTCAGCTCACCGTTCATTTCACTGTGATCCTGGGTATAGTAGCCGATTCTTACTGTTTGGCCGATCGTAATATGCCCGCCGTCAGGAGTGATTCGTCCGGCAAGGCTGTTTAACAGTGTTGTTTTTCCAATGCCGTTCGGCCCGATGATCCCGATTCGTTCACCAGGTATAACCAGTTCATTGAATCGATCGACAAGCACGTTTCCTCCATAAGCGATCATCACGTTCTCCGCTTCGATTACTTGCTTTCCAAGACGATGGGAGCCGATCGCAAAGTCGAGCGAGCCGGCTGACTGAGGGCCTTTCTGCTCCTTAAGCGATTCTACCCTGCCGATTCTCGCCTTTTGTTTTGTGGAGCGTGCTTTCGCTCCGCGTCTTAGCCAGGCCAGTTCACGGCGCAGCAGATTTTGCCGCTTCGTTTCTTTTTGCTCGGCCTGCGCTTCCCGTTCCGCGCGCTTTTCCAAAAAGACTTCATAGTTGCCTTTGTAGGTATAGAGACTGCCCCGTTCAAGCTCATAAATGCGGTTTGTCACGCGGTTTAAGAAGTACCTGTCGTGCGTCACCAGCATGACGGCGCCTGGATATTGCGCCAAATACCCTTCAAGCCATTCAATCGTTTCATTATCCAAATGGTTCGTCGGCTCGTCTAAGATCAGGAGGTCGGCGGGCTGGATTAAGTTTTTCGCAATCGCCACCCGTTTTTTCTGTCCGCCTGACAGCTCGTTGACAGGCTTTGTTACGTCAGTTACTCCCAGCTTCGATAACACCGTTTTCGCCAAGGTATTCGCATCCCACGCATTGTTTGCATCCATTTTCGCCTGCGCAGCCAGCAGGTGTTTCTGGCGTTTTTCATCTTCCGGGTCTTCTCCCAGTTCATAGAGCGCCTTTTCATATTCACGGAGCGTTCTCATGACAGCCGATTCACCGGAATAAATATGCTCCAGTACAGTTTGTCCAGCAGGCAGCTGCGGGTCCTGATGAAGAAATTCAACATGCACGCTGCCGGATTTGGCGATGTCTCCTTCTTCAACAGATTCCAAGCCGGCAATCACTTTCAGCAGCGTTGATTTTCCGGTGCCGTTCGGCCCGATTAATCCGATTCTCTCATTCTCTTCAATATGAAAGGAGATATGGTCAAATAACGTCTTATCTCCGTATGTTTTGTAAAGGTTCTCCGCTTTTAGTATGCTCATGGTTCCTATCAATCCTCACGTAAGTTCATGTGTACATTTTAAATCAGCCGCTGGAATAAAACTAGTAAAAGAGCAGACAAATTTCATGGAAATACCGGACAGAAAAAAAGACCGGGGACTCTGTCCCCAGTCTCTTACTCTTCTTCAAGCGCTTTCTCTGCCATTTTAGCGAGATGCTGCGCACTGCCTGAGATCTCCTGCATCGTGGCGGAAATCTGTTCAACAGCAGCAGCTTGTCCGTCAGTATGCTGATTAATCGATTCAATCGATTCTTCTAGCCCTTTTAACAGGCTGTGGATTTTTTTCGTGATCTGATCGATCTGGCCGACATTTTCTTTCGAATGCGTCGCAAGCTTTCTGATTTCATCCGCTACGACAGAAAATCCTTTTCCGGACTCCCCTGCCCGTGCGGCTTCAATCGCAGCATTTAAACCGAGCAGATTGCTCTGATCAGAAATGCCTTTCACGGTTACTGAAATATCAGCGATTTCTCCCGCGCTTTCGCTTACCTTTTTCGCTTGTGAGGAAATGCCCGACATTTGCGATGAGAAACCGTTAATTGATTCAGAAATATCGGAAATGGCCGCAGCCGTTTGTTCAACAACTGCCGATAAGCTTTCCGCTACATCATGAAGCTTAGAGGACTCCTCAAGACTCGTGCCGAGGCCCACTCCCCCAATCACTCTTCCGTTCTGGTCATGAAGCGGGATGGCGCGTGCGATTAATGGAAAGCCGAACAACTCCTTCGGCACCATGCTCGTTTTTTTCTGATTGCTGCGAATCGCGTCTGTGATGATATCTCCTTCTTGCAGCGGATCTCCGGCTTTTACGTTAAGGGAAAAGGTTTTTGCCGGAATATTTACCAGCAATTTCTCCGTATCATAAATGCCGATTGTAATATCATCCTGAACCAGGCTGTTTAAATAAGGGGCTACTTTCACAAATGCGTCTAGAAGATCTGCTGTTTCATTTTCCGTTCTTATGCTCAATTCCAATCACTCCTTTTATTAGTAAGGGAAGCTTCGTTTTTCGTGCTGAACCGAAATCCATTTCAGCGTCGTAAATTCTTCAAGGCTCCATTCGCCATTTAATCGGCCGAGGCCAGATTGCTTTTCACCGCCGAAGGCCACATTCGGTTCATCATTAATCGTCGTGTCATTAACATGGATCATGCCCGTTTCAATCCGTTTCGCAAAAGCCACGCCGCGTTCAAGATTTGAGGTATGTACGGCTCCGCTTAAGCCAAATGGGGTATCATTCGCGATATCCACCGCTTCGTCTTCTGAATCAAACTTCATGAAGGAGACGACTGGCCCGAACAGCTCTTCCTTGGCAATGCTCATAAACGGTTTTACGTCTTTTAAGATGGTCGGCTCCACGATCGTCCCGTTAAATCCGCCAAGCTTCACTGGAACAGCCCCTTCTTCAATCGCTTTCTCAACAGATTTCATTAACCCGTCAGTCTGCCTGCTGTTGATTAAAGGCCCGATAATCGTATCAGGGTCCATCGGGTCGCCAACTTTCAGCGATTCCACTTTTGCCTGATACAGCTCAAGGAATTGATCATAAATTGATGAGTGAACCAGTACGCGATTGGCTGACATACAAATCTGGCCTTGATGGGTAAATCTGCTGAACACTGCCGCATTGACTGCATATTCGATATCAGCATCTTCAAGCACGATAAAGGCGCTGTTTCCGCCAAGCTCAAGAAGCGGCTTTTTAAAGTGCTTCATCGCGAGCTGGCCGATGTAGCTCCCCACTTTCGTAGATCCTGTAAATGAGATGATCCGCGGCACCGGATGTTCGACAAAGCTGTCACCGATTTCTGCAATGTCAGTGACAACAACATTCAGCAGTCCTTTCGGAACGCCCGCGCTTTCAAAAATCTTCGCAATCAGCGTACCGCCGCAAATCGGTGTTTCTTCGTGCGGCTTCAACACGACGCCATTGCCTGCTCCGAGTGCCGGCGCTACTGATTTCATAGATAAAAAGAATGGGAAGTTAAAAGGACTGATGACACCGACAACACCTGCCGGCACGCGATATAATCTGTTTTCCTTGCCGTCTATTGTAGAAGGAAGAATTTTCCCTTCCATGCGGACAGGGAACGTCGCCGCTTCTTTCATGATATTTTTCACGAGTCCGATTTCAAAAGCGGCTTTCAGCCTTGTGCCGCCCAGCTCTTCCATAATCAAATAAATGATGGCTTCTTCATTCTCTTCAATATACGTAACGGCTTTTTCTAAGATTGCTCTTTTTTCGAATGGGTTGACCGCATCCCATTTTTTCTTTGCCAAAGCCGCTGCCCGGTACGCTTCATCTACATCATCAGCAGTCGCTTTTTGAAAGGATGTGATTGTTTTATGAGTATAAGGATTTTTGTTTTCCAATACATTTGGGCTGCTGCCCTCCTGCCATTTTCCGCCAATAAATTGTTTGTTTAATTCTTCATATTGAAACATGGTCAGCATCTCCTTTTTAACAGCAAATCAAAATATGGCCAATCTATCATTTCTATCGGTTCACCATCAGCAAAATTCAATATCCCGTTTGTAAAAATTACTATATTATGATACGACAACGCTTTTTAGCTTCTATCGTTTAAAGCAGAAAAATATATGATTGACGGCGTCAAATTTCGACAATATAATACAACGAGAAATGTATATAATGATTAGAATATTTTGAATTTTCCAGGAGGAACTTTTTATGAGTTCATTATTTAGAAAAAAACCGCTTGAAACATTAAATGCGCAGAGCCAGTCAAAAAGCCTCGCCCGTACTTTAAGCGCATTTGATTTAACACTTCTCGGTATCGGGTGTGTCATCGGCACTGGGATTTTCGTTATTACAGGAACTGTGGCCGCGACCGGTGCCGGTCCTGCCCTGATCTTATCGTTCATTTTAGCGGGTCTCGCCTGTGCGCTTGCCGCCTTCTGTTATGCTGAGTTTTCGTCTTCGATTCCGATTTCAGGAAGCGTGTACTCATACTCCTATATCACACTTGGAGAGCTGCTCGCCTTTTTAATCGGATGGGATCTCATGCTTGAATATGTCATTGCGCTGTCGGCGGTTGCCACGGGCTGGTCTTCATACTTTCAATCGCTGCTCGCCGGCTTTAACTTTCATATTCCGGCTGCGCTGACAGGAGCTCCGGGAAGCTCGCCGGGCGCCGTGTTTAACCTTCCGGCTGCGGTTATTATTCTCCTCATCACTGCAATTGTCAGCAGAGGTGTCAAAGAAAGTACACGCTTCAACAACGTGATCGTGCTGATGAAAATCGGAATTATTTTATTGTTCATTATTGTCGGCTTCGGTTATGTCAAACCGGATAACTGGACTCCTTTTATGCCGTTTGGAATGAAAGGCGTCATTGTCAGCGCGGCAACGGTTTTCTTCGCGTATCTCGGATTTGACGCAGTTTCCAACGCTTCAGAAGAAGTGAAGCATCCGCAAAAAAATATGCCGATCGGCATCATTTCAGCTCTGGCCGTCTGCACCATTTTGTACATCACGGTATCGCTTGTTTTGACAGGTATGATGCCTTATGCCAAATTAAATGTCGGTGATCCGGTGTCCTTTGCGCTTAAATTCGTCGGCCAGGATGCGGTTGCGGGAATTATTTCTGTCGGCGCTATCATCGGAATCACAACAGTGATGCTCGCATTGCTGTATGCCCAGGTCCGTTTAACCTTTGCCATGAGCAGAGACGGTCTTTTGCCGGGATTGTTCGCAAAGATTCATCCGTCATTCAAAACGCCGTTCCGCAACACATGGCTGACAGGAATCGTCGCGGCGGGAATCGCAGGATTTATTAATCTCGGCACACTTGCGCACCTTGTGAACATGGGAACGCTTGCGGCATTTACTGTCATTTCGATCGCTGTGATTGTGTTAAGAAAGAAACACCCGGAAATCAAAGCCTCCTTCAGGGTGCCGTTCGTTCCGGTTGTGCCAATCATCAGCGCTGGAATATGCCTTTGGTTTATGTACAGCCTTCCAGGCATCACATGGCTTTCATTTGTCATCTGGATCGCCGTCGGAACAATCGTTTATTTCCTTTATGCAAAAAAACAGAGCTTATTAAACAAATAATTGTAAGCCGTCGGTGCGGACATTTCAAACGTCCAATTCGCCGGCTTTTTTCTTTTTTGCGTGTGCTATACTTTGAGTATACATACAGAAAGGAAGACCAGCCTTGAAACCATACCGCACTTTATTATTTGATGTAGATAATACCATTTTGGATTTTACAGCGGCAGAAAAATCAGCGCTGCGCCTGCTGTTTGAAGATCAGAACATTCCGCTTACCGATGAAATGGAATCCCGTTATCAAACAATTAATCAAGGCCTATGGAGAGCCTTTGAAGGCGGAAACATGACTCGCGATGAAGTGATGACCACCCGCTTTTCCGCTTTGTTCAAGGAATATGGCTATGAAGCAGACGAAGTGCTGCTGGACCAGAAATATCGCCGTTTTCTTGAAGAAGGGCACCAGCTTATGGACGGGGCTTTTGATCTCATCACAAAACTGGAACAGCATTTTGATTTGTATATCGTGACAAACGGCGTTTCCAGAACTCAGTATAAGCGTCTCAGAGATTCAGGATTATTTCCGTTCTTCAAGGACATTTTCGTTTCTGAAGACACAGGTTTTCAAAAGCCGATGAAAGAGTACTTCGACTATGTGTTTGAACGAATTCCCCATTTTTCAGCGGAGCACACCTTAATCATCGGCGATTCGCTGACAGCGGATATCAAAGGCGGACAGCTCGCCGGAATTGATACTTGCTGGCTTAATTCTGGCATGAATCTCACTGAAACAGAGGTTGTGCCGACGTATCATATCCGTAAGCTTGAAGAGCTATATCAAATTCTGAAAATCGAAAAACCAATCATCAACTGTTAATGTTTTTTGGCTGCGGGTGCTGCTTCTTTCCAAAAGGCGTCTTTTTTCCTCTTGATAAATCCTTCACCTTATGAATAATATGGTGGTATGCATTGGTGATATATGTTAGGAGGAGAATCATTTGGCTATTGCCGCCCCGCTGAAGGAAAAACCTGTTCAAAAACCCGGCACTACCGTGTATCCGATTTTGTTTATCATCGGAATCTGCCACATGCTCAACGATTCGCTTCAGGCTGTGATTCCGGCCATGTTCCCGATTTTGGAACGCTCCATGAGTTTGACGTTCACACAGCTTGGCATCATCGCTTTTACGTTAAACATGGTGTCATCCGTCATGCAGCCTGTCGTCGGCTGGTATACGGATAAACGGCCGCGGCCGTACGCCCTGCCGATCGGGCTGACTGCCAGCATGCTCGGCATATTGGGCCTTGCATTTGCCCCGTCATTTGTGACGATCTTGTGCTGTGTGTTTTTCATCGGATTAGGCTCCGCTATTTTTCATCCGGAAGGCTCCCGTGTGGCTTATATGGCCGCCGGCGCAAAACGCGGGCTTGCCCAGTCCATTTATCAGGTCGGAGGAAACTCAGGCCAAGCGATGGCGCCCCTGATTACCGCGCTGATCCTTGTCCCGCTCGGACAATTCGGTGCTGTCTGGTTTACACTTGTAGCCGCGCTCGCCGTTATGTTTCTGCTTTATATTGCAAAATGGTACGCCGCTCGGCTCGGCAGTCTTGCACAGAAGCAGGGCACCCAAAAGAAAGCCGCTGAACAAAACTCGTCTGTCACCAAGTCCGTTATAACCGCTCTTATTATTATTATCTTTTTGATTTTCGCGCGTTCTTGGTATACGAGTGCGATCGGCAACTTTTACACGTTTTACGCGATGGATACATATCACGTAAGCATTCAGCAGGCTCAGAGCTATATTTTCGTCTTTTTGCTGTTTGGCGCTGTCGGAACCTTTCTCGGCGGCCCGCTCGCAGACCGTTTCGGAAAACGAGTTGTCATTCTCGGCTCGCTGCTGTGCTCAGCGCCGCTGGCGATTCTGCTTCCATTTGCCGGCCCGGTTCTGGCCTATGGGGTACTCGCTTTGATCGGCTTGGTTCTCATGTCGAGCTTTTCCGTAACAGTTGTGTATGCACAGGAGCTTGTCCCCGGAAAGATCGGCACGATGTCCGGTTTAACCGTCGGCCTCGCCTTCGGTATGGGAGCAATCGGCGCTGTGGCGCTTGGCGCTCTCATTGATGCTGCGGGACTGACCCCGACCATGATTGCCATTTCGTTTCTCCCGATTCTTGGCATCCTCGCGTTTCTTTTGCCGAGTGATCAGAAACTGAGAGAATGGCATAGCTGAAAAAAACCCCTGCCGCCTGGCAGGGGTTTTTTAATCAAGCTGAATAAAATGAGTGTCCGGCACCGCGTGCTTCGGGATAAAACCGTCCGCAAAGTCCGGAAATGCCGCCTGTATTTCGTCAATCCATCTTTTCAGGTTTAACACATACGGCATATAAATCATTTCAATTGTCGCTTCGTCTTCAATGCGGTAATACCAGCAAAGATTAAATTCGTTCTCCGTCACCAATGTGAATCCGGAGAAATGATAGAAAATCAGCGGCGTTTCATCTAGATAAACGCGGCCGTCCTTTTGAGTCACCTGATAGTTTTCTATATTCCAAAGCGCCGTATTGGCTCCGGTTGATTTGACAACATGCACACCCTGATACTGCGCCGGCCACTTCTCCACATACCTTTGATCGCCGTACGTCTTTCTTTTCGTATTCATTTCCACCGTGCAATATTCAATGCAATCCTGTCTCCACTGCCACACCGCTTGATAGGCTTCTTCCGTATTCCGGGCGCCGACAAAGCCTGTGTTAAAACGCCCGGTCCGCTCATAATAAGACATGAACCGCGGCGAGTTGCGGTGATCGGTCAAATACAGTGAAGCCGCCGGATTTTCGGCAAAAATACGCGCTGGATCAGAAAAGAAAAATAGATCGGTATCCATATGGGCATAATATTCGGCGTCATCCCACTGGCTCATGACATGGAACAAAAATGCGGGCTTCAGTGTCCAGCAATACTCATGGAACGTTCTGTTGCTTTTCGCTTCCAATAGCTCCGGATCTTCCATTTCATGAAGCTGCACAAAGGTGACATGCTCCCATGGCACGTGCTGTAGCAATTCATATGCCTTCTGATCGACACACAGCACATATAAATGAAAATCATCGCAATGCTCATGGAGGGAATGAATCATAGGCATCAGTTTAAAGATGTGCGTCCTTGACACTATTGTTGAAAAATGAAATTGACTCACCATACCACATCCATTTATCTAAGATCCACGTGCAGTATATCATTGACAAGCGCATACAGCGCATTGGCAAAATCGTTTACGCCAAGCTTCTTCTTCGCTTTTGGCAGAAGCTTTTGAACGGCTTGCAAATCAAAGCTTTTCGCAGTCACCCGCGGTGTTTTTTTCTGCCAATCCGGGTCCAGATTGCGATCCTTCACGACATGGAGCAGCTCAAGAAACAGATGCAGCAGCATGTCGTATTTCTTCGAGTCCAGCAGCTTATGAATATCATCCATGATCCTGTTGGTCATGTCCGGAGGGAATGGGCCGTTAAAGGCAAGATGAACGTCTAATGACTGAATGTTGTTATATTTGTCGCACATATAGGCAATGTTTGCTCTGATATCGTCTACTGACTGACAATTGCTCGGGTGCTCCTGATGAACGCTGACAATATCGCGGTGCAGCCTGAACGTGAGTCCGGCCTGATGGAGCCTGATCCCAAGATCATAATCCTCAAACCCGTACCGCACAATGCCTTCGTCAAACAAACCGAGATCAGCCACATGCTTTCGTTTTACTGATGAATTGTTTGTGATAAAAAAACGCCACGGCATATGGTAGCCCTTTAAGTCATCGCCGTATTCATCCAGTATCCGCTTCAGCACGTCAATAAAATCGGTATCAAGGTCAAAGCTTTGGTCCAGAAAGCTTTCGTTTTTGATATCCGCTTCCGCCAGAAGCTTTTGTTTGTCTTTTTTCGGCATTTCATCATACAACTTTGCGAGCTGCTTCTTATGTTCATCTTCAAAGCGCTCATAATAATAGCTGTAGATCCTTTTCCAAAATAAACCGCACACAACAAGATTTTCTTTGTTTTCATGCGCTTTGATATGCTTTGCCACAAGATCTTTGGCAGCAAGCATATCGCTGTCATGAAATATCAGAATATCTCCTCTGGCATTGCGGACCGCCTGATTTCTTCCGTATGCAATGCCCCTGTTTTCTTTAATCCGTACAAAAATCAGCGGAAAGTCCGCTTGAAACGATTTGAGCATCGAGAGCGTCCCGTCCTCAGAGCCATTATCCGCTACGATGACCTCAAACTCTTCATCGCACTCCTGCTGGTTTAAAGACAGAAGGCTGTTATAGAGGCGCTCCTTTGAATTATATGCAGGAATAATAACGCTTGCTTTCACTTCATTTTCACTTCCTGTATTTAATCATTTATTTGTTATCATCTTTTGAAGCAAAACCGTTAAATTCAGGGTCAAGCGCTTTGATATGCTGAATGATATGCGGCAGGGTCTGCTGGTACAGCTCATGCACGAACGGCAGGTCTGTGCGTGTTGTTTCGTGAATCTGTTTGATTTCATTGATGCTGACGATTCGATATCCGCTGAAATGATAGAAGATCAGCGGGTTTCCATCTTCCAGCACAATTCGGCCATCCTTCCAGGAAAACGTATGCTGTCCGTAATTCCAATGGCCAATGTTCACACCTGGTGTCGTAATGTCACACACATTCGGAAACAGCTCAGACATATAATCCAAATAGCCCTGATCCCCGAATTTCCCTTCACCCGGCGCATTTTTACACTCCTCAAGACAGCGCTCCTTCCACCACTCCAGACAGTCCGTTCCTGCTTTATCATGTTTAAAGCTGATAAAGCCCGAGTTATATCTGCCTAACAGACGCTGCAGCATATCAATTTGCTCTCTCTCAAAGGAAGGGATGATAATATCGCCCCGGGAAAGAAGCACCGAGCAGTCCGGCTGGTTCGCAAATATCGGTGACGGGTCGGCGTAGAAAAATAGATCTCCGTCAATATACGTCACCCGTTCCAGTTCGGGATTGCTGTTCAGCACAGCTTGCAGAAAGATCGGCTTCATCGTCCAGCAGTATTCGCTTTGATCCCGTGTATCCTTCAGCTTCAGGAGCGTTTCATTTTCAAGCGCTGACACCGGTACAAGTGTCAGCTGCTTCAGATTCAATTTCTGCAATACGCGGTGCGTGTCATCATCCATACAAAGCGTAAAAATGGGGCTGTCTTGATCGACTTGCGCTAAAGACTTAAATAAGGCGACTGCCTGATATAATCTTCCTTTTGATAAAACGGTGCAATAGGCGCTCGTCACGGTATGTTCACCTCATTTCGCGTTACTTTTTGAAGAATTCTGTGTACCACGCAATGGTTTTTTCAAGTCCTTCATCAATGGTGTAAGCAGGTGTCCAATTCAGCAGCTTTCTCGCTTTTTCCGCAGATAAATATTGGTGCTTGATTTCATTGCTTCCCTGATTCAGCACCTTCGGCTTTAGATTGCTGTTCATTTTCTTTAATATTTTCTCGACTAACTCAAGCACAGTCAGCTGAATCTCATTGCTGAAGTTAAAGGCTTCCCCGGCGAGGTTGTGTTCCTCCATTTTCTCCGCCAGAAGCAGATAAGCCTGAACGGCATCTTCAATATAGAAATAGTCGCGGACAAAGGTGCCGTCGCTGCGGATTTCGGGAGCTTCCCCGTTTAGCACAAGCTGAATCGTCTGCGGAATGATGCGGTTGAAGTTCAAATCCCCGCCGCCGTACAGATTTCCGCAGCGCGTAATACAGACCGGCAGGCCATAGGTGTGAAAATACGTATGGCTGATCAGATCCGCGCAGCTTTTCGATACGTCGTACGGATGCTTGCCTTGCAGCGGCATATCTTCATCGTACGGAAGGTTTTCTTGATCACCGTATGCTTTATCGCTTGACGCGACAATGACACGCTTGATTAACGGATGCTTCCGGCAGGCCTCAAGAACATTCCACGTGCCGAGAATATTCGCTTCAAAAGTGGAAACCGGGTTGCGGTTCGCTACGCCGACAATCGCTTGTGCAGCGAGGTGAAACACCGTGTCGATTTCATACTCGCCAAGTGCGCGTTCAATCACGGGCAAATCTTCAAGAGCGCCCTGCACGATGTTCATTTTCTTCACATGTTCTCCCTGATAAAGATTGGACTGAGGCACATGATCTCTGACAAGCCCCGTCACGTTTGCGCCCTGTTCGATCAGCTCTTTCACCAAATAGCTTCCTAAAAGACCTGTACAACCCGTGACAAATACGTTTTTATTTTTCCAGAAACTCAAATCAGTTCACCATACCTTCCATACATGTTGTCCTTGATCCCACAGCTTGTTGACTTCCAAAAGATTTTTATACGTATCGATTGCCGTCCAAAATCCGTAATGGCGATACACGGCAAGTTCACCGTCTTTCGCAAGGTTCTTCAGCGGTTCATCTTCGAACATGGCGTTTCCGTCCTTCGGCAAATAATCGAAAACCTTTGGATTGAGAACGAAAAATCCGCCATTGATGATGCCGTCACTCGATGTCTTTTCAGAAAATGTTTTCGCTATGCCATCCTCAACCGTTAAGGTGCCGAACTGCGAGACTTTATCAATGCCGGTGACAGTCGCGGCAGCACCCTTTGTCTGATGATAGCTGATGAGATGAAAAAGATTGATATTGGCCAGCCCGTCCCCATAGGTGAGCATAAACGTTTCATCGCCGATGTAGTCCTTCGCCTGCAAGATTCTTCCGGCTGTCAGCGTGTCTTCCCCTGTCTCCAAAAATGTGATTTTCCACGTTTCAGGCTGTCCCAGCATCTGCACCTCTCCTGTAGAACTGTCGAGCGTGAGGCTGTTGTGCTTCCATTC
The DNA here is from genome assembly GCF_020861455.1 of Bacillus sp. AF23. Taxonomy (NCBI): domain Bacteria; kingdom Bacillati; phylum Bacillota; class Bacilli; order Caryophanales; family Bacillaceae; genus Bacillus; species Bacillus sp. AF23. The sequence continues at coordinate 141,561 of NZ_JAJHVY010000021.1, forward strand.
GTAGTTCAGAAAATATTCTTTGATTTTTTCTCCTTTGTAGCCTAAAAGCAGAATAAACTCGTTCACTCCGTAGTACTGATAGATTTTCATAATATGCCATAGAATCGGTTTTCCGCCTATCATGGCGAGCGGTTTAGGAAGTTCATTCGTGACCTCACTCATTCTCGTTCCTTTTCCGCCGCAGAGAATGACCGCTTTCATCTCTACCCCTCATCTCTATGAATATTGAGTTCGAAACCTTGGTACCTCCTTACAATCTATCAAGGCATTTCCCCGATAATTTGTCCGATTCCAATACCGGTTTCAAAATCTACTGTAATGATATGAGAGAGAGGCGGCCTTGGTGACCAAATAGAATCTATTTTTTCAACTTGGTTATGTAACCACACAAAAAAAGAGCCCTGAGCGCGGCAATGCGCCCGCTCAAGGCTCTTCTTTGTCTTATTCGATATCTTGTTCCTTGCCGTAATGATAATCAGAAGGATCAACAGTTTTAAAGTCACTGAGTTTATGGAATCTCAGCAAGTCTTTGTAAAGGACACTGTCTGAAAGCTTCAGCTGCTGTGTCACTCTCGTTTTCAGGTTCTTCGTATCTTCATTCGCTTTTACTTCTTTACCTGTCTTCGTATCATAGATGATATTGTCGACAGATGTGTACTTCGGCGTTACGAAGTCGCCGTTTCTAAACGCCACTGTGTCGTCGTGGTCTTTAGAGAATAAATCGGTACCGAAGTTGATATATTTCTCAGAATCAATACCTTGCAAGTGAAGAAGTGTCGGCATGACGTCAATTTCGCCGCCATACGTATGGTTCACTCCGCCTTTTTTGCCAGGAATGCGGATCATCAGAGGCACACGCTGGTTTTGCGCGTTTTGATAATCTGTGATCTCTTTTCCGAGAATTTCTTTCATCGCGCGGTTATGGTTTTCAGAAATCCCATTGTGGTCACCGTAAATCATGATGACTGAGTTGTCATACAGACCTGCATCCTTCAGTTCCTTGAAGAATTGCTCAAGGGACTCGTCAAGGTAACGGGCAGTCTGGAAGTAGCTGTCGACTGTATTATCGCCAGTCGTCGCTTTCTTAATCGTCGCGTCTTTTTCATCCAAGTTAAACGGATAATGGTTTGTCAAGGTAATCAAATGCGCGTAAAACGGCTTTTTCAGAGATTCAAGTTTTGGAATCGATTCTGTAAAGAACGGCTTATCCTTGAGCCCCATATTAATGATGTTTTCTTCTGACATGTCATACGTGCTTGCGTCGAAAAATTTGTCATAGCCGATATGTTTGTAAATCTGATCGCGGTTCCAGAACGATTTGTAGTCACCGTGCAGGACGGCGCTTGTATAGCCTTCCTTCTGATCCAAAATCGCAGGAAGCGACTGGTACGTGTTTTCGCCTTTTGTTACAAATGCGGAGCCTTCCGGAAGACCGAAGATCGAGTTATCCATTGTCAGCTCGGCATCAGATGTTTTACCCTGACCTGTCTGATGGAAGAAGTTATCGAAGTACGTGACGTCTTCGCCGCCGTGGGCCAGTTTATTTAAGAATGGCGTAACTTCTTCACCGTTCAGCTTGTAATCAATCAGGAACGACTGGAAGCTTTCCAGGTGAATCTTAATGATGTTTTTGCCTTTGGCAGAACCAAAGTACTCAGCGTTCGGCTTCGCGTAATGTGACGTCGTGTAATTCTCGACACTTGTCAAATCATCGCTGCTTGCATACGCTCTTTGCGTTTCTGTTTGAGCCGTCTGCACACCGTCATAAATGGTGTAATTGTAAAGACCTAAGTATTTTACGATATAATTGCGGTCAAACGTTCTTGTCAGCAGCTGCGGGCGGTCTTTTTCCGCAAAATGCAGGTTGATGAAAAACAGTGCGACCCCGGAAAGAATCACCAAAGACGCAAAACGTTTTTTCATTTTGAATTCTTTGAATTCAGGTCTCCAGATCAGTACCGCAATCAAGATGATAATATCTAAGAAATAGAAAATATCATGACCGGCCATGATGCTGAAAATACCGTCTCCCATGTTTCCGACGTTGCCGGACTGTTTAATGTTCGGGAACGTTAAGAAATCATCAAAGAAACGATAGAATAAAATATTTGCATATAAAATGAACGTCATCACAAAATCAATAATCAGCATGATAATAGCCGATTTTCGCCCTTTCGCAAGCAAAGCCAGTCCTAAAAAGAAGACGGCGCTTGAGAACGGGTTAAACACCAAAAGGATTTCTTGGGTTGTGCCTTTTACCCCAAGGTTAAACTCTGTTTTGTAGGATAAATACGTTTTTGCCCAAAACAGTATAACAGCCAACACAAAAAAGCTAAGTTTGTAAGAAAAAAGTTTCTTCATGGCAACCTCTACTTTCTTAAACACTTTAAGTCTTTATTTACTTTTACCTTCTCTTTTTATCCTGTCTTCCAATTCCTTCTTTCCAAACAAAATCAAGGCATCACACAACAAATAAATATACCGCGCTAACCGGGATATTTACGTTTTGCACCATACCAGTTCTATTACACCTATTTCAAACCAAACACTGGACGAAAGAAGCCCTCAATTCGTTTCACTTTTTTCTCGTAAATAAAAAAGGTTTCTTTTGTCATGCCCGCTTTTGGAAAAAAAGAAATAGATACCGAGTATAAGAATAACATAAACTAGCAAAAACGAAAAATAGGTCTTAAGGACAGCCCGCCCATCAGGCGGACTGTGGTTATTGTATGCACAGACGTTTAGCGAGATCACATTTTTTTAAAAAGGACATAACAAAAGGACTGGATCTTTCCAGTCCTTTGTAAAAACAATCAAATCCCCGACCAGACATCCTTTGCATACATGCCTGTTTCCTGCAGATGTTTGAGCCAGTTTTGCGCTTCTTCTCCACTGGTGCCATGAACAGACTGATACGCGTTTTGCAGCGCGGCCTCCACATCAGGCGCCATCCTGCTGCCGTCACCGCATACATAAAGCCGGCCGCCGCGGTCGAGAATCGAAATTAAGGTTTCCGCATGTTCCGCCATGAGGTGCTGAACGTACGTTTTCGGTATGCCTTCTTTACGGGAATAAGCCGTGTGCACAGTAACAATTCCGTCTTGTTCAAACTGCTTAAGCTCATCCCGGTAAATAAAATCGCGGTCATTTCTGCAGCCAAAATAAAGATGGGCTTCACCGAGCGTTTTCCCCTCGCGTTTTAAAGCTGACCGGGCTTGCAGGAATCCGCGGAATGGCGCAACCCCTGTTCCCGGCCCCACCATGATGATTGGTGTTTCAGGGTCTTCCGGAAGCTGAAATCGGGATTCCGGTGTGCGGACAAACATCACGACATCATCTCCCGCCTTCCGCTCCGCCAAGTCATTCGATGCCACTCCGCGGTATTCGCCGCGTCCGCTCCAAGCCGGCCCGCGCACAACGCCTACAGTTATCGAGGCTTGTTCCGGATTCACCCGCGGAGAGCTTGAAATCGAATAATACCGCGGTTTTAACGGGCGTAAAAGCTCTAAAAACCGTTCAAACGGCATTTCACATGCTTCATATTGTTCGAGCAGATCCAGCATGGAAATCCGTTTTTTCAAAATTTGTTCCTGATAAACGCCCTCTTCTGTCATATCTTCCAATTCACGTTTATGAGGCGGGCAGACGGTAAATGCGGCCAGCTCCCGTATTTGCGCCCTTGTTGCCGCTTCCTGCACCTCGACGCTGTAGCTGAACAGATCATGCAGGCTGACAGGCCGATTCAAAGGCAGATGCCCCGAGCTGCGCCCGCTTGCCGTCAGTGTAACTTGGTCAGTTCCTTTTAAGCCGAATCTGTGAAGAATCCGGCTGACATTTGTCCGGCTGTTCCTTGGCAGAACGCCAAGGTGATCGCCCTCCCGGTATTCGACGCCAGAAGGCAGCGCAATTTCAATATGGCGGGTGCTGCGCCCACTGTCTGCGGACTGGAGTTCACGATTTTCCGCAATGGATGCGTGAACCGCTTCATACGACCGGGCTAATGGGGATTCTCCCAGCCCCCTGACAAACTGAAGGCTCAGCGTGCTTCTCTCCTTATCAGCATTTTCATTAAGCTCGAGTCCGAAGGCTTTGATGGCGTCCGACCACATGCTTTTTTTCCACTGGTCAAGCTGTCCTTCAAAATCACCGCTCACATCGCCCTCTCCGCGTGCAGAAAAACGGGTCGCCCCTTTTTCCGCTAGCTGCTCGTCAATGGTTCGGGGTACATACTGATACGTGCTTGCCCAGTTATGATCTCCGCAGCCAAACACCGCATAATGGACACCCTCAAGCTCACCCGGCTGTATTTCTTCAAGCCACTGCACAAACTGTCCCGCATTGCTTGGCGGTTTTCCATTGTAGGAAGAGGTGACGATCACAACAGCTCCCTCTTTCGGCAGCTTTCCAATCTGATCGTTCAAGGGCGCAACCTCAGTCCTTACGCCGTGAAGACTGGCTGTATCTGCAAGCTCCCGGGCGACGCCTTCCGCGGTGCCTGTATCAGAGCCGTACAATACGAGTAGCGGCCGGTTGTTGAGGCCGATAACCGAAGCACTTTTCGTTTCCTGTTTGCCCTTTTGTTCATCGTCGTGCGCCGCTTTTTCCTCAGACGGAACGCCGGCATGAATCGCTTCCTGATTTCGTGTTTGAACCCGGATGTGAAAATCACCGGGCTTAAGTGTCAGCGTTTGTTTGATATCAAGCTCATAATTCTCATGATCAATCAAAGTGAAATATTTTAAAATCATGCCAAGCACAAGTGTAGCCTCATGCAGGGCGAACTGCATGCCAATACAGGCTCTCTGTCCATTCCCGAACGGCTTGTAAGCATGATGAGGCACTTGGTCCTGATGTTCGAACCGTTCTGGACGGAATTCCTCAGCATCAGCTCCCCATGCGTCTTGATCGCGGTGAAGCTGCGGAATCAAGACAGAAATTCTGTCCTTGGTTGTGATCGGATATTTTCCGCCAATGACCGTATCTTCCTTTGGATAAAGGCTGAAAGCCGGAGCCGTCGGCCATAGACGCAATGATTCATTTAAAATCATCCGGATGTATTTCAGGTCAAGCACTTGTTTATAGGTCGGCGCTGCATCCGTAAGCACCCGGTCGACCTCTTCATACGCCTTTTTCAATTTGTCGGGATGCTTCAATAAAAAGTAGATTGCAAACGAAAGCAGGCCGCTCGTTGTTTCATGGCCGGCAATTAAAAATGTAATGATCTGAAAACGGATGTTTTCATCATCAAGCTTCTCCCCGGTCTCCGGATCTTCCACCTTCAGCATCCGGGCGAGCAAGTCTTTTTCATCCTGATCCCCATCCGCCTTGCGCTCTGCAATAATGCTGTCGACTAACGAAAACATCGTTTGTATATCGTGGTGGAATTGGCGCTTTGTTCTGACCATGAGTTTATCCTGAACATCAAGCCGCTGCATCTGGTGCATCGCTTCATCCAGCGCGCGCACCATGCTGTTGATAAACGGATGAGGCGTTTCTCTGTAGTAGCTGTTAAAACGATAGTTAAATCCGCATAACCCGATCGTGTCCAGCGTCAGCCGGGTCATATCCGCGGGGACGTCGACTGCTTCGTTCGGATTGAGCCTGGCCCACTTTTGAATCAGCTGAACAGCGATATCGACCATTTTTTCATGATAATCCTTCATGGCCCGCTGGCTGAACGTCGGCATCAGAATGTTGTGCGCTTTTCTCCAGTTGGGCTCATGCGTCCAGCTTGTAAACAATCCGTCACCGGAAAACGCGCGAACTTTTTCCAAAGCGCCTTCAATGCTTTTATCGAAACGCTCTTCATCACAAACTTCTTTCACGAGTTCATGGCCGGACACCACAATTGTCGTGCCCGCCGGTGTGTGAATTTGAAAAATGGGGCCTTGCTCGTCCGCCAATTTGATCAGTGACAGGGTCGGTTTATCTTTATCAATTAAAGGAAGATTGCCGAGCGGTCCAAACGTCTTCGGCTGAGGAATCGGGCTTGTTTCCTTCATCGAACCATTCCTTTCGTATGTAATGCTTTCTATCTGACTACATTTCCCTTTCATGGTGACGATTATTCCATTTCTCTGATTGACGCCTGATCATTGTTTTTTCTATACTTGAGAAGCTGTACAATACGCAAATAAGGTGAGTTCATATATGGATTTTGAAATTCGATTTTTATCCTTTTATGTCATACAGGTGGAGGGCAAGGATGAGCAGGCAAACAAGCAATTCAAGCACTTCCAGACCCTTGATACAGAGGAATTTGAAGAAAGCGAACTGAAGGACTTTCTTGACGGAGAGCTGAAAAAAATCGTCAAACGGAAAGCCGACCGCCATCCGCAATCCGAGCAGGTGCCGACGAAAATCGGCCATTTTATCGTCGAACCCGGCCACGAGCTGGATTCCAACCCGAACTACAACATGTTCAACCGCGCGCGCCTGGCGGAAACAAAAGAGGACTTTAACGAGCTGAGCGAACAGTTCGTCCGCACGTACCTAGATACAAGCGCGGTCCGCGGCGGTGTGTTCTTAGTCGCTTCGGCTGTGCCGAGAAAATACTTCGACGAGTCATTTGTCTTCATTATGAAATGTGATTTTGAGCCGAAGGTCGCCCGCATCTCAGATGCGTCTTCCCTCATTAAAAAAGTCGAAATGGCCATCACGACAAAAAACATGAAGAGTATCCAATACCCGTTCATGCCGGAGGAAGGAATGGTCGAGGAAGGCGAGCTGAAAATCCACCAAGCCTCGCATGCCCGCTATTTCGAGGATTTCCTGAAATTCGTTGAGTACGGCGAATCAATGCCGGAAATCATGAAAACTCAGGTCATGAACATGGTGCAGGAGCACGTCTATGAGACATTTGAGGATAACAGTGAAGAGCTTAAACAGTTTGAACAAGACATCGAAATCTGGGAAGCGAGCGAAAAACGGGAAATCCAAGAACGCCTCGACACGCATCAAGTGATCGAAGCCTCCGCCCAGATCATCGAGCACACGCCGGAAGCCGAGCTGAAAATGAAAGTCGGAGAAACCGAGATTAAAGGATTGCTAGCTGATTTTGGCGAATCAATTCATCTTGCGAAGGTGAACGGGCGCTATGTCGCGCTGATTGAAGCGGAGACGATTTCGTTTGAGAAGGGCAGTTCGCCGGTGGAGTTTTATAAGCCTGATGATTTGAAGGAGATTGTAAACAAGATAATTAGCAAAATTGTTGAAGAATAGAGATAAGGAGAAAGAAACGTCATTTAATGTCTCCTTAACCTTTGATACTGTCCATAAAGTTATATTAAAAGTAGCATTATTTTGGCATATCAGGAGAAGAAGCATTTAGAAAGAATGGTCTAAATATAAAAAGAGCTTGTTGTTTTTCAAGCTCCTTTTATATTCCCTATCAGTCTAGTGGCATTTTCCTTTTCTCTTTCCCAACTAATTAACTTATAATTAGTTAGAGATAGGGTTTAGAAAACCTAACAATAAACAATTTCTATTAATTAAAATTTCAATTTATTTACTTGAACTAAAATAAAAATGTTTAAGCTCAGATAAGATATTTACTCCTCATCAAAATAACTAAAATCAATTTTCTTTACGATAAATTTTTCTTTAACACTTACTCCTATGTCATAATCAATCATAAGTTTTGCAAGAGTCTCACCGTCAATAAGAACTATTTTCTTACTTTGTAAACGTTCTGCATATTCGATCGCATTTTTCGTGAAGTGCGAAGTAGTTATAAAAACTCCCTTCTTAGCACCCATGTCGTCAAGAGCACCCGAGAAACTTTGAACCAATTCTCTTCCAATAGAATTATCCCACCGTTTCGCTTGAAGATAAATATTATCTAATCCTAATTTGTCCTCTTTTATGATACCGTCAATTCCACCATCATTTGTTTTTCCTGTAATTTTACCGTCACCATAACCCATAGCAACTAGTAGTTCCACAATAATATATTCGAGTTTTTTCCAATGCGCCTTTTTAATCTTTTGAATAATTGATTTTGCCAATTCCTTTCTAATGTCATTAAATTGTTCCATCATTACTTCAAATGGGTCTTTAACTTCCTCCATATCTTCAATTTCTTCTTGAATTTCATTTTGATTGTCATTAAGCAAAGATAAACCGCTTTGTGTTATCTGATATATTGATTGACTTATTTCTTCTATGTAATTTGACTTTTTTAATCCGTATCTTACCTGTCTGATCCTTGTTATAAAAATTGAATCCTTACTATTCTCATAAGAGCGTGTTCTTTGTTCCTCAGTTAACTTAAATATTTTTGTTAACTCTTCGTTTATATAACTGGAAGTATATGATTTCTTATCGCTTATCACTTGTAGAAAGGGAATCATGATGTCTCTTGATAAAGGAATATCATTCAGATTAGAATTTACATTTTTAGTAATTTGACTAACTTCTGAAATATCCTTTGGGAACCCCTTTTCTATTATCAAATTATGAATATCCTTTTGTGTTAGACCACTTTCACTAAGCTGTTTTATAATCTTTAAAACATTTATGGAACTTTCATTATATAAAACACTATTTCCTTTTTTAGTATGTGGAATATAATCATTAAAGTAGTTTATCCAGCGTCTTCCTCCACTCTCAGACCAACCAACGGTTTCTGACAGTTTTCTTTTCGATATTAATCTCATTGTTTTTTCCTCCTATAAACTTCGTATAAGTATAACAACATACACTATTACTTAATAAAGCATTTGTAAAATGATTAGGAATTTTCAGAACATAAACCTAATTATATAAGTTCATTTTTCCAAATTTTCACTAGAGAAGACAAATTGATTTCCCACTTATGTTTCAAAGCTAAAAAATTTTATAATTTTCAAGTCTGAAGTGCTGTAGTTACTATGATTAATAAAATAATGAAGTTCTTTCTACTTTATTGGAGCACATATGGAGATTCAACTTCTAACTCCATATAACTTTCGGAGTTTTATTCGTGAATTTTCTTAAATATGAGATATCATCAGAGTCTATTATACTACAATTTCAAAAAATCAGTTGTAGCTTTTTCCAAAAGTTAACTATTCGAAAAAGTCCAGAATTCAATTCTGGACTTTTCCTCTTTAATACCCTTCTCTCAACACCGCATAGCACTCCCCGATCAGCTCTTCCGCTCCGGGCTGGCCTTTCAGCCCGCGGCGGACGATTTCTGAGGATAAATCCTGCACGTTGAGCGCTCTTGGCGCTCTTCTTTCGTAGTATGCATGAAATGCGGTTTTGAGGTCATCGTGGTTTTTGAGTTCTTCGGCGAGGACCATGGCATCCTCGATGGCCATTGCCGCTCCTTGTGCGAGGGTCGGCGCTCCGGCATGGGCGGCGTCTCCCCCGATGACGACGCGGCCTTTGTACCATGGCTCCTGCACTGCAACCTGCTCCAGCTTGTTAAAAATGACAGGATGTTCTTTTGACATATGCTTTGTGACAAAATTGAGCCCCGGAAAGCCTGAGAGGATCTCTTTGACTCTATCAAACCGGGTGTCTTCCTCATCCCAATAATCGCTCGCGCAAGGCTGGAGGACGAAAACATAACCGGCGTGTTCCGCCAAAGGCACAACGCCGATTTGTGTCTCTCCGCTTCTGTACATCAATGTCGCGTCCTCAAATGTGTAATCAGGAAACTCGATATAAAAGCGCCACGCCCCCATGCCGAGAAACTCTTTTTCTATTTCTTTTTGCAGCATGGCATCGCGCACAATGGAATGAATGCCGTCAAAGCCCGCCAGAATGTCGGCCTGCATCTTTTCTCCATCACCAAATATGGCAGTAACCGCTTCAGGCGTTTCTTCATAAGCCACAATCTTTTTCCCCCACAAGATCCTTGCACCCGAAGCTTCGGCATGCTTGATGAGAATATCATTTAACGTTTTTCGCAGAATATTATTGCGGCCCGGAAGCTTATCATCTAAGAAAGACTCACTGACTTTGAATAATAGATTCCCCTGCTTATCGAATGTTTTAAACCATGCTGTTTGAAATCCATGCTCGCAGCACTCTTCAAATACGCCCAGCTCCTTTAACACCGCCAGTGCGTTTTGCGGCTGGAGAATCCCTGCGCCGGTCTTGCGGTTTTCTGCAGCCGCTTCACATAAGGTGACGGAAAAACCTGCTCTCCTGAGAGAAATAGCTGCCGACAGCCCGCCGATTCCGCCCCCCGCAATCAGTATATGTTTCATGTTGATAACCACCTTTTCAGTTCTCTGCATGTAGTTAGGCACCTAACTATATTACCTTACTATGTTCGGCAAACAGCTGTCAATCAACTCCAACACAGGTTGCGTTCTGATTTTCCCTCCATTATAATCGTGTCACGACAAACGTACGGGAGCTTATTGTGATGGAATTAAAACATTTACCGAAATACAAGCATATAACAGAACATGCAGAGACGTATTCCAATGTGGACGCCGGTTCTCTTGAATTATTTTTATCTTTGTTTGATATCTCGAAAAAAATGAATCATGTGATGGAGCATTATTTCACCAGACGCGGACTGTCTGAAGGAAAATTTAAAATCCTGATGCTTTTGTTCGACGCAAAGGACCACACGTTAAGCCCGACGGAGCTCGCCAAGCAATCAAACGTCACAAAAGCAACGATTACCGGCCTGCTTGACGGACTCGCGAGGGACGAATTTGTCCGCCGCAGGCATCACACCGAGGATAAACGAAAAATCAGCATCGAGCTGACAAAGGAAGGCAAAGAACGGCTGGAGCAATTTCTGCCCGGCCATTTCAGCAAGATTTCCGCTGTCATGGAAAAATACAGCGATGAGGAAAAAGACATGTTCGTAAATATGCTGGGTGATCTGTTTGAAAAGCTGAGCGTGTTTAAAGACTAAAAAACCCGTCCGGTCTGGACAGGCTACAGCATTTTTCTTTAAACACGTTGACAAATATCGCTGATTACAAACACAATGCCGATCAGAACGAATAGAAAAATGCCGGACACTATTGTCACGCTATTGTACATAAATAACAATTTCAAAAAGCGCCTATCTCAATGACAGGCGCTTTCTGATTAATCATCACTGTTTAAAATGCCAAAGAAGCGAAGCAGGTTGATGAACAAGTTGATAAAGTCAAGATACAGTGACAATGCCATAACCGGAATTAAGTCCTCTGTAATATGACGGTGTTTGATTTGGTTTAAATCATACAAGATGTAAAGGGAAAAGACGATGGTTCCAATCACGGAATACGCCATCATCGCCGCTGAGTTTAACGGGCTGAAAATGTTGAAAATGCCCACCACTGCGAGTGCGAGCACCGCTACCAGCAGAAATGACCACAGGAAGGATAAATCCTTCTTCATTTTTGCGCCGATTGTGCCGAGAACGGCAAAAATGACAAATGTAGAGCCAAAGGCTTCAAGCACGACATAGGCGCCGGCGATGGAAGCGTAGTGGCTGACGATCGGAAATAACGTAATGCCGGAAATGAAAGCGAATGTATATACAAACGCATACCCGACCGCTTTTCTTCTGCGCATCCAGAAGGCCAGAATAATCATCCCCACTTCAAGAATGGAAAGCGGCAGCATCAAAGCGACAGGAACAAATTGGCCGATATAAAGGCCGACAGTCGCGATCAGCAGCGTGAAGACAAAGACTGTCAAAATGCGCTGCATGATCGATTGCTTACTCTCGTGAACCGTAGCTTGCATGTCAAAAATCCTCCTAAGAAATGATCTTAAAGGTCTATTATATAAAAAATGGATGAAATATGTATATGTTTTAAGGAGAATTTAATGTCGAACAAAGGCCTTTAAAAAACCTCTTTTACTTCGATTCTTTGCTTTTCAGTGAGAAACGGTGCTTTTCGACCTTCTCAATCTGTGTGATCTGGGAATCGTGTACGGTGATTTGAACGGTGCCGAAATCCAGTGTTTCCAACGAACTGATGATTTTTTCAATCACTTTCGGATCAACGGTTGTTTTTGAAACCAATGACCTTCCCCCCTGTTTGTTTTAATTCATAGTATTCGTATAAGAATTATAATATTATGTTTTTTCCAATAAATCAATGGTGATTTCTATTCAAATCAAAAAGGCATATGATCACCTCATCAAGGGGCGGTCATATGCCTAATCAGATTTCATCTTAGTTTTCTTCCAATTCCTCAACAATACAGCGGACGCCCATGTTTTCAAGCGCCTGCTTCAGCGTGCCGTATGTTTCATATTCACTGAAATCGAGCCCTAATTGAATGGATGTTTGGGCTACATCCGGTCGAATGCCTGAAAATACGGCTTTGACGCCAAGTAAGAAAAGTGTTTTCGACAGGTTGTACAATTGCTGTGCAACCATTGTATCCACAATCGGGACGCCGGAAAGATCGACAACAAGACTTGTGATTTTTCTCTCAATGCATTGGACAGGCACTGTCTCTAAAATCACCTGCGCACGTTTTGTGTCGACAGAGCCAATCAGCGGCAATATGCCGATTCCATCCGCAATGGAAATCACCGGACAGCCTAATTCACTGATTAATTCCTGCTGAGAAGTGAGCCTCATCAGCATAAATTTTTGATACTGCTCGGAAAACTCAATAATCAGCTTATCGAAAGACTGATTCACAGTACGGTTCCAGCGGTCAGCATCCTCATTTGTGACGATATCCCGATGCTCTTTTATAAACGTAACGACAGCATCCCAGAATGCGATTCTTGAATTTGATATGGCTTCGACGACCTCATGCACCGGAACATCTTGCTCTACTCTGTTTTTCGCAACATTCAGCGCCCATTTTGCCATATTGTCTTGAAATTCGGTTTGTTCCTCCAGGAATGCACTTGCGATTGTTATATTCGTAAACGTATGCTGCTCTGTCAAAAGCTTTTTCGTTTCTTCACTTAAATGGTCGGCGGAGTATAATTCGCCTTGCAGCTGACTTCGTAAACTGAACCATTTCTCAGTAATGTCAGCCGTATGGTCTATGATATATTGATATAGTTTTTGATCGATATTCACGGTCTGTCTCCTTTTTCATAATAGAAGCTCTTATATTATAAAATTATAAATCGGAATTGTGAATGGGACTAGGGAAAAATGGATTGTTTCTGCACACTGAGCGCATGCCAATTTCATCCATAGGCAGATTCACTAATATAAGCCCACTCTCATATCCTGTCAAATGTACAGTTTACTATGAGAAAGGACGTTATGATATGTATTATCATCCATATATGTATGACGGACCGATTTATGATCCATGGCTCGCAGTTGAATATGATTACCGCTACCCAGTTGGATACCCAGGGCCTGGAATTGGCGGAGGCGCCGTACCCGGAATTGGCGGGGGTGCCGTGCCCGGAATCGGCGGAGGCGCCGTACCCGGAATTGGCGGGGGTGCCGTGCCTGGTATAGGCGGAGGCGCCGTGCCCGGTGTTGGAGGCGGGGCGCCGCAAGGTCCTCCCCCGCATAAAAAGCCGGCAAAACCGACAAAGCCTCAGGGCTTGCATGGGGCGGCTTATTTAGTTGAACCCGTTCTCATTCAGCCTTGCCTCTTCCGTTTTACCTATGTTTGGTTAACCAACGGCAGCTCATTTTGGTTCTATCCAGTCATTCTTGGCAGAGAATCCGTCGGCGGCTTTTATTGGGATGCCTCACACCACCGCTGGTTTTATTACGCCTTGGACACAAAACATATAGATGTCGTAAGCTGCTCATTTTAATGGTAAATCAGCCGGTTCTCCCGGCTGATTTTTCTGTGTTACTTCAGCTTTATAAAGGTTATGATATATATACATATCTATTGAATTGGAGGTTTCCCTATGATCAAACAAATCGGCACTGTGGCTGTATATGTTGAGGATCAGCAGAAAGCGAAGCAATTTTGGTCGGAGAAGGTGGGTTTTGACATTGTGGCGGACCATCCGATGGGACCAAACGCAAGCTGGCTGGAGGTCGCACCCACGGGGGCACAGACTCGTTTAGTCATTTATCCGAAAGCGATGATGAAAGGCGCCGAACACATGAAGGCTTCTATTGTCTTTGAGTGTGAAGACATCTTTGGTACATATGAAAGAATGAAGACAAACGGCGTAGAATTTCTCAGTGAGCCGAACCAGATGGACTGGGGCACCTTTGTTCAATTTCAGGACGAGGACGGCAATGAGTTTTTATTGAAAGCATAAGTGTGACGGCGGAGAAAATGCTCCGCCGTGCTCTTTTTTTGACATTGAGAATGAATTTCATTTACAATAACGGATATATGAGCGTGATTGGGGAGAGATAAATGTTTGTTCAGTTAAGAAAAATGACGGTAAAAGAAGGCCATGCTGATAAAGTGATCGAACGTTTCAGCGCTGAAGGAATCATTGAAAAACAGGAAGGCTTAATTGATGTGACCGTGCTTGAGAAAAACGTCCGCCGCGGCGATGAGGAAGTCGTTGTCATGATCCGTTGGCAATCCGAGGATCACTGGAAACAGTGGGAAAAAAGCGATGCGCATATCGCCGGGCATAAAGCGAACAAAGGCAAGCCAAAGCCTGACTATATGATCAGCACTGAAGTGAGCATGTATCACGTGAGAGCTGTTAAACAAGGGACTCATCAATAACGAAAAAGAGCTTGGGCTATGCCGCAAGCTCTTTTTTCATGAGGATCTGCTTTCTTCAAATGTGATGGCGTACAACGGTTTATTAGGATGCCATTCAGCAAATAATACATCCTTAGTCTTTTCAATCCCCTGCTTTTTCAGCGTTTGCTTCAGCCACTGTTCGTCTACCCCTGCTTCTCGCAGGTTGTCATACACAATCTCGCCATCAAGAATTAACGTGGTGGGCAAAGACACATTTTGCTGCGGAAGATTCATATCTTTTCTCGTCGGATTGCCAAAATCGGATTTCTGAAGAACACTGACCATCCCGTTTGTTTCTAATATGGCATATTCCACTTCCTGTATGGAAAAGCAGCCTGCCTGCCTTAAAAGGCTCTGCAGCTGATTAATGTCGAGCTTGTTTTTCTTCAGCATTTCATATTTGAGCTTTCCATTATGGATGACGATATTCGGTTCACCTTCCAGGAACTTTCTGGACCCTTTTACTTTTTGGGTAATGAATTCAATTAGATAAATCAGCAGTCCCCACAGCAGCGAAGCGAAAATAATCTCTGTGATCTTAATTTCATGATCGTACACTGCATTTCCGACCAGTTCCCCTAAAATCAATGCAGAAATAAAGTCAAACGGAGTGATTTGAGAGAATTGGGTTTTTCCGAGAAACTTCAAAATGACAAATAAAATACCCAAACCGCAAACTAATTCTACCGCTACATTGAGATAATCTCCCATGTTGATAGCACCTACTTCTTAAGAGCTACTATCATTATGGTCAACTGCACGTTTTCTAAACGGTCACTGCTCCTATTATAAAATCGGCTGGTGCTTTGAAAGCATGTCGTCAAAAAGCTGCTCCGCATCACGGCGGTCGAGCGTGACAAGCGGGTCATTGTGAAACGCTTGAAAAGCGAGACCGCGGTCCTTTGTTAGCCCCGCTTCCGCCACTGCCTCCTGATTGGATACGTGTCGTGCCGCCAGCATTTCCACACCCTTCGGCAGCGCTCCGGAAACAATCGGCTGGACACGGTTGCGGGTAATGAATGCGTTTGTTTCCACGATCGCATCTAATGGCAGATGAGCGACCTGGCCTTGATTCGGCAGATTCACATTTGTTACAAGTTCGCCCAGTCCGAGGAGCGCCGCAATGATATTCACGCCCTCTTCTCCTGATGCTTTCCTCTCAACACCCTGTTTTTGCTGTGCCATGTGGTCCGTTTCTTTTTGTTTCCGGTCTCTGTCCTGTTTTCTGAAGGATATGGGTGTCAGGTGAAACTTCCATGTCTCAGGCTGTTTGAGATAACAACCGGGGAAAAACTCAGCCAGATGCCTGTCACCGGCAGCAGGGATGGCACCGTACGTTTCAAATAAATCGAATGCAATACGGTGCGCAGAGCCAAATACACTGTCCTTCCAGCTTTCCCCCTCCAGCTCATAGCCGGATTCGGCATAATGCGCACAGAAATCACGGAAAACAGGCAGCAGATCAATATGCCGGTAAGAAGCTGCAGTGACCCATGTAAAATGGTTAATGCCCAGCACATGAACATGGACGTCTTCACGCCGCTTTACCTCTAGTCCAAGCCTATCTGTAACCATCTCCGCCAGCAGTTTTTGCGTGCCGAATACTTCGTGGCAGCAGCCGAACGCTTTTATGCCGGGAAACACTTTATACAGCGTTCTCGTGCACACAGACATTGGGTTTGTATAATTAATGACCCATGATTCGGGGGCGTAGTCTCTTATTGCCCGGGCAATTTCTGCAAACATCGGAACGGCCCGCAAACCTCTCATGATTCCCCCCGGGCCAACAGTATCACCAACTGATTGATAGATGCCGTATCGCTCAGGCAGATGAACGTCCGTTTCCATGTCATCCAGAGTGCCCGGCAAAATCGAAATAATCACGATATCCGCACCGGATAATACTTTTTTCAAAGTAGACACCGCCTCGTACCGCCATCTGCCGTCTCCGCTGTTATTGCCGATGATTTCATTTTTCTGCGCCGCTTCAACATTCAGATCATAGAGCGCCACCATGCCTGACATTCGGTCATCAAGGGACAAATCGCTCATTAAGCTTCGGGCCCAGCCTTGGGAACCCCCGCCGATATAGGCGATTTTGATCTGATCTAACGTACTGATATGAAACACTCCCTTTCTCAGCCTTTCACAGAACCGATCAGCATTCCTTTGGCAAAATGTTTTTGTAAAAATGGATAAACCGCCAAAATCGGTATGGTTGCGATGACGATGACAGCAAGCTTAATCCCCTGCTCCGGCGGAATGGTATTTTGCATCGTATCGCCATTGGTCGCCGTTAAGTCCGATAAAATCGTGACCTGGCGGAGCACCATTTGCAGCGGCCATTTTGCACTGTCATTGATATATAAGAGAGCATGGAAGAAATCATTCCAAATCCCGACCGCATAAAACAGCGCAAAGGTGGCAATGACCGGCTTTGACAGCGGCAAAGCGATCCGCCAAAAGACGCCGATTTCTGAACAGCCGTCAATTTTTGCTGATTCCTCAAGCTCCCGCGGCAGCTGCTGAAAGAAGTTTTTGATAATAATGAGGTTAAACGGATTGATCGCCATCGGCAGGATCAACGCCCAATAGGAATCCAGCAATCCAAGTGACTTGACAACAAGATACGTCGGAATCATCCCCCCGGAAAACAGCATCGAGAAAATCACAAGGTTTAAAAGCAGATTCCGTCCCTTCACATGCCGCTTCGCCAGCGGATACGCCATCGTAAAGGTGAAAAACAATTGCACGGCTGTCCCGACTACGGTAATGAAGATGGATACGCCCATACTTCTGATAAACGTCGGTGTCGAAAACACGTACCGATAAGCGTCAAGGGTAAAGGTTTTCGGGAAAATAAAGAAGCTGCGCTGAGCCAGCTCAGCTTCTGTCGCAAAGGAACCGGCGATAATATACAAAAACGGCAAAATGGTAATCGCGCCGACGCCGCCAAGAAACAAAATGTTGCAGACGTCAAATACCCGTCCGGCTTTTGTGTTGTGCATCGTATGAATGTCAGCCATACCTCTCCCCCCTTTAAAACAATCCTTCCTGATCGAACTTTTTCGCGATGTAATTGGCACCGAAAATTAAGATAATCCCGACAACTGATTTAAACAGACCGACAGCTGTGCTGTAGCTGTACGCGCCTTGGGTAATCCCCATCATGTAAACGTACGTGTCGAAGATGTCAGCCACGCTGCGGTTAAGCGAGTTTGTCATCAAATACACCTGTTCAAAACCGATATTTAAAAAGCTTCCGATCCTTAAAATCAAAAGAACAATGATGGTGCTTCTGATTGCCGGAAGCGTAATATGCCACATCCGCCTAAACCGGCCGGCCCCATCCATAATCGCCGCCTCATATTGCTCCTGATCCACCGTTGCCAAAGCGGCGAGAAATAAAATCGTCCCCCAGCCTGTCTCCTTCCAGATGCTTTGCATGACAATCATCGGCCGGAACCAGTCAGCGTCTGATAAGAAAGAAATCTGATTCCCTGTCAGGCTCATGACCATTTTGTTGATGACGCCTGTATCGACTGTAAAGAAAACAAAGGTGATGCTGACCACGATTGTCCATGAGACAAAATGGGGCACATAAATAAGGGTCTGAATGCACCTTTTATACACAGCCTTCCTCAGCTCATTCAACAGCAAAGCCAAAATGAGCGGCGCGGGAAAGGCAAACAGCAGATCAAGGCTTGCCAGCATGAGCGTGTTGCGCAGCAGCCGGGAAAAATCCGGATTCATAAAAAAATCTTTAAAATAATCAAGACCAACCCATTCGCTTTTCCAGAAGCCGAGATATGGCGAATAATCCTTAAACGCGATAAGCACGCCCCACATCGGCAGGTATTTGAAAATCAGAAAATAAAGCAGACCGGGAATAAGAAGAAGATAAAGCCATTTGTCTCTTTTGAGCGCAGCCATCCAGCTGATGCCTTTTCCAGCAGCGAGGACTGGTGCGTTTCCCTTCTTCGGCACCGTTTCCATATCTGTTCTCCTTTCGTGTTACCGATGCGCCCGCTGAACGGCAGGCGCATCGGTTTATTTTGACGATTGATACAATTTGTTTAAGTCCTTCATCAGTTCATTGCCGCCGCTGTTTTCCCAAAGCTTCACCGCATCCTTGAAGCCTTTTTCATCGATTTCTCCAATAATAAATTGTGTTCTTGCATCGAGAATGATGTTGTCCAGCTGGGCTCCTTTTTGGGTATATACATCGGATACAAGCGACTCAGCCGGGTTAAAGACGGCTATTTTTTCTCCTTCAGTGATGATGTCCTTGCGATGCTGGAAGAGCTTTGTTTTCTGATCTTCGATGTAATACTCGCTTTTCGGGATGGACATGCTGAACTGAGCCAAGCCTTCATGCTCATACAGAAGGGATTTGTTGTTTTTTTCAAGAGAGGTGAATACGCCGTCCTTCAGCTCATAATTACGGTCCTCGACTCCATTGTTGGTCAGAATCTGTGCTTCCTTATCGTTCAGCTTATCAAGGAAGGACAGCACCTCTTTCAGCTCTTTTTCCGTTTTCACACTTGATTTTGGTATCGCGATCATGCCTGAATATCCTGATGTCGGGAAAGTGCGCTTGCCTTTTGGTCCTTCTACTGTGCCGACGATATCAATGATATCCTTGTTCGACTCATCCGCTTCTTCCATGGCGCTTTGAATTTGCGACGCTCTGGAGCCTGTATCAACGATGACACCCGCTTTTCCTTTTACAACCGGGTCATTCCACTTCGCCGAATCCATAACAGCGAAATCCTTGTTGATCAAGCCTTCATCATACAGCTTCTTAAAGAAGGTGAGCGCCTCCATATATTCCTTCGTTGTAAAATCAGGCACCAGCTTTCCGTTTTCAACGCCGTAGCGATTCGGGGCGCCGAACCAGATTTGCAGAACATCCCACGGGCTTCCGTTGCCAAGCCCCATCCATTTCGGCACGACCATGCCGTACGTATCGTCCTTGCCGTTTCCGTCAGGATCTTTTTCCTTAAAGGCTTTCAGCACTTCATAAAAATCATCAAGCGTTTCCGGCATTTCGAGCCCGACGTTTTTGAGCCAGTCGGTTCTGATGATCATACAGGCTCTGATCAAGTCTCTCGATCTGTAGACCCCGTACACCTCGCCATTTACCGAGCTGTTCTTGAGTATCTTTTCATCAGCCTGGCTTACATTCTTGTAGTCTTTTAAATAAGGAGACAGCTCCCAAAAAGCGCCCGCTTTGACAGACTTAATAAAGCCGGCTGACTTATCTTTAATCACAATCGCATGCGGCATCTCTCCAGAGGCCATGACGATGTTAAATTTATCGTTGTAGGATGAATCAGGCACCCATGTGACCTTAATATCTTTGCCTGTGTATTTCTCTAACGCTTTTAATGATGGGCTTTTATCACCCGGGCTTTCCGGTGACAGCAGCGGCGCCATAATGTTGATCGTGTTTTTTGAATCGCTCGCTGAATTGGATGTTTCTGAATTGCTGCACCCGGCTATCATCATGGCAGCGAGCGGTAAAGCGAGCCATTTTTTTCGTATTCTTTTTTTCATGATGCGTAAGTCCCCCTTTTTCTCCTTTTTCATTTCTCCTTTGCCACCCCTAATATAAAGCGCTTACATAAATTCTTGCAATCTTCATTTTTTGCATCATTTCTCCTATGAATTGACGGCTGTTATCCTTTTTTGCCGGATGTATCTTTTTTTGCGGGGAGGTATTCACCAATTAATTCAAGTGCCGCAATGACATTTAAACACCATTGGGAGACAGTGTTTGTCGTTACCCACGGAAGCTCTTCAAGCTGAGTCCACGTCTCGATTTGCGCGGGGTTGATCGGAAGCGGTGTATGGCTCAGTTTATGGTCGAGCAAAAGATTCCACGCTTTTTCGGCGAGGTTATGGTCTTGTTTTTTTCTCGCAGCATAGGCTGTCATACCAGCCGCAAACATCGGCCAGTGAAAATGCCCGTCATGGAGCGCACCTCCGCTTTTTTTTCGTTTTTCTTCATCACTGAATGTGTAAAACTCGCCGAATTCACTCAGCATTTCCTCCCATTCACGGTCATCGAGAAGCTCAGCCAGCTCCATCCACACTTGCGGCGCGCCAAACGCAATGATCATATGATAGCCGCCCGCGATGCCGTCTCCCATGTGATGAAGCATAGATGTCGCCGGATCATATTCAAACGTCGGACCTGATAATAAGCGAAGGGGCAGGGGTTTCAGGCAGCTGATGCCAGTTTGGATTTTCCTGAGATATTCAGGATTCTCAGTCCGCTCCCATTCCGCCAGCCAGTTCGAGCAAAACGCCGCCCAGTCCGGCCCCGTTCTGACGTGAGTCGGGTGCTCTCCTTTCTCGTAGAAGGCTCGCATCGGATCGGTGTTCACTAGGGCAGCATCGGCGTCCTTCACTTCCGTCAAAAGATCTCCCGTGCGCTCATCGCCCGTCAGATAATAATAGAATTTATAAAGGCCGGCCATGCTGATTCTCGCTTCCTTGCAGCCGCATCCCCAGTGCACCACGTTATGCCGGGAGCCAAGCCCCGCATATTCTCCGAGATGAAAACAGTCGGTTTCACTTGTATGGCGGGTCATTGCTTCTGCCATTCGGAACAGATCTTCTCTGCCGGAGCGGAAAAACGCCTGCCACAGCCACAAGGTTGGAACGAGCTCATTATTTTGCCACGCGTACCCGCCGAGATCATACCGCCACATATGCCGGACCGGGTCATACGTATGCATGACGTCTCCATAGTTCCAGAACCCGTACCATCTGCGCTGCTCCACTTCTTTTTGATAAAACGAGAAGGCGGCGTCCAGCTGTTCTTCCAGCTCTTTTTTGACCGGATCGGCCGTATCGATTACACTCCAAACGCCAAGCGCTTTTGACTCGTAATAAACGTCCGGCTCACAAATAAGCAATGGCGGCACCTGCCATTTGTCCGCTAACGCATTCAGCACGTCATCAGACGGCATCTGAGAAAAGCATGACAGGCTGATGTCGTTTGTGTTGGCAATGCCTGTCGGATCAGAGCGCATCTCATCAAACCCTTCGTACGCGCTGACGACATGGGTGTCCCCTGTATAATGCCTGAAATCCATTGCTTCCGCGTCTGGCGGCCAGAGCCAGACGGTCAAGTTCGGCTGATCACCGGCAAGACCTGTTATCTCAAGTGACGACGGATATTTTTCAAAAAAATACCGCAGACCAAGTGCTAAGCCCCCATTTTCGCCGCCTGCATAGCAAAGCCCCTTCGCCCGCGTACCATGCAGCATGTCAACCCACGAATATTCCTTGCCGGTCCGTTTTGCCAGTCGGTAATGATCGCTGGAGTCCTGAACGAGTTTCACATCATTCCAAACTGCGTTCTGTACGCCGTGTGCGAACCAATCCTTGTGCTCTTCACTTGGAGAAATCGGTTCGCCGTTGATGTGCCGCTGATAAAGTGGATGCCGTTCATTCCATTTGCGGGTGCCAAACAGCTGGGCGGGTTCCTTATAAACGCCTTTGTCCCCCGCAAAACGGAAATGGCGGTTGTACGGCTCTCCCTGTAAAAAGAGGTCAAACTGCATGCCAAGCCCTTTGATGAACTCTCGTTTGAAATTTCTGTCGATCAGCTGAGTGTGCATGATATTCATCTCTGAAAGCCCGGCATAAAACGTCAATCTGATAATGAAGGGCAGCCATTCTTCATTTGTCTTTTGGAGTACATGCCCCCCCTCAATCTTGATGACTGCTTTTACAGGACCTCTCTGTTCAATGACCGCACGTTTTATGAGACTGACCGATGTTTCATGAGAGAAAACCTTTTCCGCCGCCATCTCCTTTCTCGTTTCCTTTATTGCGATCAGCCGCCCGCCTGCGGCGATCGGCTTTCCGTTAATCACCAGCGATTGGATGATGTCGGAACCTGTTTTATTCACAGTGCAAACAAGCGCCCCGGTATCCACTTGAATTGCACCCTTTGACTCGTGGATCATGAGCTTTTTCGCTGGCAGCTGGTTTTCATCTTTTTGAAGGGTAAAGCTTGTATCGGTTTGCTCACTGAACACAGCCGCGTGCTTCGTCCATTTGATGCTCCCGTCCGGCCAATAGGCCGACGGATCGCTTTGCACATAGCGGCTTTCACCCTTTGCATTTACAAGCGCCAGACAGTCTCCCTTTTTCAATTCTCCTCTTTTCCAAGGCACACCCCACGTTACGCCGCTTGTCAGCTTAGGCTGTTCTGATAGCCATTTGATCTTTTTCATCTGTTCTCTCCTTCCATATAAAAAAGCTGATTCAATGCAAAGAATCAGCTGCGATTATCAAACTGAATCACACGGTATTCGTGTTGGCCGACTGACAGTCTCCCCGCTCCGACTGAACGGTTTGCCAAAAGGTCGGTCCCCTCTTCCGGAAGCGTCACACTTCCGCCTTTTCCATCCATATTAACGATAACCCATACAAGGCCGTTTTCTCCTTTTCTCGGGGCAACAATCGTACCAGGGGTGACATCGGACTTGACAGAAACGGCTGCTTCTCCCGCATAATGCCTGACGAGTGCTTCCAGCATTGCATCCCCTTTTTCGCCTGATGGAAGCGAGCCGAGCATGACCATTTTCCCTTTGCCGTGCTCTCGTTCTGCCAGAAATGCATGGCCGGCACCAGGCCCGGATTCAACTGTGCCGAGAGTGTTTCCGCTCTCTGTATCAAACACCGCGCTCCACAGCCCGAGCGGCGCCGTCATGCCAAACGCTTTTCCTGTATTGGCATCCTCGTTCATCGGGAACGTGAACAGTGTTTTGATTCCGGCTGTTTTCTCCAGTTCTCCAAGGGCATAATCGGTATGAACCGTATGCTCGCCCGTACGCCCTCCCGTCAGCGGCCCGGCAATCCATATGCCGCCCGCTTCAGCAAATGCGGAAGCTTTTTTGATAAAAGCAGAAGACAGATAAGGCACAAATGGCGTAAACAGCACACGATAGCCCTCCAGCGGAAAGCCTTCCGGAACGAGATCACGATGAATACCCGTGTTGAGGATGCGCTCGTAAAAGTGTGTGATAAGCGTTCGGTGTTGGAGCCCCCGGTGAGGTTCTGTTTTCAGAAACGCTTTCGCCCTGTCGGAGTAGGTCATTGCAACCTCAGCCTGAACGGGCACCGTAGAAAGAATGATCGGTTCGATTTCCTTTCTTGCCCGCTCAACCGCCAAAACGTTTTGATAACCGACCGTCGGCTCTCCCCAGGCACTAAGGACGGAACCGTGTGAAATTTCGCTGCCGGAACGCTGCTGGCGCCACAGCCAGTAGCAAAATCCCTCGCTCCCCAAGGCGTAAGAAGACACGGCTTCAGCTTGTAAATACCCATCGGCGTGCGGCATGGCACAGCTTTCGAGCGAGGCTGCATATGACGGGCTTGTTTCCAGAATCCAAAACGGGCGGTCTTTTTTGAAATGCCTCCAAATATCACAATTTAATAAAAATGCAGATGCATTTTCTTGGGAAGCGTACGTATCATAGGAAGCAAAATCGAGATTCTGAAACATCCGCTCATTGTCTGTGCTGAACATGACCGATCCGTTATGAGTGATTGGCGCATCTGAATAACAGCGGATAATTTTCGCCTGTTCATCCGCAAATTGAGCGATCATCTCCATCGAAAACAGCTGATACATCGTGCGCAATGAAGCGTGATGCAAAAACGGGGCGGGACCCGGCTGCGGCACCTGCTCAAAGGTTTGATAGGTTTCGCTCCACACATCGGTTCCCCACGCTTCATTTAACCGTTCAATCACACCGTAACGGTTTCTAAGCCAGACATGCCATAAGCTTAAGCACGTCTCACACATGCATTCAGCCACATGGCATTTAAATTCATTATCGAGCTGCCATCCGATCAGCCCCGGCAGGTGTCCCAGCTCTTTAGCGATGCTTGTGGTGATGATGGCGGCTCTTTTTCGGAAATATTGGTTATTTGTACAAGCATGCTGACGGGAGCCGTGCCCCATCACCTCTCTTTTTTCGTTGATATGCATTCGCTCAGGCCGGCCGTGCGACAGCCAAATAGGCGGTGTCGGCGTCGGTGTGCACATGATCGTTTCGATGCCGTTGTCATACATCCGGCTGATCATTTCCTTAAAAAAGCTCACGTCAATTTTTCCTTTTTCCGGCTCGATCACAGACCAGGCGAATTCACCCATTCGCACGACATTGATGCCGACCTCCCGCATCCTGTCAATGTCCTGCTGAATCGTCTTTTCATCCCATAGCTCCGGATAATAGCAAGCGCCGTGATATAATTTTCTCCCCAAGTCCTTCACCCTTCTTTGACGATGGATTCTGTTAATGGCAGGCCGAGCTCCTTCATGCCTTTCGCTACGAGTTTTGCCATTTCATTTGCGCCTTTTTTTGTAAAATGCGTGTAATCGTCAATCCCCTCAGAAACCATAAAATAGGTGTATACTTTTTCTTCGCCCTTCTCAGTAAAGAAAGCGAGGCTTTTTTCCATTAGGTCAATGAGCTGGACATTCTCCTCAGCGGCTGTCTGCTTCATGGCAATGCAATAATCAGGAAAGTCGTTCAAAAACACGCCGTTTTCATAATGAAAGCGGGCTACTGGAGTAATGAGAAGCGGATGTGCGCCTTTTTCTCTAGCGCCTGCGATATACTGCTTTAAATATTGTTTATAGGTGGTATATGGCTCGGTGTAGCGCTCCGGCTTATTTTTCGATGCGTCATTATGACCCATCTGCACAAACAGCCAATCATCCGGCTCAATCACATCAAGGATCGCCTGAAGCCTGCCTTCCTCCACAAAGGTTTTTGAGCTTCTGCCGCCGATCGCTTTATTGATCACCTGAATATGCTCCGGCAGATGCGAACCGAGAAACTGCCCCCAGCCCCCTTGATTTGTACTTTCTCCATACGTTTGGACAGTCGAATCACCAGCAAGATAAAGATGATGTGCCATGTCTCATTCCCCCTCGTTTTTTTCACTTAATATAAACTCGATGGCAGAAAGCTCCTCGTTTGAAAAGTCCGCTGATTGCAAGGCTTGAACGTTTTCCTCTATTTGTTGCGCCCGGCTTGCTCCAATTAAAACGGAGGTCATCCGGGCATCCTTCAAAAGCCATGAGAGCGCCATTTGCGGGAGCGATTGTCCCCGTTCTTTCGCAACCAGATTCAGCCTTTGCGCCTTACTGACCGTCCTTTCGGTAATGTGCTCCGCCTGGAGGAAAGGACTGTTCGCATCCTTTGCTCTTGAGGTTTCCGGGATGGAGGAAACGTACTTTGTCGTGAGAAGCCCTTGAGCAAGCGGCGCAAACGCGATGCAGCCGGCTCCCTTTTTGTCCAGCACATCAAGCAGCCCTTTTTCCGGATCTCGGTGAAACATCGAATATTCCGTCTGATGGATGGCGAGCCGGACTCCGAGCTGTTGTAAAAGATCGGCGGAGCGCTCTGTCTCTTCAGGGCTGTAGTTTGACAGTCCGACATACAAAGCTTTTCCTTGACGCACAAAGCCCGCCAGCGTCTCCATCGTTTCCTCAAGCGGCGTTTCAGGATCAGGACGATGCGAATAGAAGAGGTCCACATAATCAAGCCCCAGCCGCTTTAAACTTTGATTCAAGCTGGCAGTTAAATGTTTTTTTGAACCGCCATTGCCATACGGCCCCTTCCACATGTCATAGCCGGCTTTAGTGCTGATGACGAGTTCATCACGGTAAGGCGCAAAATCCGTTTTCAGCATGCGCCCGAACATCTCCTCAGCGGAGCCGGGCGGCGGGCCGTAATTGTTGGCCAGATCAAAATGGACAATGCCTGCATCAAATGCGGCTCTCAGCATGGACCGCGCGTTCTCCGGAGAATAGGCAGCGCCGAACTGATGCCAGAGGCCGAGAGAAACGGCGGGAAGCCTTAATCCGGTTCGCCCGGCTTTGTGATAGGTCATTTTGTCATAGCGTTCAGTCTTTGCTTCGTATCCCATACGTTCCTCCTAAAGCGGCGTCTCCGCTTTGTTTCCCGCTATGTACAGAGCGGGCTTCGGCGGTTTTTTCATCCCTGTTCCGAGATAAAAGCTTGTGTGCGGCGGCTGGTTGTACGCGGTGTTCTGCCAAGCGATCCCGAGCCTGTAAACCGGATCGTGCATCAGTGTGTAAAAACGATGGCGGGTAAGGTGTGTCGTTGTATAGATACGGAGCGCACTGCTGTCTTCGGTTCTCCAAATGACCTCTTCCCGCCAGTCTCCGAACAGGTTGGCCTGAAGAACCGGGTTTCCTTTTGTCCCGTTGTTGGACAGCACACCTTCCGGCTGAAAAATCGTTTTTAAACAGCGGTTTTCAGCATCCCACTTTTCAATCTTTGGTTTGCCGATTGTTCCATTCCATTCATGATCCAACAGCTCCCTGACCAAGTCCCCGTCCCACCAAATGGCGAAATTGGCTGAAGCAGGCGCTTTGTCGCTGATTTTTTCTCCTTTGCTCGTATAGAGCCCATATGACATTCCTTCATTGCCCGGCGGATCGATTCCCCAGACGAGTGATCCCTTGTACCGAGGGTCAATGTGAGCCGCCATTCCTCTGCCGACATCTGTTCCGGCATGGACGCCCCATAACACCTCGCCTGTTCCGGCATCACGCAGCGACAACCCATACGGCTTGCTTGCGTCCTCATGAACCTGAAACACTTCAAGCCCTTTGCGTGACGGATCTAGATCGCCGACGTGCATAGCGTCTCCGTGTCCGAGTTCCGTCGTGTACAGACCGGTTCCGTCATGATCAACCGCCATGGCGCCGTAAATAATTTCATCCTTTCCATCTCCATCAACATCGGCAACGCTCAAGCTGTGGTTGCCCTGTCCCGCGTATGCTTCATGCCCCGGCTGATTGGAATCAAACATCCAGCGTTTTTTGAGCCTGCCGTTCCTGAAATCATAAGCGACCAGTACCGCTCTCGTATAGTAGCCGCGCGCCATCACGAGGCTCGGCCGTTCCCCATCCAAATAAGCGATTCCGGCGAGAAAACGGTCCATGCGGTTTCCGTAGCGGTCTCCCCAGTCATCCAGCTTGCCGCGGGGCGGTTCATATTCCACGGTCGTGAGCGCTTCACCGGTTTCCCCTTTAAACACTGTCAAATATTCCGGACCTGACAGGATTCTGCCCTGCTCATTCCTGAAATCGGCATGCGCTTCACCGATGGTGTTTCCTTTGCCGTCTATTGTGCCGTCGGCTGTTTTCATAGCGATTTCTGCTTTTCCGTCACCGTCTAAGTCATAGACCATAAACTGCGTATAATGGGCGCCTGCTCTGATATTTCTGCCGAGGTTGATCCGCCACAGAAAAGTGCCATTCAGTTTATAGGCGTCAATGAGGACGTCTCCGGTATATCCGTCGTGGGCGTTATCTTTTGAGTTGGACGGGTCCCATTTCAGGATGATTTCATATTCTCCGTCCCCATCCACATCTCCGACGCTCGCATCATTGGCGCTGTAGGTATACGGTTTTCCGTCCGGTGTCACGCCGCCTTCGGGTTTGTTAAGCGGGAGCTCGAGAACGTTTTCCCGCCAAACGGAAGCTTCTTTCGAAAGCCTTTCTTCCCGGCCTTTATAGACAGCCGCCACTTGATAGAGAGAGCCCTCCGTTCCCTTTTCATCCAGAAAATTGGTGCTATCCGCAATCGGTTTGCCAGTGATCCGATCTCCGTTCCGATAAATGTGAAAAGC
The DNA here is from genome assembly GCF_020861455.1 of Bacillus sp. AF23. Lineage (NCBI taxonomy): Bacteria > Bacillati > Bacillota > Bacilli > Caryophanales > Bacillaceae > Bacillus > Bacillus sp. AF23. The sequence continues at coordinate 169,869 of NZ_JAJHVY010000021.1, forward strand.
AACAGTCTCATGATCGGTTGCGAGAAAACGCCAGCTCACAAATACGCCTTGCTCCGTTTTGACCGCGATCAGGCCTCTGGTCAGGTATTCCATTTGCCTCTTTTTTGGTTTCATTTTATATGGGAACGGGCCAAGCGTACGGCCCGTTCCTTCCCCCCTTCTGTTAAGGCGTATACATATTCGGTTTAGACTGTGCCGCCATGCCGTCTCCTAAAAAAAAGCTTGTATGCGGCGGCTGGTTATACGCGACATTTTGCCAGGCAATGCCGAGCCGGTACACAGGATCATGCATCAGCGTATACAGCCTGTGCTCGGTCGGGATTGTGGTGGTGTAGATGCGGAGCGCACTGCTGTCCTCGGTTCTCCACACAGCTTCCTCCCGCCAGTCACCGAGCAGATCAGCCTGAAGAGCCGGTGTTGCTTTTGTAGAGTTATTGGAGACAGCACCTGATGCCGTCAGCAGGTTTTTAGAGACGCCGTTTTGATAATCCCATTTATCAATCCTGTTGCTGTCCAGCTGTTCCCGCAGCAGGTCATCGTCCCACCAGATGCCGAAATTGGTTGACGACGGCACACTGCTGCCGATTTTGGCGCCTTTCGATGTGTAAAGAGAACCGTTCGCCCAAACCTCTTGTCCCGGATAGCGCGGATCAATATCAGCAGCCATGCCCCGGCCTACATCCTTGCCGGCGTGGACACCCCAAATGATTTTTCCCGTTGCGGCGTCACGGAAGGATAAGCCGTATTGCGCGTTTTTGTCCTCATGAACCTGAAATACTTCAAGCCCCGGCCGGCTCGGATCAAGATCTCCGGCATGCAGCGCGTCTCCGTGGCCTAAGCCTGTCGAGTACATGCCTTTGCCGTCATGGTCAACAGCCATTGAGCCGAAGATGATTTCATCCTTGCCGTCTCCGTCCACATCTGCAATGCTTAAGTTGTGATTTCCCTGTCCGGCGAAAGCTTGATTACCCGACTTAGAGGAATCCAGCGTCCAAAGCTTTGACAGTTTTCCGTCTCTGAAGTTATACGCAACAAGCATGGTTTTTGCGTAATAGCCTCTAGTCATAATCAGGCTCGGACGCTGTCCGTCGAGATACGCAATGCCCGCAAGAAAACGATCGACCCGGTTGCCGTAGCTGTCACCCCAATCTGATACATTGCCCCGTGCCGGTTCAAAGTTTGAAGTGACAAGCTCTTTTCCCGTTTCACCTTGAAAGACAGTCAGGTACTCAGGACCAGAAAGCACACGCCCCTGCTCATTTCTGTAATCGGCATTCGCATTTCCGATCACTTTTCCCGTGCCGTCTTTTGTTCCGTCAGCGGTCTTCATCGCCACTTCCGCTTTTCCGTCACCATCCAGGTCATACACCATAAACTGAGTGTAGTGTGCGCCCGCTCTGATGTTTTTGCCGAGACCGATTCGCCATAATTTTGTTCCGTCCAGCTTATACGCATCAATAAACACTTCACCCGTATAGCTGTCCTGTGAATTGTCCTTTGAATTGGACGGATCCCATTTTAGGATCAGCTCATACTGCCCATCGCCATCCACATCGCCCGTACTGGCATCATTGGCACTGTAGGTATAGGCTTCACCCTTTGGTGTCTTGCCGCCAGCCGGTTTATCAAGCGGAACGGAATGATACGGCTGTGCCCATACAGAGGCTTTTTCAGAAGCGGCCTGCTCGGTTCCGTTTACAACAGCCCGAATGGAATACGATGAGCCAGCTGTTCCGTTTTTATCGATATAATTCGTGGATTTGACAGGCGAAGCATTCAGCTTTTGTCCGTCTCTGTACACATTAAACGTCACAGATGCGTTTTCTGTCCCAAGAAACCGCCAGCTGACAAAAATGCCGCCATCCGTTTTGACTGCCACAAGGCCCCGGTTCAGCGCTTCCATCTGCCGCGCCGCTCCTTCTGCTTTGACAGGAAACACAGAAGCCCCCATCATCAACAACACCAACAATGTGAGAGTGGTAAACATGCTTTTTCTTCGTCTAATCATCAGACAGCTCCTTATCATTTATATGTAAGCGCTTACTTAAATTGGATTTTATGCGCTTGAGGAGCTGTCTTCAATGTCACATTTTTGCATAAACGTTTTTGATTAGCTGCACTTTTTTGCCCGTTTGTCATTTTTTTGTTTATCAGGCCTGATGACGGTGCTGCGCCTCTGTTTTTTGAAACCCTCTGAAAGCAAAAAACATCGACACGAGCCCAAATAAACTTGGGCCGTAAAATGGGATCAGGCCCGGAAGCGTATACAGCAAATAAAGCACAAATCCGCAGCCGATCAGCATACAGCCGGTGGTCAGCGGCCGCATGGCGCCTAACAGCAGCGCTTGCGGAATATATTGGCGAAGCGGAAGCTCGTAATGCACATAAAGAGGAAACACATACATGAGCGCGACAGTATACAAAAGCCCCGCCAAGAGGGTGCAGCTCGTCACGGTAAAGGACAGCCAATCCGCACTTGCCGAAAAATAATAATAATTAGCCGACAAAATAAGCAAAAGAGCAAAAAACGCAAGTCCAATCGCATTGACCTTCAGAAACTCTTTTTTGTAGGTATCCAGAAATAACGCAAATACTGGGACATCTTTTTGCCCCATCAGCCATTTCCGTATGACGGCACACATCGCGGCTGTGCTCGGCGCCCATCCGAAAAGAACGCCGCCCATAAGTGTAAACAACAGCCACAGCCCGTTCAGCCACGCGATTTTCACGACCGCTTCACAGCCTGCATAAAGCGCATCCGTCACAGTCGTCTTCATTTTCTCACCGCTTGGTGCACAGACAAATCACGATAAGCGGCTTTCATCGGCGACATTTGCCTCAGCCCGATTTTTCCTTTCGTTAACACAGGTCCGAATGTGCTTCCGTCATCCTGCCACTCCAGAATGGGCAGATCATTGATCGAAAAATGCACATACCCTTTATCCTTAATAAGCTTCATATGATACGGGGAATCAGCGTCGTCCGGAGAAGGCAGCTGATCAGCTCCCATTGCAGCGAGGTGGAAACCGCGGCTTTTTCTTACATTGCAGGTGCGGAACGCTCTTTCCTCCGGGTATTTTCTGCGGAAATACGACAGATGGAGCGCATTGATGTCTCCGGAATGGTATTCGGGGTACTTTCCTGTTCTTTTCTTGAGTCGCGGGTCAAATAAGTCCTCGCCTCCGATGCCGGCAGCTGCGAAAAACAGCATACACAGCCCCGGCTGTTCAATCGGGTAAAAATCCCACTTCACAATGATGCCGTCGGGAAATGTTTCCGGGCACCAATAAACAAAGTGCGCTTCGTCCTGTACATGTGACAGGTGCATACGGTAATCTTCGAATGAAACCTGCCCGCCTCCCTCCATCCGCCAGTCCTTCACATCGCTTGCTGAACGGAGCGGATTGCGGTACAGGCACGCGCCTTCTTTATACATGTTCTTTCCCCTCCCGGCTTACGAGATGGTCCTTCAGCGGAAAGCCGATTTCTTCGATGCCTTCAGCAACGAGCTTCGCAACCTCCATGGCCCCTTCTTCTGAAAAATGCGTATTATCCTCAATGCCATCTGGATAATTCGGATGTTCATTCGGCTGAAGCCACACGAACAAACGCTTTGACTCCTCCGGTCCGTATGCTTCATAAAGCGCCTTCGTTTTCGTTAGCAAATCAATGACCGGCACATCAAGCTCCTTCGCTAACGCTTTCATCGCATCCGGATACTCACCGAGCGTGTGCTCAATCCTTCCGTTTTCATCAAAGCGGCGGCGCTGCACTGATGTAACGAACACAGGCTGCGCTCCTTTTTCTCGTGCTGTGTCCGCAAACAAAGTGAGAAATTGCTGATACGTCGAGTACGGCTTCGTCCCCCGCGGTTTCTGGTCATTGTGGCCGAATTGAATAAACAAATAATCGCCTTGTGCTATGCACTCAGCAATCGCCCGAAGCCTTCCTTCCTCCACAAAAGAGTTGGTGCTTGCTCCCCCTTTGGCGTGATTGCGCACCTTCACCTGTTCAGTGAACAATTGACCGAAAACCTGCCCCCAGCCTGCCATCGGCGCTTCATGCGGCGGGCAGTCGCTTACGGTGGAATCCCCTGCTAAAAACACCTGAATCGGTTTTTCCATCACATGTCCTCTCCTTTCACGGCGTTTCCTGATACATTTGCCTAAAAACTCCCGGCGGCATGCCGACCTGCTTTTTAAAAATCCGGTTGAAATAATTGTGGCGATAGCCGACTTCTTCTGACACATCATGAATTTTTTTATTCGTATTTACCAGCAGTTCTTTTGCTTTTTCAATTCTGATGCGGGTCACATAATCAATAAAATTAACGCCCGTCACTTGTTTAAAGGCCTTGCTCAAGGTATAAGAATTCATGCCCAGCGCATCCGCGCAGCTTTCAAGAGAAAGATCCGCCATATACTGCTCATGAATCATCGCAATCACACGTTCTGCCACCTGTTTTTGCTGTCTGTTTTTTCTGCCTTCAAGTTTGGCGAGATACGGGGTGACAACCGCATCCATCAGCCAGGCAGCCGCTTGGACAGGCTCATGCAGCTCAGATATTTCCCGAAGCATATCCCTGTTGCCAAACAGCTCGCTCGGATGAAGGCCGGAATGCAGAATATCCTCCTGGATGCGGGAAAACAGCTGAATCAGCGCAGAATGCACTTGTCTGTCGCTGACCGCCTTTTCGGCCAGTTCATCCATACATAAGCGAATCAGCTCTTCTGCTTCCGCTTTTCTTTCCAGCCGAATGGCCTGAACGATTTGCTTTTCAAGTTCAAAAGGATAGCAGGGTGCGGATGGCTCAGCCTGAAAAACATCATCCTGCAAATCTATGATCTGATGGCGATTGGCAAAACACCTGCGGGACTTGCCGCTTTTCACATCCTTAAACAGAGATGGGATATCCATAATACGGGCCGATTGCCTGCTCATTGTTCCGGTCAGGCTTAGTCCCGTGACAGCACCAAATATGCGGGCCAGCTCTGAAACATACCCCTTCAGATCCGATCCGCTCGTTTTCATCACAAGCACGGTGACGGAAAGGCGGCCAATATCAAGAATTGAAGGTTGAAAACGGCGGTTTGCCGCAAGCTCCTCATGTAAATTGGTCAGTGTAAACACAGCAAGCTGTTCATCATCGGCATAGAACATGCTTTGATCACCACGAAGCCCTGTCACCTGAAGATCAAGCACGTGAAATACGTGTTCCCCGATGGCCCAGCCCGCATCCTCCATCCGCGATCTGAGGCTGTCCTCTGTGTCATAGTAAAAATCACCCTGGAGAAGGTGCTGCAAAATACTCTTTTTCATATGGGGCGTCTGCCGGAGCAGCTGCTCTTGAAGCTTTCGGCTCTCAAGGGAAAGGTCATTCCATCTCTTTTCTATCCACTTAAATTCGTCCTGGCCTGACGCCTGCCATGTTTTTTTCTCTCCTCCCGTAAACAGTCGGAGCAGATGCTGAATCGGGCGATAGATTTTCTTTGAAGCGTACCACGTCATGCACACAGCCAAGCCGATACAAATGACAAGCATCACAATAATCACCTTTGATAAAAACACCATCGGCGCTGTAATAGCTGAAAGAGGCGCCGCAGAAACAAAGGTCCACTTCTGATGCATTCGCTTCATTTCTCCATAGGAGACGGAATACACCGTGCCGTCCCAATCCATCTGAAAATGACCTTTGTGGTGAGGCTGTTTATTCACCTCATTCAGTAAAGCATTTTCAAAATCCTTTTCTCCCCCATGGAAAAGCACCTCCCGCTTTTGATCAAGAAGTAGCGCGCTGCCTTCAGGGTAAGGAGACAAACTTTGCAGGAGCGCCTCCATTTCTTTCGGGTCTACCGTCAGCATGATCGCGCCAAACGGTTTCTCGGCCGCACCCGGAATGAGCTGAATCAGTGCGGCGTCTTTTCCCGGCCGGCTCCAATAAATACTCCGATCTGAGGTGAGAAGCGAGCGGTATTTGCGAAGCATATCCTGTTCTGTCAGCGCGCTGTATTCAGGGCTCAGCACAAGAGGCCGGGGGCTGTTCAGAAAGATAGAAGCCTGCTGAATCAGCGGCTGCTGGTCCCGCAATAGAAACAGCTTTTTCGTTAATTGATAGGAGAATGTAAAGTCTTTCTCCAAATCCTTTTCGGCCAATCCGTTCATCAGCGAGGAATCGTATGCCATTTGGGCAAGCGTCAGCTCAAGGTCTTCCAGCTTCTCATCCAACCGGCTGACTTCACGCGCCACCTGTGTTTCATGCGACTTTTGCAGCTCTTTCTCCACCTTATCGATAGACAAAAAGTAGATGGCCCCGCCTGTCAGCAGTCCGGGAATACAGGCAATCAGCAAAATGAAAACAAAGTTTCTTTTGAAATACGTTCCCTTCCAGTGTGAAACCCGCTCTTTCTGTTGAGGCTGTTTTTTCATCCCTTTCCCCCCGCCGCCGTCTTTACTGATACACGCGTTTTTTCGTTCTCAGCACATCAGCGAGAAATGTGAGTGCAAGCCCCTGTCCCCAGCCTTGTATTCGTTTGTAAGGCACTTGTTTGTATCCTTCCGCATTTTTCATGACGGCTGTGCCCGCGGATACTTTGCTGACACGTCCGTCCTCTTCCACCGCATCCAAAATGGCGGCAAGTGATTTCTGCACGTATTTTGTATAGAGCTTCCCGGTCGACAGCAAAGCAGAGGCAATGCCCGCCGATGCGGAAACCTCCAAATACGAATCCGGATCATCCAAAATGGTATGCCACAGCCCTGAATCGTCCTGCAGCCGGACAAGCGCGCTCAGCTGGTCTCTGAGCGATCCATCAATAATCATAAAAGAAGGATGCGTCACCTCAATGAGCGGGAGCGCTTTTGCCATCGTGAGCGCAGCCCAGCCATTCGCCCGCCCCCAATAAATCCCCGACAAGTGATTTTGCGCTTTGTTGTCCCAGGCATGGTAATACAAATTGGTTACGGGGTCCTGCAGCACGTCCTCATGTCCATGAAACTGGCGCAGACCGTCCTCGAAGTAATCCTCCCGCTCCATCACACGGCCGATTCTCAGCATAAACAGCCCCGCCATCATCAGCGTATCCGCCCATGCCTGCTCAGGAAACACATAATCCGCCGAGTTCACCGTATGCTGAAGAATACCTTCCCCAAAGCGAGGCGCATGATGAAGCACATATTCCGCCATCTCGCCAGCCGTTTCCAAATAGACATGATCTCCCGTCACCTGATGCAGAAACAAAAGCGTATGCCCGATCGATACACCGTTGATCGACAGCGGCGGCAGCCCATCCTCAAGCTGTTCATCCACCCACGTTTTTAACAGTTTGATATACTCCTCGTTTTCCGTCGCTTCATACGCCTCTGCCACGCCGTAAAACGCGACGCCGCCCGGCCAATCCCACGCAAAATCCATTTGAAATGTCCGTTTCACAATTCTGTCCATAACGGATGTGACCTTTTCTTCATCAAAGATAAGCTGTGCCATCTGCAACACTCCTTTTTATTTTAATCCGGTCGTACTGATGCCCTGAACGATATATTTTTGAAACAGAAAGAATACGAGAATCACAGGCAATAACGAAACGGCAGACATGGCAAACATCGCGCCCCAGTTCGAAGCGGATTCCGTATCGAGGAAAAGCTTCAGCGCAAGTGAAACAGGATAAAGCTCCGGCTTATTCAAATATAAGAGCGGCTGAATCAGCTCCTCCCACTTCCAATAGAAAGAAAAAATCGCAGACGTCGCAAGCGCCGGTGCAATGAGCGGCAGAATGATCCGCCAAAAACAGGCAAAGCGCCCGCACCCGTCGATTCTCGCTGCTTCATCCAGCTCCTCAGGGATCGTCCGGATAAACTGGATCATCAGAAAGATAAAAAACGCATGCCCGAAAAATTGCGGAACGACAATCGGTTTAAAAGAATTCAGCCAGTCTAATTTCGCAAACATAATGTACTGCGGAATCATCAGCACTTCATGCGGCAGCATTAACGTCCCCATCATACAGGCGAACCAAAATGCTTTTCCTTTAAACGGGATGCGCGCGAAGCCGTAGGCAATGACAGCCGATGACAGAACAGCGCCGATTGTAGACAGCCCGACAATGATCGCCGAGTTTTTAATAAAGGTCAAAAACGGCTGACCCGCAATGCCCTTCCACCCTTCAGCATAGTTGCTGAGAATAAAAGGATCTGGAATGAGAGAATGAGAGGTTGTGAAAATACTGGAGCTTTCTTTAAAAGAACTGACAAACAGCCAAATGACGGGATACAGCAATAACACCGCCAGTGACGCCGTAAAAACATGGAACAGAATGCGTTTTGGCCTGATGCGCCCGGCTTTTTTCCCTTCAAACACCGGGGCTTGCCTGACAGGCTGGTTGACCGGCTCCATCCGTTATTCCTCCTTTGATTCGTAGTGAACCCAATATGATGATGTTTTAAATAAAATCAGCGTAATCAGCCCGACAATGATCAGCATGATCCACGCCATCGCCGAGGCGTAGCCCATTTGAAAATAGTTAAACGCCCGCTGGAACAAATAGAGTGAATACAATAGCGTCCCGTCAAGCGGACCGCCCTCGCCTTTTGAGATGATATAGGCTGGGGTAAAGGTCATAAAAGCAGAAATCGTCTGCATGACCAGGTTAAAGAAAATAATCGGCGTCAGCATCGGAAGCGTGATCCTAAAGAAGCGCTGCACGCGGTTTGCGCCGTCCACGCTGGCCGCCTCCAAGTACGATGCCGGAATGTTTTTCAGCCCGGCCAGAAAAATCAGCATGGATGACCCAAACTGCCAGACGGACAGCAGAATCAGCGTCCATAACGCGCTTGCCGGGTCTTGGTACCAGAGAATTTTTTGATCGATCCCGACAAAAAACAGCAGCGCATTGATGACCCCGTCATTGCCGAAAATATTGCGCCACATAATGGCAACAGCCACACTTCCGCCGATGATAGAAGGCAGATAAAACAGCGTCCTGTAGATAGCCGTCCCCTTTGCCGCATTGTTTAAAATGACGGCAATAAAAAGCGCGAAGCCGAGGCGGAGCGGAACCCCGGCAAGCACATACGTGAAAGTGACCTTCAGCGACTGCCAATACTTTTCGTCACCCGTAAACATTTCCTTATAGTTATCGAGCCCGATCCATTTCGGCGCCGTAAACAGGTCGTAGCTTGTAAAGGACAGAAACAGGGACGCGCCCATCGGAATCACCGTAAAACAGAAGAAGCCGATAATAAACGGAGAAATAAAAGCATATCCCGCCAGATTGTCTTTTCTCATACTCCGGCTTATTTTCATTCTGTCAGCCCCATTTCCCGTCAATTATTCCTCTCTAAAATGTCATTGGCCTGCTTCCGGAACGTTTTGGCGGCTTTTTCCGGCGATACCTTCTGATACAGAATCTGATCAGATGTATCCTTCAGCAGCTTAATAACCTCCGCGCTTCCCACCGGCTCCGGCGGATCGGCTTTGCTGATATTTTTCGACGCGGCTTCCACATATTCCACAATGTTGGCCTCTTCCTCATTCAGCTCCGGTTTAATCGCATCTGCCACCTTGTCGGATACCGGAACGCCCCGCTCGCCTTTAATCAGCTGGTTCGCTTCTTCATTATTCACGAAGAAATCAATAAACTTCGCGGCCTCTTTTTTATGCTCTGAGCTTTTCGGAATAGAAAACAGCATACTCGGCTTCAGCGTCAGCGCTTTTTCCTTCATTTGCTGCGGCGGCAGATAGAGAGAAAGCGGCGAGTCTGTCAACCGGGCAAAGCCTAAATATTGATTCGAGTAGTTCCATGTAATGGCTGATTTGCCTTTGACAATAAAGTCATCTTCCATCCCTTTAATTTGGGCGCTTTCGTCCGGTGTTGGCGACGTTTTTGCTTTGACCAGTCTCAGCTGCCTCTCAAAATAGTCAACAAACAGCTTGTCATCCTGATACGCAAGGCCCGTGCCGTCCTCTTTATAAAAACGCTCACCCTTCGTGCGCAAATAATACGGGAAGAAAATATCAGGCGGGTGCATTCCGTTAGATCCGTATACGCCGGCTTTTTCCTGCAGCTCATACGCCAGCTTCTCATAATCCTTCCACGTCCAGTTTTCCTGATGAATTGAAACACCGGCTTTCTTCAGCAGATCATCATTGGCAATCACAGAAAGCACGTTGACCCCAAGTGTAAATCCGTAAAGCTTTCCGTCAATCTTTCCGCCGGACAGCATATTCTCATCGATTGAACTGACATCAATTGTTCCGTCCTTCATATATGGCGTTAAATCCTCAAGCTGATTTTTCTTTCCGTATTGCGCCAAATATGCCGTATCCATTTGAATGACATCAGGCAGCTGTCCCGCGGCAGACATTGGCGCAAGCTTCTTCCAATAGTCATCCCAGTTCGCAAATTCAGCTTCAATATGGACGTGCGGATTCTTTTTCTCATATAATTCAATGACCTTTGTTGTATAGTCATGCCGCGGCTGTCCGCCCCACCATGCGATTCTGAGCGTAATGTCTTCTTTTTTCCCTGATGCTTCTTCACCCGCAGAACATCCGCTGAAAAACAAGACGCACACAAGTGACAGCAGCACGTAGTAAACCTTCTTCACATCAATCCCTCCTTTAATGTAAGTGCTTACATTTTATTTTAAAGGGTTGTGACGGGGCGAAACACTCAAAAAACAGTGGCGAAAGTTAAAAAAACAGAGATGGCTATCCTGCGGAAGCGCCTCCCTGTTTTCTTCTGAATTCTGACGGTGTCAGACCGGTATATTTTTTAAAGACGAGACTGAAATACTTCGGATTATCACCGAATCCGATTTCTTCCGCGATTTCTGATACACTCACATCCCGCCTCAGCTTCATCTGCTTCATCGCATGCTCAAGACGCACCCGCGTAACATATTGGGAAAACTTTTCGCCTGTCTCCTGCTTAAAGATTTTCCCCACATAATCAGGGTTCATAAACAGCATATCTTTTGCTGCCCATTTCAGAGAGAGATTCGGATTGCCAAGCTCGTCGGCGACAAGCCTGGTGATTTTAGAAATCAATTCACTCCGCTTTTGGCCACCGGCCGTTTCAGTTGCTTCACGGAACAGCTGTCCTGCGTCCTGCAGCTCCCCCGTCCGGCTGATGATCACCCGGCAGCCTGCAAAGCCGTCCGCCGCCTTTTTCTCCAGATCGGGCGTGCCCTCCTCCACGGCAAACACCGCACGTCCTCCGCTGCAGCAAAAAGCTGTCAGCGCGTAACCAAACGCCTCTCTGGCGGCAGAATCTTCAGGCTGAGTGTTCTCCGCGATGATAAGGCGAATCTTCTTTCCTGCAAGCGAAGGCGGCGGAGACAGATGGGTGACACCGGCGATCAAGCCTTCCAGGTATTGATCAGCCGCAAAGGAACGGATATGATTCAGCTCATGTTTCAGGTGGGCGGCTTTCTTCTTCCGCACATCATGCCGCTTCAGCTCGGCGATGATTTCCTCTAATGAACGGATAATCTGCTGCTCATTACAGGGCTTCAGCAAATAATGCCTTACCCCGTATTTCATCGCTTCCTTCGCGTACTCAAACTCCCCAAAACCAGACAGGACGATAAATTGCACGGACGGGCAAACGGCTGATATCTTTTTGATCAGCTGAAGCCCGTCCATACCGGGCATTTTTACATCAGTGATGACGATATGCGGCTGCTTGTTTACGATCTTCTCATACGCTTCAATTCCGTTCTGCGCTTTGCCGACTAAAGAAGCGCCAAGCGTCTCCCACTCAATGATCCCTGCCATTCCGTCAAGAATGATCCTCTCATCATCAGCAAGCAGTATTTTGTACATCACACCACCTCATTTCGGCACGGTATTGTCAGCAAAATCGCCGTTCCCTTCCCTTTTTCACTTTGAATGCGTAAGCCATACGGCTCCCCGAACATCAGTCGGATGCGTTCATGAATATTCCAGAGCCCGATCCCTCTTCCGCCCGTTTTTTCAAGAATACGTTCGTCCATGCCGGGCCCATTATCTTCGACAGTAATACAGACGCACTCCTCTGTTTTTTTCGCTTGAAGGCGGATAGCGCATGGCCGAGTAAAAGGCTCAAGCGCGTATTGAATCGCATTCTCCGCCAGCGGCTGGAGTGTCAGCTTCGGAATTCGGCAATGCTTCACCTCATCGGCGATGTCCAGTGTGAAGTTCAAGCGCTCCTCAAACCGGAACCGCTGAATCGTCATATAGTGAAGCACAATATCGGCCTCCTCCTGAAGGGTCACTGTATCTTCTTTGATATGAATGCTGTTTTGCAGGAGAAAACCGAGCGATTCCACCATTTGAGAAATTTGCTTCTGCTGATTCGCTTTCGCCAGCCAATTGATGGACTCAAGCGTGTTATACAAAAAATGCGGGTTAATCTGGGCTTGCAGCGCCTTCAACTCTGTTTCTTTAATAATAAGCTGCTTTTCCACATTTTCTTCCATCAGCTCATTGATCCGCTTCATCATCACGGTAAAATGGCGGTTCAGCGTTCCGGCCTCATCCTGTGTGTGTTCCGGCAGTGACAGCGACACGCCCGCCTCAATCCCGCCGTGCTGCACCGATTTCATTGCGGACACAAGCTGCTCGATCGGCTCTGTGATGCTGTTGGCAATCTTCCGCCCGAAAAGCAAAACCACACTGAAAAACAAAAGAAAACACGTACCGATCACCGTTTTCATAAAGGAAATTTTCGCGAACATTTGATCAAAGGGGATGACATTGTAGTAGCTCCAGTTTTGATAGGATGATTGAAGGAAAGAAATAAAATAACGTTTGCCATTCTTTTTTACCAAGTCATAACCAGGATGCCGCAGCGTCTGCTTTGTCATCTCAGGCGTAAGCACCGATGCATGTGCCGAATACACCAGATTGCCGTCCTTGTCTGCGATCATTATGTCTCCGACCGAATCGCCCCAATCCTTCGGCAAATCACGAATCATCTGTTTCACATTCACTTGAATCAGCACCATGCCCAAGCCATTTAAACTCAGCTGATGAAACGATCTGATTTGCCGCGCTGAAATCAGGACAGGATCTGAATTGCCAAAAGTCATCCAAAGATTCCTGCCTTTTTGCACTTTCGCCCGTTCAAATACCTCTTCCTGCTGCTGCTTCATAAGGTCCGATGAACTGCTTCCGGCGGAATACTCTGAGCCGCGGGCATCAATCAAATGAATCGAATCAATGTACTTTTCATCGCCGGCATATTGCGCAAGCTGATCCCACAGCTCCTGCTTCATTTGATACTGGTCATACGTATCATCACGGTTTTGCATGCTGAGAATGCGCTGAATTTGTTCATCGGTAATGATTTCATACGATACATCTTCAATTTTCTTCAGCTCGTCTTCAATCCGTTCAGAAGACATCCGCAGCACCTCCGAGGATTTGCGGTAAATCTGCTCATCATAGACATGAAAAGCGTACTGCACCCCGCTGTATACAAACAGAAAGGACACGGCCATGATCGATGACAGAAACACAAACAGCTTATCCTTAATCTTCATCCGCCTGTACCAGCCCGCGACTCTTCCTTTCATGCCGCCTTTTCTTTCTCCTGACGCTGATCTATTGACCTAAATGCTGTAAAGGACAGCTTCGTTAACAACAAGCTCAGCGCGCTGCCGCTGAAAAACAGCAAAAACGTCATATGAAACAGCACAAGAAACAACATTCCGACCGCACCCGCTGCCATCATCAGCGTCACCAATGGCCGGCTGAAGGCAATCAAAAAGCTGATGCTCAGCACCTGTCTGAGCTTTACATCAAAATGAGAAAAGACCGGAAACACATATAACAGCACAAACAAGAAAATCAATCCGATGCTCATAAACACATTCACCAGCACAGGCTGATTCATCTGAGCGGCAATCCGTATATCCGCAAACAAAAACAAGCCGGCCGTCACAAGAATGAGCCCCAACAGCTGAGCTGCACCCCACTCCTTCTTAAACGTCCGGATAAACACAGAAAACACCGGGACATCCGTGTTCCCCTTCGCCCACTCTCTCGCCACTGAAAACATCGCGGCCGTAGCAGGCATCAACCCAAACACGACGAGCCCGGCAAGAGAAAACAAGATCCACAGCACATTTACATAAGCCAGTCTCATCACCCATGTACAAAAACGATTCAGCCCATTTGTCAGGCTATGTATCATCGACATCACCTTCCCACTACAGAAAACGCTTTCATTGCAAAGTAATATGTATTTCTCCACTCGAAAGAAAATTCCTGCCGCCCCGTAAAAAATTCGACATCATTTGAGACGGCACATGTCTTACCTTCTCCTGATTTGCCTTTTCAACAGCCGGAACACCGTCTCGATCAAGTACCCGGCAAACGCTCCGACTATCACATGAATCCCAAGCATGCCCAGCGCCATGCCATCCCAGCCGCCGACAAAAAAGATGCTGCACCAAATTGTGATCACACCGAGAACAAGCAGCCCACCCAGTATCCATTCCGGCCATTTATTTGGCGGCATCCTCAACCGCAGAAAAATGGAGACACAAGCGGAAATACAAGCCGTCGCAATGGCCATCACATAAAAAAAAATCATCCGCCCTGTCCTCCCTTTTCAAAAAGGCAAAAAAGCCCCCTAAAAAGGACGCTTATTCTGACTTGTTCAGTTCTTTCTCAAACAAATGAAACCCCGAGGCATCTGATCCCTTAAATTCATATCCCATTCTCCGGTAGAAGGAATGCAAGGCGTCGTTATCAGCAACACAATCAAGACGGATCCGCTGTTTCCCCGGATACTCAACACCTGTCTCCGTCCATGTGAGAATCTCGGCCCCAAGCCCATTCCCCGCAAACCGGCGGCTGACCGCCAGTCGATGCAAATAAATGGACTCTTCGTGCCCTTCGTCTCCCCAAAGCGTTCTGTCCCACTCGCTCGGCTCAGGCAGAAGCATCACTACACCGGCCAGCTCTTGATCTTTCTGGAACACAAACACATGTCCGCTTTCAATTGAGCCAACAATATCATGTGAGTCATGCCCCTCCAGCAGCCCGCTCCATTGGTCAGAGCCCCGGTCCCGCAGCCATTCAGCCGTACGGACGAGCAGTCCCGTTATTTGCTCTGCATCCTCACGATCTGCCAGGCCGGCGTGAAAATCATTTGCGACAGTTTCTTTCGTAATCCTAAAAGATGTCATAAAGGCCCCCCGATCAAAACTAAACTTACATGCATACCTTCATTATAATGCAAGCAAACGACAAAAAAACAGAATATTTTGTCTGTATGTAAAAGGACGCATGAAGGGAGCCTCCGCTGCCTGTTAAAAGAGTTTCTTCTTATCCCGTTCTTCTTTTAAAATCTCAACCGCTTCCCTGAAGCGCATAGAATGCACAATTTCACGTTCACGCAAAAACCGCAGAGAATCGTTCAAATCAGGATCATCCGAAATATCAATCAGCCACTGATACGTCGCACGCGCTTTTTCTTCTGCCGCGATATCTTCATACAAATCCGCAATCGGATCGCCCTTCGCCTGAATATAGCTTGCCGTAAAAGGCACTCCCGCCGCATTGTGATAAAATAGCGCGCCGTCATGATTCGCGTAATGATCGCCAAGCCCGGCTTCACGCAGCTGCTCCGGCGTCGCATCTTTCGTCAGCTTATACACCATCGTCGCAATCATTTCCAGATGGGCAAACTCCTCCGTGCCGATATCTGTTAAAAGGCCGATGACCTTATCAGGAATGGTATAACGCTGGTTCAAATACCGGAGAGCCGCGGCCAGCTCGCCGTCCGCTCCGCCATATTGCTCAATCAAATACTTCGCCAGCGTCGGATTGCACGTGCTGACCTTGACAGGATATTGCAGCTTCTTTTCATACACCCACATTCAGTCATTCCTCCTTATACTTGCCACGGCCAAGGCCCTTTTCCCCAATCCCAATCCTCGCCCGCGGGGCTGTTTCCGAACTGCAGAAGCGGTCCGTAAGATGATTCGAACTGTCTTTTTAAGTGCCTCGAATAACCGGAATATTGATTAAATTGCTTCAGTGCGTCTTCATCATCAGGATGTGTATCTAAATACAGACTCAGCTCAACAAGCACAAAATCCGCTGCTTGAATCTGCTCAAGCTGGCGGTAATATTCCGCATCAACCTTTTTTGTCATGTGTGTCTCCCCCTCGATAAGGATTTTCATAAAAATCATAGAGATCCTTCCAAAGGGTGCCTTTCCTTAAAGCCTCCATCGGCGAAAACTGCTCCATATGCTCAGGCTGAAAGGTCATATAGAGGTTAGGCGGCGTTCTGTAATATTTCTTCCCTATGGGCGGACAGGGATCAAAACGGCTGTGAAAGGGCGTGTATGATTTAACAGGTGTAAACGGCTGCATATCCTTCATTCTGGCTCCTCCTTTCTCAAAAACAATGACCTTAATAGGTATGAGGCAGGAGGCGTTATGATGACAAAAATCTTAATAAGGAAGCTTGATCTGTTTTTCTATACCTGCAATCCGGAGCGGTACCAAAAGCGTTAAACGCGTTAATTGACTCGCCATAAATAAAGGACTGTACTTCATGCCGCTTTCCAGCCAGGAACAAATCACCCCGATATGGGCGGAGGTGATATAGCTGACCAGTATCTCTTTCGGAATCTGAAGCTGTTTCTCAGATTCTTCAATGGATGAAAGCAATTCCGTAAATTCGTTTCAGAACGAATTCCGCCATCAGACTTCTGAATTGAGGAAGCCCTCTGTCACTCAGCATCACTTGAAAGTACTCGGCGTGTTCATGGATGTACTCAAAGAGCTTCACAAATAAAACAGGCGGATGATCCTCATCCATACTGACCTGTTCCACCGGCGTCTCTGGTTTAACCTGCCGGATTAAATCATCGAGAACCTCCGTCAGATTCAAAATCGGCACCGAAAACGCGGCAAGCCTTTTTAAACTCAATAGATAAAAAGAAACCTTCGGCAAAGCCGAAGGTCTTTCTAGACTGTTCAGTCCAAAATGAGGTCAGCGCGTCCAGTACGAAGCGTGATCAGCCGCAAACTCATCCAGCGAGCGGGGCTCTTTTCCCGTGACACGCTTCACTGTATCCGTCACCCGATGTTCGGCACCATGGCGGATCGCTTCATCTAATTCCGCCATAAAGCGGGCGTAATCCGCAGGCAAACCTGCTGTTTCCAGCCTGTTTTGCAGTTCGGAAGAAGACATGCTGACATGCGTCACCGGTCGTCCCGCCGCGGCTCCGATAATCTCCGCCGCTTCAGCGTAGCTCAGCGCCTCAGGTCCCGTCAGAATATGATGAGTATTATGAGGCACACTGTCAATCAAAGCACGCACTCCTGTTTCTGCAATATCATCAGCATCAATAAAACCAAGTTTCCCTTCACCCGCCGCCGTGATGATCTGCCCTTCAGTTTGAATGGACATGCGATGCTGGACATTGATGAAGTTTTACATGAAGTATGACGGCCGCAACACCGCCCATTCCGGAAACCCGCGTACTGCACGATACAATGCCCCAAACACAGGACCATCCTCAGGAACAGCGGACGCGCTGAGCATCACCACACGTTCAGCACCGAGCCGCTTTGCTTCCTTTAAAAAGGGAAGCACATAAGGAAACGGATCAAACACACCAACCGGCGCAACGAGGTAAATCCGTTTCACCCGCTCCAATGCAGGCGTAAAGCTGGACTCATCCTTCCAATCAAAATATACATACTCCGCATTGCTAATCTCGCCCTTTTTCCTGCTCGCGATGCGAACGCTGTAACCCTGCTCAATTAACCGTTTAGCAATCCGGCTCCCTGTTGTGCCGGTTCCTCCCGTAATCAGAATCTGATCGTGATTCATCATTTTTCATCCTCCTCTGTTTGTACAAATGTTTCTCCAAACGTCTCATTGACGACAAGCGGATTCCAATAATCCTTATAATGCAAAATGCTGCCGTCCTTCGTTTCAATCACACTGATATAGGTTTGCCGGTAAGGCAGCCCAGTCGCGATCGCATAGCCTTCACATTGAAACTCCGCAATGATCGTGTTTGTATCAGCCGAGCGATACACTGTCGGAGCAGTAAAAGCAAAAATATCAGGAAAATCCTTAATATAATCGTAAATGGCCGCCTTCCCTTCAATTCTTTCCGGAAATCCCTCTGGCGCATAGGGAAACTCCAACACAGCATGTTCATCCCACAGTCTGCCCAGCGCTCCATATCCTTTTCAAGCATATATTGCATAAATTGATTCAGTGTGTCACATGCTTTTTCGTATTCCGTCATCATCATGGATCATCACCTCGTTTTATTTTAGACCATTCAGTCCGAAAACTGCATCAAAGGGCAAAGCACCCTTTATCAAAAAAAGTCAATCAAGTACAGATAAACTCACTTCAACATAATCCTGAAGCTGGTCAAAATCAGCAGAAACCTTAGCGATAAACGTCAGAGACAGCCGGCTCTGGTTTAAATAACGGGCAAGGGCCGATATATCAAGATGCTCCTTCAATTCTCCTTCAGCCTGTGCTCTTCTCAGCGCCTGATAAAAGGCCGTCTCAAGCTGTTTCGTCTGTCCTTCAAAGTACCAGGCAAGGTCCGGATCATGCGGGATTTGTTCAATAGCGCTGTTGATGATAAAACACGCCTTTGAACGTTCAGGATCTTTCAGGACATTCACACCCTCCTGAAAAATATCACGAATGGCTTCCTTGACAGAGCCCGGTGCCTCAAGCCTTTCCACAACAGCCGCGTTTTTTCCCTCAAGATACGTTTTCACAGCTGACAGAAACAAATCCCGCTTCGTTCCATACGTATCGTACAAACTCTGGCGCGCAATGCCTAAATGAGAAAGCAGCTCTTGCAGTGACGTGCCTTCGTAGCCATACTCTCCAAAAACCTCTATCGCTCTGCGCAAAACAAGCGCGGTATCGAATTCTTTATTCCTACCCAAACGAATATCACCTCCTGCAAGAAGATATTACCTTTTCCAGACTGAACAGTCAAGAAAAAGAAAAAGAAAAAGAAAAAAACACCCTTGATCAGCAAGAGTGTCCGTTCTCCACGCTTTTTATTTATGGCCGTCTTTTCCCCAGTGCCCCATTTGGTGGTGATGGTGCCCGTAGTTACCATCATGATGATGCCCATAATTTCCGTCCTCATGATGCCCGTAATTTCCGTCATCATGATGCCCATAATTTCCATCCTGATGATGTCCGTAATTTCCATCCTGATGATGTCCGTGATGTCCATCATTATCATAGTGCATTCCGTAGCTCGGATAACTCATTGAGCTCGGATAGCCTCCGCTTGGGTAGCCGCCGAATCCTCCAGACATGCCATAACCCGGGTAGCCTGCGCCTCCATAACCTGGATGGCCCATCCCTGTATACATGCCTTGGCCCGGATAGCCCGCGCCTCCGTACATGCCGAATCCCGGACCGCCTGCACCATAACCTGGGTAAGCGCCAAAACCGGGTCCGCAGCAGAAGTGTCTTGTATCAGTCATATCCAATCTCTCCTTCACATAGGTTACAGTCCAGCGTATGAGAAGAGCTTGCAGATCGTATAGACACCCGCCTATAATCTCTAAAACAATTTCCCGGACAATAAAAAAAGCAGACCATGACAGTCTGCTCCTTTTTTATTCACCAAGATCTACGTTATGATACACCTGCTGAACGTCTTCCAAGTCCTCTAACGCGTCAATCAGCTTTTCGAACTGTTCCTTCGCGTCCTCAGGAAGTGTCACTTCACTTTGCGCAAGCATGGTCAGCTCCGCTACCGTAAATTCCTCGACGCCCGCGTTTTTAAATGCCTCCTGCACCGCATGGAATTGATCCGGCTCCGCATAGACGATCACGCTGTCATCCTCTTCTAAAATATCGCGGACATCCACATCCGCTTCCATGAGAATTTCAAGCGCTTCATCAGCCGTTTTACCTTCCACACCGATAACAGCCGTCGCGTCAAACATGTAAGCAACAGATCCGCTCACACCCATGTTTCCGCCATTTTTCCCGAACGCCGCACGCACTTCCGGCGCCGTACGGTTCACATTATTCGTCAGCGCATCAACGATAATCATTGATCCGTTCGGCCCGAAGCCCTCATAACGAAGCTCATCATAATTTTCTTCCGCTCCGCCCTTCGCCTTCTCGATCGCACGTTCAATGATATTTTTCGGCACGCTGTAAGTCTTCGCGCGTTCAAGCACAACTTTCAGCGCCTGATTGGATTCCGGATCAGGCTCGCCCTGCTTAGCCGCCACATAAATCTCACGGCCAAACTTTGCGTAAACCCGACTCGTATTTGCGTCCTTAGACGCCTTCTTCTCTTTAATATTGTTCCACTTACGGCCCATGATGTTCCACTCTCTTTCATATATATCAATCTAAATACTGTTATTCACTTTAACCATTATACCTCAAATGCTTTGGTTGTTTCGAGTGTCTTGCGTTAGAAATAGAAGGAATACGGTAGTTTAAAAGTACGAGACGACACAAACTTCCAATAAAGCAAGAAAAAAAGCCCTAGCTAAGGGCTTTCTTATCCTGATCAGTCATGTCATTGTGAGGAGAATGATCGATATACGTCGTGTTTCGATCCGTTGATTCCTTAACACCGCCGGAGTTTGTCAAGAACGGAAAAGACAGGCTTCCGCCAAATATAAGAGTAACACCAAGACATACCATCACTTTTTTCTTAATATTCATATAGACACTCCCCTTTTTGAATATCTTCTTGTGCTTGCAGCACTTTTCGGTAAAGCACAGCAGCATCTTCAAAATGACAGCGGCTTTCAAATACAGATGCCGCACTTTGGGCACATGCTTCCACATAGGCGTGCAGATTCTTTTCTTTAAAGCCGCTCAATACATCATGAATCCTGTCTTCATCCATAACATCTTTGTACACCGCCTGTAAGAACGTATACAATTCTTTATAGTATTTATGGTGAAGCATATTTGGATATTTTTTGATATGTTCTAAGCCTTCATCTATAAACTGAAACGCCTGTTGTTTTTGTCCAGCTTTACATAATGTCCAGCTTAACCCAAACAGTACTTTCGGAAGTAAGTCAGGGACCGTTTCTCTGCTTACTTTCGCCGCTTTTTGGAAGTGCTCAATTGCCAAATCATATCTTCCTGACCTGCCATAACTGTTGGCGATGTTCAATAAAGAGATGCCAATGAACCTGTCGTTTTGAATGTCCATTGCCAGCTCCAGCGCCTTTCTTAAATGCGGGAGCGCTTTATCATAACATCTGAAGTCATCATAATTTCCCGCTACGATAAACAAGCTTTGTATTCTTCTCATGCAATATAACGGATGATCTTGATAAATGTTTAAGGCTTGAAGGATATGATGCATCGACACATGAGTTTGTTTCATATTGTAGTATGCTTCTGCTACCTTAAAATGAAATTCCGCTTTCTCGATTTCATCTGTTACAAACGGAAGCTCCTTCTCCGCCTCACGGTAATATCCAATCGCTTCAACATATTCTTTCTGATCAAATTCATACATGCCGCGGAAAAACAAAGAGTAGTATTTCAAAAGACCTGTGAGTTTTTTCTGAGGGGCTTCAATCGTTTCTAAAAGCTCTGTCACTGTAGGGCGATTCCCGTAGGTTTGTCCCGGCTCCAAATAATCCAGCATCAGCTGGTGCCGAAAACACATCAGAGAATAATAGATCAGCAAATCCTGATCCTCTTCCATCTGCTGAATGTCCTGCTCCACCTCCGCTTTCAGAATCTCAGCATCCGGAACACTGAACTGGCGAATCATCTTGTACCATTCATTAATCTTAACACCAACACGCGAAGATGGTATCGCTTGCTTCACTCGCTTCCCTCCCTCTCTGTAAGATATGTCATATTCTATCAATCCCAAATTTTGAAAACAAGACAACAGGAAGAAATTGTTTTTTCATCCTGTCAATTTGTTTTCTTCAGCAAAAAAAGACCCCATGCAAGGGTCCCGTGTCATTCTTTTTTCATATACGTTTTCACTGATCATAACAGAGCTCTTTCGTCTGTTTTGCAAGCTATTCCGTTTGGACGACTCGGGATAAAGAACCAGAACCGCCGCCCTCATCATATCTTTTCTAAACTGTAGCATTTCTATCCTTCATCCATTGGCGCTGTCCACTTTTTAGGACCACCATGACTGAAGCAGAAAGCTGCTTTTGCAAACCGCCGAATATCTCATTCATCGATCCGTCCCAAATTTGATAGTTATAGCCGTAATCCTCAATCATTTGATAATCATAGTGTTTTTCTATCTGCTGACAGTTTGGCAAGATAATCTGATTTTGTGCTTTCCGATGCCTGCTAAGGGCTCTGTGTACCAGCTGTATCAGATGATTCGGTTTTCGCATTCTGCTCTTGCTCTGTCGGCTTCGTATAACTCACTTTATTCACGGTTTGCTCTTCCTGACCCCTATCAGAAGCTCAGCTGTCAGAACACGCTGATATATAGTCGTAAAATAGATAAAAACAGCGCACCCAATTTATATGTAATCGTCTCTGCTCTTCCTTCTGTTCCCCAATGATCGCTAAATTAATTTATAGGTTTTTTATATCTTTATTTATCTAAAATCGATAACTAGACTATTAGAACAATATGTTTCTTTTAAATAAACTTTAAAATAGAATTCAAACGCCAAAATGGTAAACTAGGTGATCGTATTAATGTAATTTAAAAAGCTCTCCTTCTTAAAAGGAGAGCTTTATTTTTATCTAGTCCATTTACTGGAATATACTGTTTGCATATAGTCTGAGTGATTCCAATTATTATAAAGTTTTAGTTTCACTCTAGTCGATGCAGATTTTTTTGCGATGTTTGTGAATGTAACATTTAATTTTCTACCATATGATGCATTTCCAGAAGCTGTATCGATTGTTTTCCAAGAACCGTTTGTATAACGCTGCAGATATAATTTGCAATAAGCAGCACTTTCCCAAGTTCCTGTTCTTCCCATTTCAACTGTAGCATAAACATTCTTATAGTTTTCTGATGTGTGAATAAAGGATTTTGTGTCTACAGCTGCATGGAATGTAAAGCTCGTAGTTTTACTAACAGCCTTGGCTGAATGACCCGATCCAATGAATACTAGTCCAAATGCCATCACACCCGCAAGAACTAGTGTCATCAAGTGATTTACTCTTTTCATTATCAAATACCTCCATCAAACTAATCAAAATTGTAAAATACAGGACTGTTATACATTATAAACCACGAAACCAAGAATTAAAATATATTTTATAAAATATTTTCTAGTAATCAAAACTAAGCTGAAGTTTATAATAAATTCTATTATTCACTGAAGTGGCATTTGGTTAATTTACTCACCTCGAAACATAAGAACTTGACTCTAAGTTATAGCCTTGGAGTCTAATCAACCACAACAAAATCCTGAACCTTCACTTGTTCCTCAGGCAAATCAAACTGATAAAGCATCTTCTTAGAATGGATATCAAACACACCCACGTACCCGCCAATGCCCTTTTTATGCTCTTCCTGGGCAACAACATACAGTTGATTCCCCTTAAACTTTGCATCCATATAAGGGAATTTTAAGCCGTATGTGCGAAAAGAAAAGTCCTTCCCATACTCAAGCAGGTTCGCTCCCCCCTCTTTGTCTTCGTACGTCACATAAAAACTGCCGCTTTCTTTGTCATAGTACACGGTATCAGCATATTCAAGATCATCAGGATAAGAAATATACTTCGTCTTCCATGTCCCTTTTTCAATCACAGTCAGTTCATGCTGCGAGCTCGCGACAATAAATTCCTCCGAGTCTGCGAATTTATCAGCGTATGAGGCTAAGCTCAGGGTCTCTATGATTTCCTCTGTGTTTCTGTCGATCACGTAAATAGCCATACCTTGAATGACATAAATATAATTCCCGTCACTCGACCCCATCGTGACAAGCGAAGGCAAGGTGAGCTGATATTCCTTTTTCGTTTTTTTGTCGTTTATATGCACGTCATTCCCCGTCGTATCAACGTTATAGGCCTTAACAGAAACATCCTTCCCCTCATACCAAAACGAAAATGGATTTGACAGCGGATGCTCTTTAATCACATCCTTCTCCAGCGTGTAATAAAAGGACTCATGTTCCGCTAGTAATACAATGTCTGTTGATGCGTAAGACTTCGTTTGGATGTACGGCACATCCGCCACCTTAAACGTGCGCCTATTAAATCTTTCGCCTGTTGAGGTTGAGAGCAGCGTGCTTTCTTTTATGAGAGGGTTGGAATAGATAAAAAAGATGCGGTCTTCTTCGGGCTGGATAGAGGAAGTTGTGACCGGATATATGTTCTTATTTTGAGAGTAAATATATGCAGCCAACATTAAAACACTTGCGAACAAGCTCAATAGTATAAAACGCTTTTTCATATAAACAGCTCCCAGTATATGGTTCAAAACTCTATATCGTTTTCAACATGCTCTGCACATTTCCCTTGTAACCCAATAAAAAAAGAACTTCTCAATGGAAGTTCTCACTTATTTTTCTCATAGGATTGCTTGATCAATCCCATGATATATTCAATGTGTTCGTCGTCCTTTATGAAAATCTCATAGTCGCCATTTCCCCAGTGCCGGTCTCAGAGACATCTCGCATTCTCTCTTCGGGATCATCCAATTCTCCCTTTTTCATATTCACCCACACCTTAAGTCCGCTTTTAAAAGAGAAATATCCACGAAGTTTGCTTATTTGACGTAAACGCAATATAAATCTTCGTCGGTTTGATTGAAATATGATCGTCTTTCCTATTCCTAAATCTGCTTCCTCGGATGATGTGTGAGTTGCTCAATATAGACTCTTATCAGTATGTTTAATTTGTATTGATTTAGAAAAGCCATCTTAGAATAGACACTCGTTAATTTAACAAATGATTAACTTCTTTGTATTTTATTTATCTTTTTTAAGATTCTAAAAATACGAATAAAAACACTGCTAGTCTTACAGCCAGATATATTCTCTGTGGTACTCACGTATTTCATTAAGCACAAGTCTTCCTCTACTCTTGTTAACGGACAATACTTCAGGGATCAAGTCAAGATCAAGCTTTGCATTTCTAGTACCAAAAGCAACTGCCCCGTTACCGCTTAAAAGATTTTCGTACTGCTCAATACTTAACTCATATCGTTCATCTAAATGCTCTTTAATACCCGACTGCTTAATTTTCTCTTGTCCGCTTAATGTGACTATTCCACTGTGAAATTCCGAACAACAGCCTGACCCGTAAGAAAAGCAGCCCAGTCTCTTAGGGGAATCAAAGTCACCATTATCAATAGTACTTAACAATGATAAGAAAACAGTTGCCCCCATAATATTCCCGACACGCTGACAATAAGTTAAGCCCGGAATCACTCTATTGCTAAAATCATTCTGAATAACGTCGGTCTTAGCTTTGCACATTTTACGCATCATTTTTCGATGTGCTCCCTTTACCATTCCGCCAAATGGTGTATGGAACACTAAATAATGAAATGATTTTTCATAATCAACATCTTCTACACGCTTCTTATATTCTAAAAATGAAGATTCACAACAATCCAAATACGACATAAGGGATAAATCTGCATTCCCCGCCTCGCTGTCTGGAATCGGCCTGCATGTATCCATAATCTCATAGCCATAATACCCGTTCGCACCAATATCAACTTCATATATATACGGTGTGTCACTAATAAGCATCGCTACAGCACCTGCTCCTCCAGTAGGTTCAGCAAATGACCAGTCAGCCATTAGCGCTTCTCCTGCATCTGCAGCCATAAATCGAGCCAAATCTGTCGCGACAACTAATACCTTTGCCCCTGGTGATACCTGAGAAAGCACAAAATTAATAGCCATCTGAAAGCCCGCAGTTCCCGAATAACAAGCGTTCTTTAATTCAAAAAGACGGCAATTACGGTTTAAACCTAAGTAATGGTGAATGTATGTACTTATGGATTTCCCAAAATCAATACCTGATTCTGTACAAGTGATGACCATCTCTATACGATCCTTTTCTTGAGAGGAAAGAGCATCTATAAGAGGCATTGCTGCATTTACCCCAAAAGAAACAGGATCTTCATAAGGAAGAGGCACTGTCTTCTCCTTCATTAACAGGTTATCAAACCTTTCATTATCTAGATTCCGATATTTTGCAAGTTTTTGGACGTCCAGATAAGCAGAACCCCCGTAAAAATTAATAGCTTCAATTCCAACTGTTTGCTCGTTCATTATTTAGCCCCTCTCAAATACTTCTTTAAAACTTGATGCAACATAGCTGCTTCTGAATGCTCCTCAAATCTGATTTAGATATTGAATTAATATAATGGCTTGCCCAATATAACTATCTCTTAATAATAGGTTATTTTCACCATATTTTTAGACTTCAGAAAAATATACGGAAAACCAGCCTAGACTAACATTTGTTTACAATATTCATTAAGCTGTTCCGCCGTTTCAGTCATGAGCATAGTTCCTATATCAGCGACATGTCGATTTCTCCAGTCTTCCATCTCAGACCCCTTTACCCACTGATTGAAAGATCCAAGTGCGGACCCACATAAGATTTGATAATCTGACTGATTATCTTCCTCACCATTAAGAGCCCATTGAGCTGATTTAATAAAATACCATTTAAAAGTAAGTAGCATTTTCAGCTTTGGATTTATTTCAGCTTCCTTAAGTGTCTTCCTGCTTGTATACTGCTTAACCTCAGTGTAAACTTCCTCTAAGCTCTTTTTAAAATAATTATTTTCAATTTGCTTTTTCACCATTTCATCGATCCCATCAATTGAATGATGACTGCTATAAATCGAATGCAACTTATTGCTCCTAACTTGATACAGGGTTCCCTTTTTGAGCACCTGCACCTTACTACTCGTTTCATAAAGATCCCATGAAGGTGCGTATCCTGTATCTTGTACATTAATACCGCTTAACATCTCCTTTGCTGGAACACTTATATCTGCTTCTACAGAGCATTGATTAATTGATCCTGTTGTTATAAAATCTGCCCCCATTATAAATGCACCAGCTGCTGCTGTCGGGGTCCCGATTCCACCGCCGACACCGAGACGAATTTTATAATGATACCCATGTTTCTTAGTCATTTCACTTCTTAATCTAAAAAATGTTGGTAATAATACAAAACCATTTGCAGCATCTGTATGTCCTCCCGAATCTCCTTGAACACATATATCATAAGCCATCGGAATTTGTTGAGATAACTGCGCCTCAGTTTCCGTAATCTCTCCTTCTCTTAATAGACTGTCAACTATCTTTTTTGGTGGCGGGCTCATATAACATTCAGCTACTTCCGGTCTTGATAGCTTAGCAATGATTCTGTTCTGTATAATGACATTACCTGTTCCATCTTCTTTAAGGCCTTTGATTCTATACTTTACCAGTGGCTTAGTGATTGTTACATATCCAGATGCTTCAATAGTTCTCACACCATATCTAAGAAATAAATCAAAAATTCTTTTTTCTCGTTCAGGATTCTCAAAATCAGGAGATAGACTGAAACCATAAGGCTCGCCATTTTTTAATGTTCTTTGAATATTTTTAATGCCCTTTTCAATTGAAGAATCATCAACACCAACAGTGCCGTAGAACGCGAGTAAGCCTGCTTTACCCGCTTCAGTTACTAGCCGCTCGCCGGAAATTCCTCTATACATACCACCTAATATATAAGCATACTTTAAGTTATAATCATGGATGAACGAACCATCTCCCAGCATTTCCGGTGAAATACTTTTCGAGATGGTTTTTGGAAAACCTGTTTCGTTTATAGTTGAATTCGTCACTTCTGCCTCGCTCTTGATATGAACTTCTTCCATGATTTCATCCTGCTCTTCTCTATACCTCTCTGTTGGAAGATCCTCTTCTTCAATCATAATCGGTTCAGCGTCTCTGATAATTGTTTGAACCATTCCCTGAACAACTCGCCCAGGCCCTACTTGGATAATATCCTCTACGCCTTTTGCTAATAAATATCTTATGCTATCTGTCCATTCAACGGATGATACCAATTGTTCAGATAACGTTTCTAACACCCGAGACTGTCTATATGGTCTGGCATAAACATTCGAAATTACCGGAATCTTCATGCTGCCAATCTTAAACTTTTGGAGATATTCAGTGAATTCATCTCTTGCCGGCTGCATATACCTTGAATGGAAGGCTCCGCTAACATTTAGGACCTTGTACATCATACAATTACTATGGTTCTGAAAAGGGTCTTTTGCCTTTTGAATATCCTCTCGATATCCTGCAATAACAATTTGATTAGGTGTATTCATATTTGCCACATCAAGGTTGGTAAGTTCATTTTCATGGAGTACTTGTTCAACTTGCTCCTTCGTTAATCCGACGACTGCAGCCATTTGACCGCCTGCTTCTCGGAACATCAATTCTCCTCTTTTTTTAACTAGCTTTAAACCGGTTTCAAAGTCTATGGCGCCAGATGCAAATAAAGCCGCATACTCACCAATACTGTGTCCTGCTAAATAATCCGGTTCTCCCTCCCCATCCTTTAGCTTCTTTAGATAGGAGAATACACTTACAACATAGAGTGCTGGCTGTGTATAAACGGTTAATCCGAGCTTATTTTCTGGGTCATTTAGACACAGATCCTTTATTGAGTACCCTAGTATTTCATCAGCCTTTTGCGTCAATTCGCTGAATTCATCAAATAGCTCAGCCCCCATTCCCTTTTCCTGTGAACCTTGCCCTGGAAAAACATACGCTTTCATCTTATGCCCTCCTGTTTCCTTTATCGTATTCATTATGCTTGTTACATCCATGTCCACATTAAAAAGTGAAGCTATTTTAAATACATCTTTATGCTCCGGCAAAATGTAATGTAACATCGCAGCCAGCTCTCCATCAGGAGATAAATCAATAAACATCGTATCATTTGTCGCCGTGTTGGTAATGGATTCCTTAAATCTTATTTGTTCCCTGATAACCTCCCAAAAGTATTCCATTTTCACTTGATCCAGTGCCTTACCAGTAACAGAGGAAATGATTTTGCATGCGGGCTGCTTTAGATTTACTTCAGCAAAAAGCCTGCAGCATTCCTCTCGCATACTTTCAATTTCACGAGAATGAAATGCATATTGTACCGGAAGCACCTGACTAAGAATACTATTGTCACTCAATCGCTTTTTTATTGATCGGATCCTTTCTGAATTTGCAGAAACCACAAAATGATGACTATGGTTAACTGCTACTAATTCGCTCCCCGTGAATATGTCTTTACGATTCTGAAACACTGAAGCATCATCAAATACAGTGATCATTCCGCCCATGGGGGCTTTGTCCATTATCAGTTCTGAAAGCTTTACCAGCAAAGCAACTGCATCTTGCATCTCGATCATGCCAGAGATAACGGCACCGCTAAACTCTCCCAAACTTGCTCCGATTACTCCATTGGGGACAATCCCATTCTGAATCATCATCTGTGCTGCTGAATACTCATACATAAAAATGGCGAGATTCGTTTGAAGAATCGGTAAAAAAGCTTCACCCCGATTTTTATTTTCATCAAAAACAATGTCACGTACAGAAATACCTGCAAACTTTACGATTTCATGATCGACGGCATCTATATTTTTTCTGAAGTCAAAATTTGTTTCGTATAGTTTTTTACCCATGCCATAAAAATGACATCCTTGCCCGGCAAACATAAATATTTTTTCCATTGATTACTCCTCGATTTCAGAACAATTCCAATGTTCCTATATGATGAATCGATATTTTTTATTTTTTCTATGGATGTATATTCCCATCTGTGAAGCTACCGATTGTCGTGCTCTCATAATTTATTTTTCGCTAATTTCCATTGCCAGCATTGCGATAAGCTCTTCCTCACTCATCTGATCAATTTTATTAAAAAGAGCTTCATCTTCTTCACTGTTATGGACCGGATCTATGAATAGAGTCCTGTTTTGATCTATAGCCGCTTCTTCTGCTTCAGCTAAGCCAGGAAGGTCCTCTGGCTCTGATAGAATCTCCAATTCGTCCAAATTCAACATCGGCAAAATATACTTAGATACCTCGACAATATTTGGGTAGTTAAAGAAAATCTGTTCATCAAGCTCTATATTAAAAACTGTTTGAAGCATGTTATACCCCTCGGCAATTGCAATGGATTCCAACCCCAGCTCAAAGAATCCCTGTTCAGGGTCTGGCAGTCTTCCTTCTGTGAATCCTAGTAATGAAGCAAATATTTCCTGAATGTAATGAATCATCTTCGGAATTTGTTCACTTTCAAATGAATTGGCAAGTTGATAAAGAAATGTCATATCAGAACCGTTTGACAACGGCTCTTCCTCTTTACATGGACTCGCACTTTTATCCGAAATACTCATTTCCAACTTTTCTTCAAATGGAACCGCTTTTTCTGGAGTTCGATACATCCAGTACTTTTCTTTTTCATAAGGGTATACTGGAAGCGAAATCCGATATGGCAGGAAACCTTTGTAAAGTTCACTAAACGGGATTTCGTTACCTTCCACCCATTTAGCCGCCATCTCATAAAGATCACTTTCTGCAGATACCTTTCCGGAGTAATCGCCCGGCTTGATCCTTTCGCTTGCCGGAATAGCCTTTCCCGCTATCAATCCTCTTATATGTTTAATTTCATTGACATCCTCATTCAAAAATTTCTCAACCATTTTCCTTAATTCCTCATACTCGGAAACAATAAAAGCCACTCTGTATGGAAAAGCTTTACGGCCTGTCTGTAGTGTAAATGCAATATCCCTAAGATAAGGCACTTTCTGATCTTGGTCCTTCGTATCCACTAGATAATGAAAAAGCTTGGTTGCATACCTTTTTAATGCAGATTCATTTTTGGCTGACAATGGAATGATAACTGGATTTTTTCGGGTTCCTTCCGCCGGTCTCCTTTCAGGTTCATACTCCTCAATAATCATGTGGACGTTTACTCCGCCAACACCAAACGAGCTAATACCCGAACGCCTTGGACACTTTGTTTTTCTGCCTTTAAGGATTGTCGGCTGTTTCCATTCTTCGGCCTTCATCTGAACATAAAATGGAGTTTCGGCAAAATGAATATCTGGATTGATTTCCTCCGTATTAAGCCTGCTCGGCAATAACATTTTATGTTTCATCTGCAACAATACCTTAGCAACTTGTGCTATTCCTGCAGCAGCTTCAGGATGGCCGATATTTGACTTTACTGAACCAATTGAACAATATTGTTTATCTGAAGTATATTCAGCATATGCATCCGTTAAAGCTGTAATCTCAATTGGATCTCCAAGAGATGTTCCCGTTCCATGTGCTTCAACATAGCTGATAGTCCGTGGATCTACATTTGCCTTATTCAGTGCTTTCTTAATGACTTCTTTCTGAGCAACTGGATTTGGGACAGAATAGCCATTCGTTTTGCCATCATGGTTAACAGCTGAGCCCTTAATGACACCGTATATATGATCCCTATCCCTTCTAGCCTTCCAAAGAGGTTTTAAAAGCACCGCGCCTACCCCTTCACCTGGTACATAACCGTCTCCGCCTTTACCGAAGCTTCTGCAATGCCCGTCAGAGGCTAGGAATTTAGCAGAATCTAAGGTGATGTACTTACTTGGATGTAAGGTTAAATTCACCCCGCCTGCTATCGCCATATCACATTCATCTCTTAATATGCTTTCACAACCGAGGTGT
This sequence comes from Bacillus sp. AF23, assembly GCF_020861455.1. Lineage (NCBI taxonomy): Bacteria > Bacillati > Bacillota > Bacilli > Caryophanales > Bacillaceae > Bacillus > Bacillus sp. AF23. Next base: position 201,549 of record NZ_JAJHVY010000021.1, read on the forward strand.
ATAGCATATAGCGATGAAGAACATGCCGTATCCACAGACAAGCTCGGCCCTCTAAGGTTGAGCAAATAGGATACTCTGTTAGCAACTGAATAAATCTGTGAATTAATCGGAACTGCATTCCCTCTATCAATCTCAGCAGCCCCTGAAAGACCGTAAGTGTTAAAGGTAACACCTGCATAAACCGCCACATTTCCTCGTTGATCTTCATCATAACGATCACCTAATGATTCTGGCGTATAACCGGCATCTTCCAGGCAACTCCAGACAGCCTGAAGAAATAAACGTTCCTGCGGGTCCATAAAAGCCGCATTGAGGGGGGAGATATTAAAGAATTGCGGGTCAAATTTATCAGCATCCGCAACAAATCCTCCCCATTTGCAGCTAATATCTGGATATTTCCTATGGTCCCATCTTTCTTTGGGAATCTCGGTAATACTGTCCTTTCCTTTCATGAGATTCCTCATAAACTCATCCATGTTTTCTGCCTGTGGAAATGTTCCGCTGATTCCAATAATCGCAATTCCCTGTTCATCTTCAGAGATTTTTTCCTCCGCGACAGTTTGAGGTACTGCTTCCTTCGAAAAAGGAACCGGTTTTTCCGGTCTAACGTTTCCGGTTTCCGCAATTTGATGATCATTAAGAGAATTTAGCAGCGTAATGATTTTCCCCCTCTGCTTTTCAACGAAATACTTGCTAAGCGTATATAAGTTTTTATATGTAAACATAAGAGTGACTGGCAATGTACCAAAGACCTGTTCAAAAAATCTATTAAGCTGATTGATATGAATAGAGTCAATTCCATAGCTTTCAAATTCTTCATGCGGAGAAAGATAGTCTGTCGGTATATTAAGAACTTCTGAAAACATTTGCTTTAAATATTCAAGAATGGCATCAGTTAGCTTCGCATCATCCTCTGTCGATAAGTAATAAGGCCTTTCTAATACGGGCGTTTCTTCTTGAATTTTTGTAAGTATAGGATCTTCAGGATCGTTTTTTATCATCTCCTTGTTCGGTATCAGGCGGTGATCCTTCCCGACTTGCAAGATCCAATGTCGTTTTCGATCAAAAGGATAGGTTGGAAGAGACATCCTTTGTCTCGTCTCATCCCTATACATTTTTCCCCAATCAACATCAGCTCCCATCACCCAGAGCTCGGCGATTTTTTCCATATCTCTATCCTCAAGAAACTTTTGCATTTGTTTCTTGGCAATTTCACCATTTAGAAGAATATCGAATTTTTCAATGAACTCATTGGTATTTCCTTGTTTGAGGTTAGGATTATCGTTTTTTCCATTACAATAGTCAGACAGACCTTTCTTAAGATCATTGACATCCCCGGCAATGATTGCTAATCTCTCTTTCATGCTTTCACGTCCTACTTGAAGAGTGAATGCAAGATCTTCAAGGGGAAAATCCATTTTCACATCAGGTTCTGCCTTCTCAGGTATTGAACTTTTTGACTCAAAGGAGGATAAATATTCAGCCAGACCATTCAAAGTGGAATGATATACCAGTTCGTTGTCTGGGATCTCCAGTTTTAGCTTTTTCTCGAGTTTATGATGTAACACCGTTAAATCATAGGCATCTAACCCATAGTCAGTAAATGGCTCATCATAGTCCACTTCTGCCTGACTTATGCCTAAAATTTCAGCGATCTCCTGTTTAATGATTTCTTTAACAACATAATTACGCTCCGCGATACCTGTATTAACTTTGATTGACTGGTCATTGGGATGAATAGGTTTATATGTTTCCAGAAATAAATGTAACTGATCAGCATAAACCTTAAGTCGTTCTTTATTTTTAGCTGAAAGAATAAAAAGCTGAGAATGACTGTCTTCTCTGGATATCGAAGGCGATCCCTTCTCGTATTCCTCAAGAATAATATGCGCATTTGCACCGCCAGCTCCAAAAGCGCTAACTCCGGCTCTTCTGGGATAACGTTTTTCCTCTGATGCCGTTTTAATAGCAGGCTGTTTCCACTCTTCGAGTGAACGCTGGACATAGAACGGATTATTTTTAAAATCAATGAAAGGATTTAACTGCTTAGAATGAATAGATGGAACAAGCATCTTATGCTTCATCTGAAGCAGTACCTTTGTGACTGCCGCAATACCAGCTGCAGATTCCGAATGTCCAATATTTGATTTTACTGAACCGATGGCACAAAATTGCTTCTCATCCGTATATTCATGAAAGGCCTTCGATAGGCCCGATATTTCAATCGGATCACCTAATGCTGTACCTGTTCCGTGCGCTTCAATATAACTAATAGTCCGAGGATCAATGTTAGACTTTTCGAGAGTTTCTTTAATCAGTTCACTTTGTGCATTCGGGTTTGGCACTGTATATCCACTCGTTTTGCCGCCTGAGTTAATTGAGCTTCCTTTGATCACTGCATAAATCTGATCTCCATCTTCAACAGCTTTACTCAGTGGCTTTAGCACGAGCGCTCCAACCCCTTCACCCGGAACATATCCATCCCCATCACCGCCAAAGCTTCTGCATTTTCCATCCGTTGAGCAAAAGTTTCCTATGCTGAGCTGAAGATATTTGTTAGGATGAAGAGTTAAATTCACTCCTCCGGCAATAACCATCTCAGCCTCACCTTTGCGGATGCTATCACAGCCAAGGTGGAGAGCCACGAGGGAGGAGGAACACATTGTATCCAATGCGATACTGGGGCCATGAAAATCAAAAAAGTATGAAACTCTGTTTGCGATTGATGCAAAAGAAGAGCGGCCTGAGATTTTATCTCCAAATTGTTCCGTTTCAAGCAACTGATAGAGACCGTACATCGCACCCACAAATACCCCAACTTTCTTGCCTTTAAGTGAAGCGCTGGCATATCCTGCATCTTCAATTGCATTCCAGGTCGCTTCTAAAAACAATCGTTCCTGCGGATCAATAAACTTCGCCTCATTTGGAAGAATACTGAAGAATTGAGAATCAAACATCTCTATATCATCAATAAATCCTCCCCATTTGCTGTATGTTTTTCCGATAATCCCTTTATCTGAATCATAGTATAGACTATGATCCCATCTGTTTTCGGGAATCTCTGTAACACAGTCCTTTCCCATCTTCAAATTCTCCCAAAACTCATCAAGGTTCTGCGCCATAGGATATCTGCCTGATACTCCGATTATTGCGATATCTTCATCACGAGCTTCTGTTTCCCGCCTGCTTTTCTTTTTTTTCTGATTTCCCGGCAATTTAACCCGTACGTTCTTTCTGCCTTTAGGTTGGTCTTGAACGTGAAGGTTTTCCGTTCGGTCTCTATCAGTTAGTCCAAACAACATTGTTAAGGCTTCTTTTTTATAATTCACTAAGTATTCCGCCAGTTCAGTGATGTTATTATATTCAAAAAACAATGTTTTGGAGAGATCCCCTAACTTCTCCTCCATTGTTTTTGTCATACCCATAATCGCCACAGATTCAATGCCAAACTTACTAAAGGTCTCATCGTTTCTGATTTTATCTATTGGGGTCTTGGTTTGAATTGATATTAGCATTTTTAAGAATGTTTCAGTCCTATTAAGCAATATCTTTTGGCTTGCATCTGTTACAACAGGATCATTTATCGGTGGGGTCATACTATTGTCCTTTTCAGACGAAATAACATCATTTTTTTTCATTTTTTTTATTTCGGATTGGATTTTTTCTCCTTCACCCTGTAAGACTATAAGTTGCGATCCCGATTGCTGTAATCCATACTCTAACGCCGGGATCCCCCTTTCCTTTGGGAGCGGAACCATACCAAATCCATCCTTCATGATTTTTAGTTTCTCATCATTCACGCTCATTTTACCGTCTTCCCATAAAGGCCAGTTTATTGAGAGAGTCTTCCCGAAACGTTTACCGGCTTTACACTGAGCATCTCTCCACTGTGCAAAATAATCCATATAACTGTTTGCATACCCATAATCGCTTTGGCCGACATTACCTAAAACTGCCGCAACAGATGAAAATAAAACAAAGAAATCAAGAGGTTCGTCCTTTAATGCTTCATCCAAATTCTTCGTACCGAAGACCTTTGAAGCTAATACCGATTGAATTTCCTCATCATTTTTGTTTAACACAAATGAATCTCTAATAACTCCCGCAGAGTGGATAACTCCATTTATGTTTCCAAACCTTTCCTTTGCTATGGCAACAAGCTTCTCAACTTGCTGCTTGTTTGACACATCCGCTTTAACATAAAGGATATCTGCTCCTAGGTTTTCGAGTTCTTGCAGCTTTGAATCATTTTCCCTTTCTATCTCACTGCGTCCTGTCAGAACAAGCCTTGCGTTCGTTTTTTGAGCTAGGTGTTGGGCAAAGATTAGCCCCAATTCTCCTAGACCTCCCGTGATAAGATAAACGCCCTGTTCTTTAAGGAAATCAATTGAGTCAAACTGTTGGATTGATTCAGTTATTTTCATTCTTCCCCTCATTCCTTTCGTTTTCCCAAAACACAAATCCAATATTAGGGGATGAATCGCAGGTTAACCATTTCCAAAAACATTCTAACTTTTTGATTGGTTATGTGTTTTTCCTGATTTAGTCCCGCTTCCCATAATCGGACTCAATCGTGTTTACGAGAAGCGGGAACTAATATAAAAGGCCGTTTATGAATACACTAACCCTTTCCCCTACAAATCGGTATTAAATTCATTTGACTTAAAGAATTGATAGTTCTTTGATACCTTTAACTAATCGGATGTTGCCCTCATAACGCACCTCTACTTCTGAATCAAAAATATCAAGCTCATTTAATAGAAGTCTTGCGTTAGAAATGTCACCTTCTTTTAAGAAACGATCTGCTTTTTGTATTTCAACTGTCCTTAAAAGAAATGCAGGATTCTCCATACGGATTGTTTTAGAAAATCCGCTTATTGCGCTGTATTCAGGAATGACCTCTTCTTTGTTATTGACAAACGTAAATAGCAGCCGGATTTTTGTTTTAATTTTCTGCTTAATCAGTGCTTGACTGAGATAAAACATCGAATAAATTCCTTGTTCCAGGTGATCATTCAAATCCTCATTTGTTTCAGCAGAACTTTCGATATCCCGATACAGTATTATCCTATCCGGCTGTAACCCATGTTCTTCGAGTTTCTGAAGCAAATTTTGATAGTCATCCTGCAACATTGGATTTATATCATACATATGCTTCGCTTTCTGCCGATAAACTTTCCCGGGATTAACCAGTATGACTTCTGATTCATCATTGTCCTGTCTAAGCTGCTCTAAAATATTCTTGTACAATTTTTCATCTTGATCAAACACGATTACTGAACCTTTTGCTTGCTGCGGGATGATTTCATCATCCCTGTTCATTTGTGACTCAGATTCACACCATTCAGTTGTATAAAGATATGTTTTAAAATCAGAATCATTGGTTTGTTTCATACTGGACTGACTTTCCTGGTCAGTCATATTAAATGCTTTTAAAGTGAACTCATCTACACATACCAATGTTTTTCCAGAACGATCGGCAATCTTAATGTCAAACTTTTGAATTGATGATTGTGAATTCTGTGCATGGCTTGAACGTGTAACATAGGCAACACAATCATTCACCAACGATTCATAAATTCTTATTTCAGTAATAGCAAATGGTAAAAGGATTACGGATTCAGACTGTACATTTCTTTCTATTAAACCAAGCACCGTTTGAAAAGCTCCGTTTAGTAATGCAGGATGAAGGACATAGTCTTTGTTCGTTTCTTCCATATCCGGTGACAGCTTTAAATACCCTAATGCTTCTGATTTATTGGAATGTATTTCTTGAATCACCTGGAAAGTGTTTCCGTTTATCAATCCGCTCGCTTTCATTGAATCATAACAATCTTGCCCATGATCAATCGTCCTGCAGCGTGCCTGTATCTGCTCAATATCTATTGAAGCTTCTCTTGCCTTTGAAACCAGACTCTCCCTAAACTCCAGCTTGCCTTCTGTACAAATGACCGGTTCATGCTCCTCTGCCTCACTTGGAATACTTATCTCAAAATCAATTGTCTGTTCGTTCGGATACAAACGAATCTCTGTATTCACTGTTTCACTTTTAACCTCAATTTGATTAGTCCAGACAATATCCTTGATCACATTTATCTGATCTTCTGTGCTCAATTCGCCAGCAATCCTTGTCATTTCCAAAATAGCTGAGCCAGGCAATACCTTTCGCTCTCCTAGCCGGTGATCTCTTAGGAAAAATTCATTTCCTGAAAAGTTGGAACAAAAGCGCTGGTTATAAAGACTTGAGAGGTTCTTATGAATAAGCGGATGAATATTCCCTTCTCCCCGATTTCCATTTTCAATTGGCATCTCAGGACTAAGTTTCACCCAATATTTTTCTCGTTCAAATGGATAAGTTGGCAGACTTATCCGCTTTGGCTTTCGATGACGGTAAAGATTATTCCAATCGAATTTGACTCCATTAACCCAATATGCACACAATTGATCGTATTGGGCACGATCGATGCAGTCCTTTACAGCTTTATTTAAGCCGTCAGCTGATGTAAAAGCATATTCAAATTTTCGTTTACCATAAACTTGGCCATAGTAAATCTCACTTTCAGTCTCATGATCCATTACGAAGGCTTTCAGCTTTTGAACGAGTGTTTCTCGTGAGTGTGCAACAAATGCAATCCGCTCCTCCATCGCTTCGCGTCCAACCTGAAGAGTATAAGCGATATCGGACAAATCGTTCTCCGAAAGGTTTTGATTCTCTATTGCATCTAAAAGGTTTTTAGCTGATATATATAACTGATCTTTAGATTTAGCTGATAAAACGATCACCGCTGGTTTCGTTGATTGCGAGTCAGCAGGTTTACTTCCCCGTTGTTCAGGTGTGTATTCCTCTAGAATAATATGAGCATTCGCTCCGCCAGCACCAAATGATGAAATTCCTGCAATTCTTGGATGTTCCTTCACCTCTCCATTAACTTCTGCAACCGGGCGCTTCCACTCCATTACTTCTTGAGGTACAAAAAACGGACTGTTTTTAAAATCTATATTTGGATTGAGCTCACTCGAATGCAGGGATGGTACAATTTTTTTATTTCTCATTTGTAGTAACACTTTTGAAATAGCTGCAATGCCAGAAGCACTTTCACAGTGTCCGATATTTGATTTCACGGATCCGATTGCAATATTGGAAGCTTTGTCACCATAAGCTTTAGTCAAAGCAGCAATTTCTATCGGATCTCCTAATGCTGTACCTGTGCCATGGGCTTCTACATAACTGATCTTATCAGGACTTATATTCGACTCTTCCAGCGCTGTACGAATCACTTCCGACTGTGCGGCAGGATTTGGTACCGTATAGCCATTGGTTTTCCCGCCATGGTTAATCGACGTTGCCTTAATCACTCCATAAATATGGTCTCCATCAGCAACGGCCTTATCCTTTGGCTTTAGAAGCAAAGCTCCGACTCCTTCACCAGGAACGTAACCATCTCCGCCCTTTCCAAAACTCACACATCTTCCATTCGTGGATGCAAATTTCCCTTGGCTGATCAGAAGATACTTATTTGGGTGACTAATCACATTAACTCCGCCTGTCACAGCTAACTCACATTCCCCATGTTTGATGGCCTGACACGCCATGTGAATCGCTACAAGCGAAGAAGAGCACATCGTATCTACGGCTAGACTCGGCCCATGAAAATCAAAGAAATATGAAACACGATTTGCTATTGATGATGGATTACCAGAAAGGACAATCGGATTCCCTACTTTCTGCTCCTGAGCAGCGTAAAGCTGATAATCTTCACTCATGACGCCAACATATACTCCCACGTTTCGGCGTACATCAGAACCCGGATTATATCCAAGTGCCTGTCTTGTATAACCTGCGTCTTCAATTGCCTCATATACACTTTGCATAAACAATCTTTCTTGAGGGTCCATGATTTCTGCGTCAGCAGGTGAAATATTGAAAAACAGCGGATCAAAACAGTCTATGTTTTTCATGAAACCGCCCCATTTCGTATAAGCTGTTCCAACATGATCCTTATCCTCATTAAAATACTTACTGTGATCCCACCTTGATAATGGAACCTCAGAAATACAGTCACGTCCATCATGCAAATTATCCCAGAATTCATTTAAGTTTTCTGCCTGAGCAAAAGCTCCTGACATACCGATAATGGCAATATCTTGGAGCGTCTCTGTCTTCTTCACATTGCTTGGCATCAAACGAGAATTTTTCCTAGCTGTAATACCTTGATTTTTCTGCTCTGCAGAAGTACTGGATTTTACAACTTCCGGCAGGTGCTCTTCAGCTGAACACCCTGTCAGTTTTGGAAATTGATCAGCGTATTTATTGACAAAATAATGAGTAATAGCATGAATACTCTGACATTCAAAGAGCAGCGTTTTCGGCAACGGTCCAAATGTTTTTTCTAACTGTTCAGTCAGCTTCATAACAAAAATCGAATCTATTCCATATATATCCAGAGGTTGTTCCTCGTCCAATTCCTGAATTGGAATGTTTAAAGCTTCTGCAAAGATCTGTTTAAAAAACATCATTGCCTTTTCATTAAAATTGCCTTCAGATTCATTTCCAGTTATCTCTTTTACTTTTTCAAAATTCCCAATAGACTCATCGGATTCAATAAATACAGAGCGGATTTTTTGAGCATATCCCTCTACAGCTATTATCTGAGACTGGTTCATTGCCAGTGATTGATAAAATAGCTTTAATCCGGTTTCAGTACGGAGACCCGTAATTCCGGTACGTTCACTCATTGCCTTTTCAAATGATTCATCCAGAAGGATTCCTCCTTCTTTCCACAAAGGCCAGTTGATAGAAATCGTTTTCCCCTTACGCTTATCTGCATTCACCAAATCTTCCCTGTATGCGGCAAATGCATCTATAAAAGCATTTGCTGCCGCATAGTCAGCTTGGCCTACATTACCTGTTATTCCTGACAGAGAAGAACATAGCACAAAGAAATCAAGTTCCATCTCTCGACTTGCCAAATCAAGATTTATTGTTCCTTGAACCTTTGGAGAAAGAACAGCTGACAGCTCTTTTTTTGTCTTTTTGTATATAAAATTATCCATAACCAGACCTGCAGAATGAATAATTCCATTTATTTCTCCAAAATCCTGATGGATCCCCTCTAATAGATTCACCATGGATCCCTCCACACTGACATCAGCCTGTCTATAAACTACTTTCACCTGATGATTGCTTAATTCGTTCAACACAGCCTGTTTATCTTCAGTTAGAGGAGACCTTCCAGTAAGCACAACAACGGCATTCTTAACCTGATGAGTGATTTCCCTTGCAAATATCAGCCCCAGACCGCCCATACCTCCGGTTATTAAATAGACACCGCCATTTTTCCACACGTTTGTCTGCGTTCCTGCCGGATAATTGAAACATTCCTCCATTTTCAAGGTGAATCGTTTTCCGTTCTCATACAATACAGAGTGATCAAGGCTGTATTTCGCATTCTCAGTCAATTTTTCAGCAAGAATACCTGCATCATTATCATCCTTGATCCCTATCACCTGACCATGGATATTCGGATTCTCAAGATGTGCTGTTTTAAGCAAACCTGCTAATCCCATAAGCAGGTATCGGTCATTTGTAACCGATACTGCGACCTGTATCAATACTTGATCCTGAGACTGACAGCTTATCTCATTTTTCACGGTTTCAAATAAGTCCAATGCATATTGGGTAAATCGCTTCGCTATGCTTTCAGATTGACTCTTTAACGTAATAATATGGCAATCCTTACATTCAGAATTGAATATGCTGCCCACTTTCTCATTCACATCACACAGTATAACTATCCGTTTGGAGTACTTGTAAGATGCCTCCGCTTTTTCTATGTTTGTCACTTCCCATTTTGGGGTAAATGTAAGAGGTGTGACATTTTCGGCTATAGATGGTTTCTCAGATAAACTGTTACGATCGCCCTTTTTAACAGCGCGAAAATATATATCTTCAATCTTAACGCAAATATTTCCAGTTGAATCAAATAGATCAATATCTAAATACTCTCCATCATTCTCGATAACCTGATTATGACTGGGACGTAAGTTCACCCACATCGAAGGAGAACAACCTTTGTAAACAGTAAGCTTCTTAATCATGAAGGGAAGTCTAGGCGTTGCTGAATCGTCTCCTGTGGATACGCGCTGTCCTCTGAACATGTGAACAGCATCCTCTTCTATACCAATGGCAGCTTGTAACGCAGAGTCCATTATACATGGATGCAGAGTATATTCTGATACAGTCTCTGCTAACGAATCTGACATCTTTAAATGGGCAAGAACTTGGCTCTCCCCAAGGTCTAAGAACTCAATGCCCCTTTGTCGAAGGCCATAATCAATTCCAATTGATTTAAAATGATCATAAATCTTTTCCGATTCAATTCGTTCTAGACAGCACTGACTTCTTATCTCGTCAACTTCAACTTTGGGAATTTCATTGTTTTGATTAAGACTTGCATACCCTTTACAATACAGAATCTGATCAGAATCATTGTCTTCTGATAGGCTGTAAACCCTGAATGCTATTTCACCATTTTCTTCAAGATCTAGTTCAATATGAATTTGAACCGGACGATGATCAATAATTACCGGTTGGATCCAGACTATATCTTTAAACTGAATCACATGCGTTTCATCTGAATTTAAAGCATTACTGATCGAGGCATAGACCATTTCTATATAGGCCGCTGCCGGCATCGTCTTTCTTCCATTCACCAAATGATCAGAGAAGAAGGTTTCCCTGCCCGTAAAAACAGAACTGTACCTCTGCTGATTAAAATCTGACGTATTGTGATGTACAAGAGGATGAATAACATGATGACTATTCACGGCCAATTCATATTCCTGAGATTGAGTCTCTTCGTTTGGTATCCAATAAGATTCCTTGGCAAACGGATAGGTTGGGAGACTTATTCTTCTAAACTTTTTGTCTGAATAGAATTTACCCCATTCTATATTTAGACCTTTAACCCATAGCTCAAGAATTTTTTCATTTTCACCCTGTATGAACCATTTACCCAACACGCTCTGAAATTCTTTATCAGAATCCAAAACGTTTAGCACATTATTAATCCTTTTCGCTTTTCCTCTATAATAGTCCCCTGAACCTTGCAGAAAATCAGTTAGTTTTTGATTTAATTCTGAGATTGAGGTAACCGTAAACGCAAGACGTTCTTCCATTGCCTCACGTCCAACCTGAAGGGTATAAGCGATATTCTTCAACTCTGCATCGGAAGGCAATCTTTTTTGATTCCATGAAATGAACTGCTTTACTTGTTCCTTTAGCTGCTCTTCTTTTCTAGCAGAAAGAGTAATCATGATTGGTTCATTGTTTTGTTGATCAGAATTGAATTCGACTGAACTTTCAGGGATATATTCTTCTACAATCACGTGAGCATTTGAACCTCCTGCACCAAAAGCTGAGATCCCTGCGATTCTAGGATATTCCTTTGTTTCACCATTTTCTTCAATCATTGGACGCTTCCACTCAGTTAATCCTTGGGATACAATAAATGGACTATTCACAAAGTCTATATCGGGATTCAGCTCAGCAGAATGTAAGGATGGAACAATCAGCTTGTTTTCCATTTGCAGAAGAACTTTTGTCAGACCCGCGATCCCTGCTGCACTCTCACAATGGCCGATATTGGATTTAGCAGATCCTATAAGACAGAACTGCTTGTCCTTTGTCTGTTCTCCAAATGCTTTATTTAAGCCAGATATCTCTATTGGATCTCCTAAAGAAGTTCCCGTACCATGAGCTTCGATATAACTGATTGTTCTTGCGTTCACTCCCGATTTTTTAAAAGCTTTTTTAATTAAACTCGCCTGTGCACGCGGATTTGGGACCGTATATCCATTTGTTTTTCCACCGTGATTAAGAGCAGTCCCTTTGATTACTCCGTAAATATGATCTCCATCTGCAATTGCCTTTGCCTTAGGCTTAAGGATGACTGCTCCTACCCCTTCCCCTGGTGTATAGCCGTCTCCGCCTTTTCCAAAGCTTTCGCATCTTCCCTTACTTGACATAAATCTGTTTTGTCCAAGCATTAGAAACTTATTTGGATGAAGCGAGAGATTTACTCCACCTGCAATGGCGGCCTCACATTCACCAAACAAAATACTCTGACATGCCAGATGAATGGATACCAATGATGAAGAGCACATAGTATCAATCGCCATACTTGGTCCGTGGAAACCACATGCATAAGAAACTCGATTTGCAATCGAAGCAGGACTTCCATTTAATGTATACCTATTTCCTCTAGCCTGCGCTTGTGCGCCATATAATTGATACTCTTCATACATTACGCCTACAAAGACACCAACATTGGATTCCAATCCATATTCCTTGCCTTTTCCAAGAGTGTGTCTTGTATATCCTGCATCTTCAATGGCATTGTATGCGCATTGTAAGAATAGTCTTTCCTGAGGGTCTAAGGCTTGAGCATCCTTTGGCGAGATATTAAAAAATAGCGGATCGAACTCATCGACACCATTAATAAAACCGCCCCATTTAGCATAAGTTTTGTCTGACTTACTCTTGTCTTTATCATAGTAAATACTATGATCCCAGCGGTCTTTTGGAATTTCAGTAATACAATCTTTGCCGTTCTTCAAGTTGATCCAAAATTCTCCAATGTGATCTGCCTGCGGATACTTTCCTGCAAGTCCGATAATGGCGATTTCTTCTCTACTATCATGATGATCATTTATTTCTTTCATTTCAGTAACGGCTCGAGTTTCGTTCTTTTCTTTCCATCTCCAGCCTTTAGCTTTTCTTCCGCCATTACGTTGTTTTTCACTAGCAGAAGGATTATTACACAACGGTATGGCCTCTGGATCCTTTTTCTTAATACCCAGCATTGCTATTATTTCGTTTGGATAAGCTTCAGAAAAATACTCTGCTAATTCCATTAAACTTTGATATTCAAAGAACAGCGTTTTAGGCAATACTCCAAATGTTTTTTCTAACTCATTTGTGAGCTGAATAACCATGGTCGAATTTATCCCATATGTTTCTAAAGGAACACGTGAATCAATCCGTTCAACGTCAAGCTTCAACTCAGATGAAAGAAGATGCTTTAACGCAACTGCAAACTTATCTTTTAGCCTGTTTTGATCATCACTCTGTTCTTCCTGCTTTAAGTCCCCACTATCAAATTCATATACTGGCAAGCTGTTAAATAAATAACTGTTGAGTTTTTCAGTACTCCCTTCAAGTGCCAAAATCTGAGACTCTCCGCTTGATATGCTCTCATATAATAGCTCGATTCCCGTTGCAGTATGCATCGGAATAAGACCAGTAACTTCCTGGATCGCCTTTTCCATTTCTATACTGATTTTCATTCCGCCTTCACGCCATAACGGCCAGTTAATGGAAACAGTGTGTCCGTAGCGTTTCCCTTCTGCTCCCAGACCATTTCTATATGCAGCAAACTGATCCATAAAGGCATTTGCAACTGCATAATCAGCCTGTCCTATGTTTCCTGTCACTGCCGCCATTGATGAAAAAATAATAAACAGATCTAATGGTACGTCTTTCGTTGCCTGGTCAAGGTTATAGATTCCAGAAACTTTTGGCGCCAAAACATCACGGAGTTCTGTTTCATTTTTCTTTATAATAAAATGGTCACGGATTATTCCAGAACAATGAATCACTCCATTGATATCACCAAACTCTTCTACCGTTCCTTGAATCAACCCATTCACCTGTTGCTTGTCAGCCACATCCGCTTGTCGGTATATGACTCTGACACCATCTCTCTCCAATTTTCTAATCTGCCTTCTATTATCCTCTGTTAAGGATGAACGTCCAACTAAGACTAGGGTGACGTTTTTCCCTTTATTGGCTATTTCATTGGCAAGTATAAGCCCTAAACCACCTGCTCCCCCAGTGATAAGATATACTCCGCCATCCTTCCAGCAAATACGAGGCTCTGATCGAACTTCTACTTTCGTTAGTTCAGAAACAAAGCGGCCATTTTCTGTATATCGTACTTGTTGATCGACAGGATCTGTACCGCTCTCTTCTAAGCGTCTGCATAACTCAGCTATGCTGCATTCCTTTTGTGATTCAATCAACTGGCAAATCATATTGTGATTTTCAAGTTGTACCGTCTTTAAGAAGCCCGAGAAACCTGCTAAAACCTTATTTTCAGACTCTGTCACAATAAAGAGCTGAGTGAGTATTTGTTCTTTATACAACATCTGAGAAGACAGTTTTTTTACTTCTTTGAGCAGTTGGACGGTATAATCTGTAAATTTATCCGCAATATTTTGAGCATTAGATCGCAAAGCAATACATTTTGTGTCCTGTAAGCAGAGCTCTACATCTTGAATAAACTTTTCCTCAGGCTCACAAAGAATAACCAGTCTCCTACTAAATGAACCTCTCTTCGAGTTGGCAGTCACACTCTTTTCCGTCCATTTTTTAGAAAACATGATTTGTTCACTTAAAAAATCACTCTTTTCAGACCCGGCTTTATATGTTTTAAAAGCAATTTGGCTGATTCTAATGCAGACATTTCCCTGTAAATCACAAAGATCAATATTCAGTTTCTGCATTTTATCTTTTGACTTACTCTGTTTGTCCTTCCTGATATAGGCCAACATTTGAGAAGAGCAGTCTTTTAGAATCTCAATTTCATTTACTGCAAACGGCAGTTTTACCTCTTGGCTCTTCTCCGTATCTGATAATATCGTTCCCAGCATCTTATCATCGGATAGAGAAAAAGCGATCGTTGCCTGCAATGCTGCATCTAAAAGACTAGGATGTAATGTATATTGGGAACTGTTTACCAGCACTTTTTTCGGAATTGATAGTTCTGCGATGATCTCGTCCTCTCCAATATATACTGACTCTATTCCTTTATGTGATGGACCATAACTAATGCCTATGCTTTCGAACAGCTGATAGAACGACTCACCACTTACTTTAGACGCACCGCATTTTGACATAATGCCATCAATATCCACTCTTGATTCAGTTGCATCTTGATCTATCAGCACGCTTCCCTGGCAATGAACTGTTTCCTCACTTGCATTATCCGTCTGACTATAAATCGCAAATTTGATTTCACCGGAATCTTCGGGTTCAAGTGAAATGTGAAGAGCTGCCGCCCCGCTCGTCACCTCAAATGGTCTTTGCCAAACCACATTATGAATGTGTATCACTGTTTCATTCTGATCAGCAACTTCAAGTGCAGATTCCACAGCCATCCAGGCCATTTCAAGATATACAACACCCGGCAGAACCTTTTTACCATTAATGACATGATCCTTTAAGAAAAACTCTTGTCCATTAAACACTGTGCTATAACGTAATTCATATACGTTAGAGGTGTTCTTGATGACTAGCGGATGCATTTCTTCAACAGATATATGCCTGCTATTTAAACTTTCTAACATTCCCTTCGGCCAATACCGTTCTTTTGCAAATGGATAAGCAGGCAGTGATATGCGATATGGTTTACTCTCCTTATAAAACTGATTCCAATCTATTTCCTTTCCCGTAACCCACAACTCGGCAATTTTGCCAAGCTCATTTGTTTCAATAAGACTTGAAACAGTTTTTGCGCAAGTTTTTTCACCAATTGTCGATTTAATTTTCTGCTTAGCATCAAGAATGTTCCCTTTATAAAATTGATCTTGATTCTCATTTTTTCCATTTATAAATAAGGTAAGCTTTCTGACCAGCTCATTACTATTTTTTGCGATAATCGCTAATCTTTCTTCCATCGCTTCTCTTCCCACTTGTAAGGTATAGGCAATAGAAGGTAGGTCAGCAAAAATCCCCTTTGATATACTTCCAGATTCTATATCTTGCGGCAGCAACTCGCTTATATATCCGGCAATCGAATGAATCGAAGAAGTGAGATTAAATACTGAATCAGGAAGATAGATTTCCAGTTCCTTCTCAATTTCGTTTTTTAACCTCATGGACTGGACAAAATCAAATCCATATTCATCTAATTCGATTTTTGCATCGATATTCGTTTCTTTTATTCCTAATATATTTGCAGAAATACAGGTGATCTTATTTCGGATATCATCAAATATCAGATTCTCACCTGATGTCCCAGACTGTTTCTTTTGCTGTATACCGTTTTTCTTTTGCAAATACTCAATTAGTAATTTTGCATATTCTCTTAATCTCTCTTCATTTCGAGCTGAAAGAACAAATAACATTGGAGTGTGATCGCTTACTGTAGGTGATCCATGTAAAGACTTGTATTCTTCAACGATAACATGTGCATTCGCACCGCCTGCACCAAATGAACTAATTCCGGCCCTTCTTGGCACTTTCGTTTCTTTTCCGTCCTTAAAGATCACCGGCTCATCCCAATACTCAAGTTTCTGCTGTATATAAAATGGAGTTTTCTTAAAATTAATGTTCGGATTAAGGTTTTCCGAGTGAATGGACGGAACCAACTGGTGATTTTCCATTTGCAGCAGCACTTTTGTTAACGCCGCAATTCCTGATGCAGATTCCAGGTGTCCAATATTTGATTTTACTGATCCTACCGAACAAAACTGCGTTTCAGTCGTTTGCTTCCCAAAAGATTTTGTCAAGCCGGTAACTTCAATTGGATCTCCTAGAGCAGTACCCGTCCCATGCGATTCAATGTAGCTGATTGTTCGTGCATTAATATTTGCCTTTTGCAGAACATCTTCAATTAAATCCCCTTGGGCATTTGGATTTGGCACTGTAAATCCGCTTGTTTTGCCGCCGGAATTAATAGAGCTGCCCTTTATAACTCCATAAATATGGTCTCTGTCTTTCACGGCTTTCTCTAAAGGTTTTAATAAAACAGCTCCCACCCCTTCGCCGGGAACATATCCATCACCGCCCTCACCAAAGCTTCTGCAACGGCCATCACTTGAAGCAAACTTGCCCATACTCAGCATAATATGTTTATTAGGATGCAAGGTAAGATTTACACCGCCCGCAATCACTAAATCACTTTCTCCATTTTTAATGCTTTCACATCCGAGGTGAAGGGCAGTTAATGAAGAAGAGCACATGGTATCAACAGCCATACTTGGTCCAGTGAAATTACAGAAGTAGGATACCTGGTTGGCAATAGAAGCAAAAGACGAACCTATGGGCACCCTTTTCCCTTTTACCTCACCTTCAAAAAGCTGATACATGCCATACATTACACCAACAAATACTCCAACCTTATCCTTTTCCAATAAGGCCCTTGTATAGCCAGCATCCTCAATAGCCTGCCAAGCGGTTTGCATAAAAAGTCTAGCCTGAGGATCCATCTGTTCTGCTTCAATAGGTGGAATATTAAAGAAAAGCGGATCAAACATAGAGACGTCATTGATAAATCCGCCCCATTTACTATATGCCTTCCCAATCCTTTGTTTATCGGCATCAAAATATTTTCGGTAGTCCCATCTATCCTTAGGTATTTCTGAGATGCAATCTTTTCCATTCTTTAGGTTTTCCCAGAACTGTTCAAGATTATCTGCCATCGGGTAACGCCCGCTTACCCCAATAATTGCTATGTCTCCTATATCCTTCTTGACCGTTGTTTCAGATGTTAAAAAACGAGATCTCTTTCTTTTTTTCAGTGCTGACTCATCTGAATCTTCACTTATATTTTCCTCAGCGAGACGGCTTCCTTTATCCGTTTTTGAAGGTTTTCCAAACATGTTAATAATTTTTTCAGAATAATGATTTAGGAAGTAGTCTGTTAATTCCTTTAGATTACGGTATTCATAGAATAATGTTTTTGACAGTTCACCAAATGACTTTTCAAGGACACGAGTAAGACTCATAATAAGGATTGAGTCAATCCCATAGATTTCAAACGGCTCCAAAACATTAATCTTTTCCGCATCGATTTTAGTTTTTCCCGATAATACTTCTCTTAAAAATTCCTCTGTCTCTTCTCTGAACGTTTCAACTTCAGAAATATTTTCATTTTCTATAATGAGAGAATCAGTGATTGAAACTTTATCAGCCTCACCATTTAATACATCCACAAACCGCTTCACTTGATTTATTTTACCCTTCACTAAAACTAACTGAGAGGCGTTTAGGCATAATCCATCTTCAAACGCTCTGATACCCTCTTCTATTTCTAACGGAATAAGCCCGCTTTTCTCTTCCATCGCCTTTCTTGATTCAAAGTCGATACCCATTCCTCCGCTTATCCAAAACGGCCAATTGATTGAAATTGTTTTTCCATAACGTTTCCCTTGAATACGCATATTTTCTCTATTTTCAGCGAAATGATCCATATAACAGTTCGCATAACTATAATCACATTGACCAATATTTCCAAACATGGAAGCAAGGGAAGAGAACATAGCAAAAAAGTCAAGATGCTCATCCTTTAAAATTTCATCTAAAAACCTGGTTCCGTATACCTTTGCTGCCAATACCACTGACATTTCCTCAGGTGTTTTATTCCAGAATAGAGAGTCCTTCAGAACACCAGCAGCATGAATGACGCCATCTATTTTATGAAATCTGCCTTTAGCTTTAGAGACAAGTTCGGCTGTTTCTTGTCGATTTGAAATATCCGCTTTAATATAGAGCACTTCAGAGCCGCGAGCTTCCAGCTCTTTAATCCTAGCCCGCTCATCAGCGTCCGGCTTTCTGCGTCCTGTTAGAATTAGTTTTGCCTTCACCTTCTCACTTAAATAACGTGCAAAGATAATTCCAAGGCCTCCAAGGCCACCTGTAATCATATAAACACCATTATTTTTGATAAGAGCGGAATCAGACATATCCTTCTTTTTATCTAATGCTCGGATTTTCTTAACCCATCTTTTCTTTCCATCATGACGAACGTCACGACGTTCGTCCTCTATATCAAATTCCCCTAATAATATTTCTGAAAGTACTGAGATACTTATAGCAGCATCCTTTAATTCAACAGTCTTATAGTCGAACAACTGATTTTCCATTTGTAATGTTCTAAAAAATCCGCTCATTGCACCCTGTTCCGGTGTCTGATTTTTCATAGCAGCCTTATAAACGTATAACAGCTGTATCTTGCTATTCGTTTTTTGAGCCATTAACGCTTGAGTTAGCGCCAGCATTGAATATACGCCGCGTTCTAATCTTTCATCAAGCTGATTCTGTTTACTAATGGAGTCATCACAAGGCCAATTGTAGATGATTCTACCAGGTATAATCCCTTTATCTCTCAGCGCCTGTAACAAGACTTCAAATCCATCCGTATTAGACGGATTCATGACGAAAGTTTGTTGATCAATTACTCTATGCTTTACCCCCGGTTTTACAAGAATAACTGTGTCGTTAATTTTATTTTCCAAAGCCTTGCGAAGATCATTATTCATGTCGAAAAGGAGTAAAGCACCCTCAGCTCCGGATTTTTTCAGGCTTGTACTGCTATTAGCTTTCTCAGCTTCCCATACATGCTTGAAATACAAAGCTGATACTTGATCTGCTGATTGCAGTTCATTTGGAACCGCTTTGTCATTCTTAACAGAATTCTTTTTTTCTTGAATCGGCTTCACATTAAAGTCATTTATCACAGCTGAAATATTTCCTAAATCATCTGTAACAGTAATATCAAAGCTCTTTATTAAGCGACCTTGCGTATCATTATGTCTCTCCGTCTTAACAGCAGTTGTGTATACATAACCGGTTTCGGTCAGAGAAGAATGGATAGTGATTTTCCCCAGAGAGAAAGGAAGATAAACCTTATTCTCTTGCTCATTCTGTAGGAATATAGAGATTGTCTGTAATGCTCCGTCCAGCAAACCTGGATGTAAGCAATATTCTTTGGTCTCTTCCTTACTAGATGGGACATTTAATTTGATTCGTGCTAAAACTTCATTTTCGTTATAGGCTATTTCTTCTAGAGTCTGAAAGCGGGGACCATATACAAGCCCGTTATTCTTTACTGCTTCATAATTCTCTTTTGATTCAATCATCAACTGACAAGAGGATTTATATGCTTCAATATTTAATCGCTCTAATTGATCATTCTCTTTGTTTTTATATTCTATTGTTCCCTCTGCACACAAAATTTCTTCATCACTGTTTTCTGCGGATTCATCAGGAATACTTAGCTCAAAAGCAGCCTGATCCCCTTCTGGATATAGACGGATGTAAACAGTTTGCCCGTCTTCATTTACCTTTATGGGATAGACCCAGGAAATGTTGCTGATACTAGAAACCTGTTTTCCCCCAGATATTTCCCCAGCCGCTCTGGCCATTTCTAACATGGCTGCAGCAGGAAATATTTTGCTGTTTTGAACCATATGATCTTTAAGAAAGAACTCTTGTCCAGTAAAAACCGAGCGGAAACACTGCTCTGAAAAGTCTGAGACATTCTCATGCAATAATGGGTGCAGCACATTCATAACAACCCTCTCTTGGTGAGTATTGCGCGCTCTTTGCTGCAGCCAATGGACTTCCTTTTCAAATGGATAAGCAGGCAGAGGAATTCTTCTTGGTTTTACTGCATACTCCCTCTCCCAATCTACTGTTTCCCCAGCAATCCACCGATTAGCTAACACATTATACTTACAGGCTGATCTATCTTTATAAACCTCTTTCTCAGCAATGTCCTGCTTATCAACTTTATTACGTATTTTATTTCTCGTTATGCCGCCCCTTAAAATTTCTGTACCATTCGCTCCATTTCGAAGAAAAATTGAGAGTTTGCTGGATAAATCATGTAGACCAGAAGTAAGGATTGCTAATCGTTCGTCCATTGATTCCCGCCCGATCTGTAATGTATACAGGAAATTAGCAATATCTAATTCAGGGTTTGCCTCAAGATAATCTTTCATGTTTTTCACATAGATATTCAGCTGTGTCTCATTTTTCGCTGAAAGGACAAATATTCCCGGACTGTTACTGGATATTTCCATCTTCTTTTTGTGGTTTCCAGCCTGATGATTTGACATATCATATTCTTCAATCACTGCATGAGCATTGGTCCCGCTATATCCAAAAGAGCTAATACTCGCACGACGGGGATACCCATTAATTGTATTCCATTCATTCGTTTCTCGATTGATATAAAAAGGTGAACGATTGAAATCAAAATGTTCGTTTGGCGTGTTTACGTGTAAGGTAGGCACTAATTTTTTATGTTTCATAGATAACAATATTTTATGAATTCCCGCCATAGCAGCCGCTGCAGAAGTATGACCAATGTTACTTTTCACCGAACCTATGGCACAATAATTCTTTGCATCTTTTTTTTCACTGAATGCAGTGGACAGTGCTTCCAGTTCAATCGGATCACCTAACTTTGTACCCGTTCCATGCATTTCAGCATAACTTATACTTTCAGGATCTATATTGTATCTGTCATACATATCACGGACTAACTCAATCTGACTTCCGAGATTTGGTGCCGTTATCCCATTAGTCTTTCCATCCTGATTGATAGCAGAACCGATAATAACTCCGTATATATAGTCTCCTGCATCCTGAGCATCCTTTAGCCTTTTTAGAACAACTGCTCCGACACCTTCCCCTGGCACAAATCCGTTTGCACTATTATCAAATGCTTTGCACTGACCATCTGCAGACAACATTCCGGCCGAACACATACTAATATAAGATTCTGGTGTTAAATACAAACTGACCCCGCCAGCCAATGCCATATCGATTTCACCACGTAGCAGTGCCTGAATCGCCAAATGTGTACTGACAAGTGAAGATGAACAAGCCGTATCGATAGAAATGGCTGGTCCCTTTAAATTGAGATAATAGGCGATTCGGGCAGCGCCAATTGCATTACTATGTGCCGTTACACTTGAGTTCTCGCTACTCTGCTGGCTTTGAATGTTATATTCGCCATTTACAATACCCAAGTACACACCGCACTTTTTGTGATTCAACGCACTACGACTATATCCGGCATCTTCAAAAGCTCTATATCCCTCTTGTAAAAAGAGGCGATGCTGCGGATCCATCATTTCAGCCTCAGACGGCGGGATTTCAAAAAATAGAGAGTCAAAACAATCAACATCTTCGAGCATTCCCATCCATTTACAGTATATACTTCCCTCTTTTGAAATTTCAGGGTCATAATACTCGCTCATATCCCATCGGGACTCTGGAATTTCTTTTATTGCACTTTTCCCATTAGACAAAACTCCCCAAAACTGATTAATATTTTCCGAATCAGGATAACGACCTGATATCCCTATGATTGCTATCCTTTCATCCTGTTCAGAAAAATTGCCTCCAGAGTTTTCAGCTTCATATATTTTAGAATTTAGATTACTTATATTCTTATTGGAATCCTCAGAAACTATATTTGGTTTATCTTCATCAAAGCTGGAATTAAATTCTTGCAGTTTTTTTTTAGCCTCTTCTGGCGTTATTTTTTTCTCATTCAACGCTTTTAGAATATCTTTTAATTCCATGTTGTCATCCCTTCTTCCGGTTCGTCCCTATCAGCTTCTCCGCATAATTAATATCAACTTCCCCTTGATATACTTGCCATAGTAATTCCTCAACATCATCGCCTTCTTGGCTTTTATTCATACTTTCAAGTACTTCGTACAGATATCTCGTAAAATCCGCTAGTGTTGGATACTGGTAAATCTTTGTCATACTTATTGATATTTTGAATTTCTGGTTTACAGCGCGAATCCATTCAACACCTATGATTGAGTCAAGTCCAAGCTCTGTAAAGCTTGCTTCTGGTTCGACTTCCTTCACATCCATGTATAGTTCCCTTGCTAAACTTTCCGTTAATTCAGTGAGCAACTCTTTCATAAATAATCTTGAATTTATCTGGCTTGTTGTTGCTGTTCCTTCTTCCTCGGTTGGTTCTGAAAACGATTGTTGAATGGTTGTTTTTACCCGATCCTCTTTTTCCGTACATTTCGGCAGCCTGGATAACGACTTAGGAGATTTCTCTTCCTGATTTTCACTGCATTCCTGTGCTCCTGTCATCTTTTCGATTACATCGTAAAGATATGTCACAAATTCCATAAGTGTTGGATACTGATAAACCTTTGTCATACTTATTGATGTTTTGAATTTTTTATTTACATCACGAATCCATTCAACTCCGATGATTGAGTCAAGCCCCAGCTCTGTAAAACTTCTGTCTGTCTCAATATCCTCAACATCCATATACAGTTCCTTTGCTAAACTTTCCGTTAGTTCATTCAGCAGTTCTTCTGCAGAAAGCCCTGTGCTTATCTGATTACTACTCTGTACCGCAAAGTTCTTATGTGAAGATAACGGGTGCAGGGTGTCTGTCTTTGCTGGTTCCACTTTTCCCGTAATATCCGACAACCTCACTAACGGCTTAAGAGTTTTCGCTTCCCGTTTTTCACTGATGTTTTTAGGCACTTCTTCTGCCTCTGTCGTTTCTTTGAGCACATCGGAAAAATATTTCGTAAATTCCATAAGTGTCGGGTACTGGTAAATTTTCGTCGTACTTATTGAAGTTTTGAATTTTTTGTTTATCGTACGAATCCATTCAATGCCAATGATCGAGTCAAGTCCCAGCTCTATAAAACTTCTGTCTGCCTCAATGTCCACGACATCCGTATACAGCTCTTCCGCTAAACTCTCCATTAATTCATCCAGCAGCTCTTGTACAGATAGCCCTGGACTTTTGCCATAATCCGGATCCGATAAAGGTTGCAGAATGTTCGTTTTTGTTTCCTCTTCTTCAGAAATACTAGGTAACTGCATCAACGGTTTTAACCTTACATTTTTCGGTTTTTCATAAGCTGTTTCAGCAGTTGCAACGATTTCAACAGGTACATCCAATTCTTCTGTTAAGATTATTTTTGACGCTTTTATTTTATCGAGTGTCCCCGTTCTTTTACTGGTTTCCTCTGCTTGATTCATGTTAACCATTGTGATCTGCTCTCGGGCAATTGCTTTAATGTTATCCTTTGGTATTGCCGTTTCCTCGTTGCTCTGGTGAATTCTATTGACTTTTTTATGGACCCAGTAATGCTTTTTGCCAAACGGATAGGTCGGTAAATTGACTCTATTAAGTTTTTCAATATTAAATATTTTCTCGCAGGATACTTCATAACCCAAACAGTACAACTCAGCCAAAGCGCACAGACTTTCTTTATACTTATTCGAATTTTCTTCATCCACATGGCTCTGCTTTATTAAATCCTTCACCGCTTTACTGAGACCGGTCTGAGCTATAAAGTGTCTTGACACTCTTCCTTTAAATAGATCCGGCAGTATTTCGTTCCCTTCAGCTTGTCTGAGTACTCGGACTGCATCTTCCGTGTCTTTGATCACAACGGCACAGCGATGATCGAAGTGATGTCTTCCTTCCATTAGGGTATAGCTGATTTCGGGTAATTCTCCTTCAATCGACTTGTTTTCCTCAAAGAATTCTATCAGATCAAAGATTCTTTGCTGTAATGCTTCAGATGTTTTAGCGGACAAGGCAAGCAAATAATATGGTTTGTCGTTCTGAGTGTTTTCCTTCTCTCTTACAGTACT
>NZ_JAJHVY010000012.1:0-151800 GCF_020861455.1 Bacillus sp. AF23
TTGGCTGTATAAAAGGTGTTTTGATCCCTGTCTCAAAAACGGGGGTCAGTCCCAATTCGGCGCTTTTTTTATTTGAATATAGAAACAATCGCGTTCCAGATGGAAACGAAGAAATCAATGACTTTCTGGATAAAGTTCTTGCCTTCATCTGAGTCTAAAAATTTACTAATCTTATCTTTCGCTTTATCAAGCTGGTCACCGACCTGTCCCCAGTCGATATCAACATTTTTCATCTTATTGAACAAGGATACAAGCTGATCCTTTTGGCTGTCTGTCAGTGTGACGTTTAAATCGGAAGCCGCATCATCCACTTTTTTCTCAATATCGGCTTTATTGTCAGGCACACCGTTTTTAGCAAACTCTTCTTTTATTTTTGCAATCAGCGCAGCCGCATTTTCGTCACCGATTTTGTCACCAAGCTCTGAGGTCGTCACAAGCTCTTGGTTGGCGACTTGCTTAACGTCTTCAGAAATCGCTTCGTCAGAAGAAACTTCATATGCTTTAATCAAGCCTGTCAAAGCCGCAGTACCGGACACTTCAAACGGAGCGGTAACATAAACCTTCGCGTCCTTAACGCCGGCTGTCATCAAGGCATTGAGGTACATTTCATCCGTAATGCCGCTGATATTATGTGTCTCAACATTTAATCCGGAGCCTTTTTTGGCAATGGTAATAGACGATGATGAAATCGCTCTTGAGCCAATTTGCGCGCTTGGTATATATTTTCCTAAATATTCGTGTTCTTCCTTATTGGTAACGGTCACGGTTGTGGCATTATCAGGGACATTCATTTCATCAAGCACTTTTTGCTTATCTGATTCTGACAAATTTGCACCAAGTGTCACGATGACATCTCCGACTGCGGCATCCGCGAGACTGACTTTCGGAATCGTCAGCAGCAAAACGGCCGCTGCCAGCATTCCAATCCATATTTTTTTCAAAGCAGTTGACCTCCTTCATTTCACAAGCAGCAGTTAAAGCTGCTTTGCGAGGACCTGAATCATGATGGAAAATACAGTTCCGATAGGTTAGACGGAGATAGAGAGGTTCAGGTTTCATTTTTATTTTGGAGAAAAGCCGGGAGAGTCGTTTTCCCCAAAAAGGTGTGGTATAATAGCCGCGACAAGGAGAGACAAGCCATAATGATGATACATAAATTTCTCCTTTGAAAATTAAAATAAAGAAAGTGGGCATACAATTGAAAACAGGTTACTTTTTATTAGAAGACGGCAACAAAATTGAATTTGAACTTTATCCGGAAGCAGCACCGGGTACAGTTGCAAACTTTGAAAAGCTTGCAAACGAAGGATTTTACGACGGACTTACATTCCACCGAGTCATTCCAGGCTTCGTCAGCCAAGGCGGATGCCCCCACGGTACTGGCACAGGCGGTCCCGGATACACAATCAAATGTGAAACAGAAGGAAACCCGCACACACATGAAGCAGGCGCACTCTCTATGGCCCACGCAGGAAAAGATACTGGCGGCAGCCAATTTTTCATCGTCCATGAGCCGCAGCCTCATTTAAACGGTGTTCACACTGTATTCGGCAAAGTAACAAGCGGCTTAGAATTGGCGAAAAACATGTCTAACGGTGATGTGATGAAAGAAGTTCGCGTAGAAGGCTAATAGGCAGGCAGAAAGCTCCCCGATATGAGGGAGCTTTTTCTTTTCGCTCACAGCCTGATCTGGCTGTGGCAGTTAACAAACAGACGTTTTCAAGATAGAACGAGGAGGCATAGAGAGATTTGGTATGAATCCTATAGTCCTCTTTATACATATTAGAGACCGTATGAAATAGCTTAAACGAACCAGTAAAAAAACAAAATGAGGTTGTAAAGCTAGCCCGCGTTTGTATGGGTGGAACATTCCTTACAGTCAGATACACTCATCAGGGAAAAATTAAACAAATTTTAAAGTTGACATGTTTCATCCCAAACGGCATTTGTAGTAAAATGAAATCATATCAATGTCATTTTTTTGAAAAGGGGCTGCGTTTGATGAACAACAAGGGCTGTATAAAATGCGGAAGCACTGAAGCTGGCCAAAAAGAAATTGCCACAACCGGAACCGGATTGTCAAAGTTGTTTGATGTGCAGCATAACCGTTTTCTCGTTGTCTACTGTAAGAAATGCGGATATTCGGAGTTTTATAATAAAGAAACTTCAACTGCCGGCAATATACTGGATTTGTTCTTTGGAGGCTGATTGATTCTTCTCCCGATTTCATTAGGAAATGGGAACAAATTGATTCTGGCAGAAGAATAAATAGATGTGAAAATTCGCTTCAATGGTCCTAATGGGATTTCTTATCGATTCGTGATAACATAAATTGAAGACCGTTGTTTATTGGAGGAACTCAGTTGAAATCGGAAACCGTTTCTAAGAAAAAATCAATATTTGAATGGGCCAAAGCGATTATTATCGCAGTTGTTCTGGCATTACTCATCCGCAATTTTATTTTTGCGCCGTATGTCGTTGACGGTGAGTCCATGGAGCCTACCCTTCTTGATCATGAAAGGGTATTTGTCAATATGACAGTTAAGTACATAGGCGAGTTTAAGAGAGGGGATATCATCGTGCTAAACGGGGATGATGTCCACTATGTCAAGCGGCTGATCGGTTTGCCCGGAGACACAGTCGAAATGAAAAACGACCAGCTTTATATCAATGGAAAAAAAGTGGCTGAGCCTTATTTGAAGGCAAATAAAAAGCAAGCAAAAGAAGATGGATATGACCATCTAACTGATGATTTCGGCCCGATCAAAGTGCCTGATAACAAATATTTTGTTATGGGTGATAACCGCCGAAACTCAATGGACAGCCGAAACGGGCTTGGACTCTTTACGAAAAAACAAATTGCGGGTACGTCAAAGTTTGTTTTCTTCCCATTTAACGACATTCGTAAAACCAACTAAGTATAAGCAGTTTCCTGAAAAGGAGCTGCTTTTTTATTCTTTTTCTCATGCATCCCCTAAAACCAGAACATAAATTCGTATATCTATAGAAAAGAAATTTTTGCAGAAATGCGAAACATATTCTCGTTATGCATCGTTATATTAATAATTTACGAGAATTTGCGGTTTTTTATTCATGAAAAAAAGGAATAACTCATATGAATGAATAGATTCATATTGGCTGGAGGTTTTTTTAAATGGGAAGAATAAAAACCAAGATTACCATTCTGTTAGTGCTACTGGTTTTGCTTGCAGGGGGGTATATGTACATAAATGATGTTGAATTGAAGGACGTTCCGACAGCGATTGGACAAACCTTGTCCTCTGAAGAAGAAGAGTATACAATCGAGGAATATCAAGTGACAGAAATTGACGGCACAGAATATCATGGAGAAGCAGAAAACGGCACGAAGATCATCTTCAACGGAAAAAAATTAAATCAAGATTTGTCTGATATAAAAGAAGGCGATAAGATCAAGGCGTACTTCAGCAAATCAAAGCGGATCGACGGTTTAATCAAGGTTGCAAAAGTAAATGATTAACTAAAAAACACCTTTCGGAACGATGGGTGTTTTTTTGATTTCTCAAATTGTAAGTTTATTTCATTGCGTACTTAAGAAAGGATCGCTATAATAGCCATTAAGGACAAATGAATAAAGATTGTATCCTTCGGGGCAGGGTGGAAATCCCGACCGGCGGTAGTAAAGCGATATGCGCTTTAGAGCCCGTGACCCGTGTGCATATGTACGCGGTGGATTCAGTTTAAGCTGAAGCCGACAGTGAAAGTCTGGATGGGAGAAGGATGAAGAACCGCTATGCAAAATGTATCAACATGCATAGTGTTATTTCCTATTGCGTAAAATACCTAAAGCCCCGAATTTTTCTTAAATTCGGGGCTTTTTTGACGGTAAATGAATAAAGAAGGGAGGGGAAAACAGATGGAAGAGTATTATATGAAACTGGCGTTGGATCTTGCGAAGCAGGGTGAAGGACAGACCGAATCGAATCCGCTCGTAGGCGCTGTTGTGGTGAAGGACGGACAGATTGTCGGGATGGGCGCCCATTTAAAATACGGTGAAGCTCACGCGGAAGTCCATGCTATTCATATGGCAGGCGCACATGCGAAAGGCGCTGATATTTATGTCACCCTTGAACCATGCAGCCATTACGGAAAAACACCGCCTTGTGCCGAACTGATTATCAAGTCCGGGATAAAGAGAGTATTTGTCGCAATGAGAGATCCTAACCCGCTTGTGGCCGGACGGGGAATCAGCATGATAGAAGAAGCCGGCATCGAAGTAAAGGAAGGCATTCTGGCAGATCAGGCGGAACAGCTGAATGAAAAATTTCTGCATTTCATGAGGACAGGCCTCCCTTACGTCACAATAAAAGCTGCCGCAAGCCTAGACGGAAAAACAGCGACCAGTACAGGTGACAGCAAATGGATCACATCAGAAGCTGCAAGACAGGATGCTCAGCAATACAGGAAATCACATCAAAGCATTTTGGTCGGAGCAGGCACTGTGAAAGCTGACAATCCAAGCTTAACCTGCAGGCTGCCGAATGTGTCAAAACAGCCGGTCAGAGTGATACTTGATACCGAACTTTCGATTCCCGATGACGCGAATGTGATTTGCGATCAGGCAGCGCCGACTTGGATTTTCACAACAACACGTGCTGATGAGGAAAAGAAAAAACGGTTTTCCGCTTTTGGCGTGAAAATATTTACTCTGGAAACAGATCGTATACCAATTTCTGATGTACTGAAAATCCTTGCGGAAGAAGGCATTATGTCGGTGTATGTGGAAGGCGGATCAGCTGTTCACGGAAGCTTCGTCAAAGCAGGCTGTTTTCAAGAGATCATCTACTATTTTGCCCCTAAATTAATCGGAGGAACGCTTGCTCCCAGCTTAATCTCCGGTGAAGGTTTTCAATCAATGAAAGATGTCCCCTTATTACAATTCACAGATATAACCCAAATTGGCCGTGATATCAGACTGACGGCAAAACCGAAAAACGAGTAGGATGGTGACCATGTTTACAGGAATTATAGAAGAAACAGGCACAATCGAATCCATGAAAAAAGCAGGCCCCTCTATGGCCTTAACAATTAAATGCTCAAAAATATTAGAGGATGTTCATTTGGGCGACAGCATTGCAGTGAATGGCATTTGTCTGACTGTTACTGATTTCACGAAAAGTCACTTTACAGTTGATGTCATGCCTGAAACAGTCAAAGCAACGTCGCTGAACGATTTATCAAAAGGCAGCAAAGTGAACCTGGAAAGAGCCATGGCGGCAAACGGGCGTTTTGGAGGCCATTTCGTTTCAGGCCATGTCGACGGAACCGCAGAAATCACGCGTATTGAAGAAAAAAGCAACGCAGTTTACTATGATTTGAAAATGGATTCGTCATTAACAAAAACGTTGGTTTTAAAGGGATCTATTACCGTGGACGGCGTGAGTTTAACCATCTTCGGGCTGACAGATGATACCGTGACGATTTCTTTAATCCCTCACACCATCAGCGAAACGATTTTTTCAGAAAAAACAATCGGCTCTAAAGTGAATATCGAATGCGATATGATCGGAAAATATATGTATCGATTTTTGCATAAAGCCAATGAAAATAAGAACCAACACACCATAACAAAAGCCTTCTTAAGCGAAAACGGCTTTTAGAGAGGAAGATTTGCATGTTTCATCCGATAGAAGAGGCATTAGACGCTTTAAAAAAAGGCAAAGTCATCATTGTTGTGGATGATGAAGACAGAGAAAACGAAGGAGACTTTGTGGCTCTTGCGGAGCATACGACTCCTGAAGTGATTAACTTTATGGCGACGCACGGAAGAGGGCTGATTTGCACGCCTCTCAGTGAGGAAATCGCTGACAGGCTCGATCTTCATCCTATGGTTGAGCACAATACAGATTCCCACCACACTGCTTTTACAGTAAGCATTGACCACCGTAAGACAAAAACGGGAATCAGCGCACAGGAAAGATCATTTACTGTCAAAGCTTTGCTGGACAGCGATTCAGTGCCGGCAGATTTTCAGCGTCCAGGGCACATTTTTCCGCTGATTGCGAAAAAGGGAGGTGTCCTGAAAAGAGCGGGCCATACAGAAGCGGCAGTTGATCTTGCTGAAGCCTGCGGTTCTCAGGGAGCTGGCGTCATTTGTGAAATTATGAATGAAGACGGAACGATGGCAAGGGTACCGGAGCTCATTGAAATTGCGAAAAAGCATCAATTAAAACTGATCACCATTAAAGATTTAATTGAGTACCGCTACAACTTGACAACACTTGTAGAGCGGGAAGTCGATATTACCTTGCCTACTGATTTTGGCACATTTAAGGTGTACGGATACACAAATGAGATCGATGGAAAAGAGCATGTCGCATTTGTGATGGGAGATGTGCCGTTTAATGAAGAACCAGTATTGGTTCGGGTTCATTCAGAGTGTCTCACAGGTGATGTGTTTGGGTCTCATCGCTGTGACTGCGGCCCGCAGCTTCACGCCGCGCTGACGCAAATTGCCGCAGAAGGCCGGGGAGTGCTTTTGTATCTCCGCCAAGAAGGCCGAGGAATCGGTTTAATCAATAAGTTAAAAGCTTATAAGCTTCAGGAACAAGGCTATGACACCGTAGAAGCCAACGAGGAGCTGGGATTCTTGCCTGATCTTCGCAACTATGGCATCGGTGCGCAAATGTTACGCGACCTCGGTGTGCGGAATATGAAGCTTTTGACGAATAATCCGCGCAAAATCGCCGGTCTTGAGGGCTATGGTCTCAGCATTACAGAAAGAGTGCCGCTTCAAATGGAGGCCAAAGAGCACAACAAAAAATATTTGCAAACAAAGATGAACAAACTAGGTCATTTACTTCATTTCTAATCACAAAAATCACAAAAAAGGATGGGAATCATATGAATATCATACAAGGAAATTTAGTTGGTACAGGTCTTAAAATCGGAATCGTAGTAGGAAGATTTAATGATTTTATTACAAGCAAGCTGCTGAGCGGGGCAGAAGATGCTTTGCTCAGACACGGTGTGGATACAAACGATATTGATGTGGCTTGGGTTCCGGGCGCATTTGAAATTCCTTTCGCTGCTAAAAAAATGGCGGAAACAAAAAAATATGACGCCGTTATTACACTCGGCACTGTCATCAGAGGCGCGACGACTCATTACGATTACGTCTGCAACGAAGCTGCAAAAGGCATCGCGCAAGCAGCGAACACAACAGGCGTACCTGTGATCTTTGGAATTGTCACTACGGAAAACATTGAGCAGGCCATTGAACGGGCTGGAACAAAAGCAGGCAATAAGGGCGTAGATTGTGCTGTTTCTGCCATAGAAATGGCAAATTTAAACCGTTCATTTGAATAATTTGCTGAAAACAGTTTAAAAATATGGCGAAAATGATATAATGTGAGAAAACGGATCACCTATACTTATCCGTTTGATAGAACTGGACATTTAGGATATAGAGGGGTTTTTATGTTAATTCGTTATAAAAAATCGTTTGAAAAGATTGCGATGGGACTTCTTTCATTTATGCCAAATGAAAAAGATCTTAAGCAGCTTCAGCAGACAATTAAGGACTACGAAACGGATACAGACCGCCAGCTCTTTCTTTGGAAAGAGGACGAGGATATCGTCGGAGCAATCGGAGTTGAAAAAAAGGATTCCGAGGTTGAAATCCGGCATATCAGTGTGAATCCTTCTCATCGCCATCAAGGAATCGGAAAACAGATGATGGATGCTTTAAAGCATTTATTCAAAACGCAGGTACTGGTTCCGAATGAATTAACGCAGAGCTTTTTCGAACGCTGTCAAGGTCAGCAGGATCAAGACATTTCATACAATAATTAAGCAGAGGCTGTTATCAGCCTCTGCTTTTTTTTCTTCGTTCAATTTCTTTCTCGCGTTCGCGGATGACATCAGTCCGATCCCGCAAACGATGTTTATGAATTAGAAATCTATCAGTGAGTGTGCTGGGCTGTCCCCACGTGTAAGCTTTTCGTTTGCATTCAATGCGGCATGCTTCCTTCAGCCTCTCATCTTTCATTGGCAGCATGATGCTTTTATAGGAAGATCCCAGTTCAATTTGTTCGTAAACCGACTGCATAAGCTCCAGTAAACGGGTATGATCAAGCCCCAAATCTTCCACCGCTTGTTTTTCCGCTTGAAGAATCCGTATGCTGTTTGCCAGCAATCTTTTGGCCCCGGCTGTATTCTGTCTTCTGTGATGATACAAAGCAACAGCAAGCTGGATAAAGCCGACCCAAAGTATTTTTCGTTTGTTCGGAGGATCTTCCTTCCAATATTCTTCTAGTATTTCATGGCATTCAAAATAATCCCGTGTTGCGTGAAATTCAACGAGATAATCGATATAAGCTTTCGGGTACAAGATGCTTCCTCCTTTTAATCCGCCTTTAGTGTAACACAGGACAGATAAAAGGAAAAAACAGCGCATTGGATTCGCTCTTTTTTAGTTCTAGCAAATCCAAGCGGCACCTACGATAATCAGCAGAATAAACAAAACAACAATTAAAGCGAAACCGCCGCTGAAGCACTTTTCTCCCATGAACATTCAGCCTCCTTTGTTGTGGTCTACGCGAGCATCCTATGTACACCTGCCCTTTTTTGTGTAGGCGGATATCTTGTTATTTGAATATTCAGCACTAATCTCTCGAAATGCAGGAAATGAAATAGTATTGGACGAGAGCTTTTTGGTGGCTTATACTAAAGGGTAGCCAGTTTATCCGGCAATGAGAGTGATACTTGAAAATGGTGAGATGATGGAAGAATATCAAGTGAAAATTGATACGTTTGAAGGCCCATTGGACCTGCTGCTTCATTTAATCAATCGTCTTGAAATTGACATATATGATATACCTGTGGCGAAGATTACTGAACAATATTTATTGTATGTACATACGATGCGTGTGCTTGAGCTTGATATCGCCAGCGAGTATTTGGTGATGGCTGCCACACTGCTCAGTATTAAAAGCAGAATGCTGCTCCCGAAGCAAGAGGAAGAGCTGTTTGAGGATGAATTGCTTGAGGAAGAAGACCCGCGGGAGGAACTGATTGAAAAGCTGATTGAGTATAGAAAATATAAAGACGCGGCGAAAGAATTAAAGGAACGGGAAGAAGAAAGACAAAAATCATTCACGAAACCGCCGAGTGACTTGAGCGAATATGCAAAAGAAGTGAAACAGTCGGAGCAAAAGCTGTCAGTCACAGTCTACGATATGATTGGCGCTTTTCAAAAAGTGCTGAAGCGAAAAAAAATAACAAGGCCGATGGAAACAACAATTACAAGACAGGAAATACCAATCGAAGACAGAATGAATGAAATCGTGCACAGCCTGAAATCAAAAGGGAAAAGAATCAACTTTATGGACCTTTTTTCATATGAGCAAAAAGAACATTTGGTTGTCACCTTCCTGGCTGTTCTAGAACTGATGAAAAATCAGCTGATTTTGATTGAGCAGGAGCAAAATTTTTCAGATATTTACATTATGGGGAGTGAATCCATTCATGGGGCTTGATATCGTGAATTGGAAAGCTATAGTGGAAGCCCTTCTATATGCGGCAGGCGATGAAGGACTGACCAAAAAACAGCTGTTAACAGTGCTTGAAATAGAAGAGCCTGAACTGAACACCATTATGGCGGATGTCGCAGACGATTACCGTCATGATACAAGAGGCATTGAACTTATTGAATATGCAGATACGTACATGCTTTCCACCAAAAAGGACTTTGCGCCGTACTTGAAAAAACTGATCGAAGTACCGTCGAAAGGCCTTTCCCAGGCATCTTTGGAGGTGCTGGCGATTGTTTCATATAAACAGCCGATTACGAGAGCGGAAATTGAAGATATCAGAGGCGTGAAATCAGAAAGAATTTTACACAGCCTTGTCGCCAAGGCGCTGCTGTGTGAAGTCGGACGAGCTGACGGTCCGGGACGGGCCATTTTATACGGCACGACGCCGACTTTTCTTGAGCAATTCGGCTTAAAAACACTGGACGAGCTTCCGCCGCTGCCTGAAAATGCGGAAGATGACGTTCTTCAAGAAGAAGCGGATTTATTCTTTGAGAACTTTAACCAAACCTTTGAAGATATAAAATAGAGATTTAATGAATCGCGCTTTTTCATCAACATAAGATATAAGGAAGAAGTAGCTATCATGAAAGAAGCAAAATGTGAGAGACAAAGACATGAGGGGAAGATACCAAACGAAATGGGACATTCGATTGTGCGAGTGCAGACTCAAAAAACAGGCGAATTCTTATCAATGGTTGTCAATACCGTTAATGATTATTTAAATCAAACCACACTGGCGTCTATGCAGGCTGAATTGCCTGTTGAAGAGACATACTGCTGCGATGTGCTGAGCACGCTGAGAAGAATGACAGTATTTTGTGAAGGAGGCGCTGAAGCATGCCGCCGTCTCCTTATGCAAGAGCCATTTCAGGAAACCAGAGCGGAAAAAACACTTTACAATGTGTATCATCAATGCATTGAAGAGTTCTTTATGCCAAAGAAAGACACCTGGTGTGAAAACAGCCGGGCGTCATATACCGGAGTCAGCGCAATTGAGTTCTACCATGCTGTTCCGCAGTCTCTGGAGCAATTATTATTGCCGCTGAGCGCAGCGTTTCTGAAGATGAGGGAAGAACTGGCTCATTACGAAGCGTCCGGATCTAGCATGGCATCAATCAGATAAGACTTACTCTCCCTTTATGGGAGAGTTTTTTTATGTTTGCAGGCCATGACACAATTGTTATTCATAACTGATGGACATGCGCATAAACTTGTACAAACCACCACAAGGACGTGAACAAACATGCGCATTTTTAAAAAAGCTGTATTAATCGTCATCATTTCTTTTCTATTTGCCAATGTAAATGTGAACACAGCACATGCAGCTATAAATGTCAGTGCGAAGAGCGCCATTGTCATTGACGGCACATCAGGAAGAGTGTTATTTGCCAAGGACGAGCATGAAAAAAGGCGGATTGCCAGTATTACAAAGATCATGACCGCTGTTCTCGCCATTGAATCCGGAAAAATGGAAGAAACCGTGACCGTTTCTGCAAATGCGGTCAGAACAGAGGGTTCGGCCATTTATTTAACCGAAGGGCAAAAAGTAAAATTAAAGGATCTTGTGTATGGCCTGATGCTGAGATCCGGGAACGATGCTGCTGTTGCGATTGCTGAGTATGTCGGGGGAAGCCTCGATGGATTTGTCTATATGATGAACCAAAAAGCAGAACAAATCGGTATGGAAAATACCCGTTTTCAAAACCCGCACGGATTGGATGACCATGAAAATCACTACTCAACAGCTTATGACATGGCTGTTTTAACGAAATACGCCATGAAGCTCAAAGACTATCAAACCATCTCAGGCACAAAAATATACAAAGCAGAAACAATGGAAAGCGTATGGAAAAACAAAAATAAATTGCTGACGATGCTGTATCCATACAGCACAGGGGGGAAAACAGGCTATACCAAGCTTGCAAAACGCACACTCGTTTCAACCGCTTCAAAGGACGGCGTTAATCTGATAGCCGTTACCATTAATGACCCCGACGATTGGGATGATCATATGAATATGTTTAACTATGTATTTGATCATTATCAAACATATTTAATCGCAAAAAAAGGAGATATTCCGAAGCTCAAAGGTACATTTTATGAGTCTAAAGCTTTCATCAAACGGGACATCACCTATTTGCTTACCGAAGAAGAAAAAGAAGATGTCAAAATCAACACTACCCTGCTCAAACCGAAAAAAGCCTGGGAAAAGGATGTCTCAAAAATTCCGGATATTGTAGGACATATGAAAGTCATGTTCAACGATGAAACCATCGCAAAAGTGCCGATCTATTACGAAAACGAACGAAATCAAAAACCGAAAAAAAAGTTTTTTGAAACGTTTCAATCCATTTTTCTGAATGCGGCTGGCGGGGCAAAATGGTCAATATAATCTGGGTCAGCTTAACTGTGATCGGGCTAGTATTTGCGATGTGCAATGGAACGCTGCAGGACGTAAATGAGGCGGTGTTTAAAGGAGCCAAAGAAGCTGTCACAATCTCATTTGGACTTATGAGCGTGCTTGTTTTTTGGCTTGGTTTAATGAAAATAGCTGAACAGTCAGGACTGCTGGATATCTTCAGCCGTCTGTGCAGGCCTTTTATTTCTAAGCTGTTTCCTGACATACCGCCGGATCATCCAGCAATGGGCTACATTTTATCAAATCTCATGGCGAACTTCTTCGGCCTCGGAAACGCGGCCACACCTCTTGGCATTAAAGCAATGGAGCAAATGAAAAAGCTGAATGGAAACCGTTCGGAAGCGAGCCGTTCCATGATCACTTTTTTAGCTGTTAATACTTCGTGCATTACTCTCATCCCGACAACGGTTATCGCCGTGCGAATGGCCTATTCCTCCAAAACACCGACAGATATCGTCGGACCGAGCATTTTGGCGACACTTATTTCTGGAATCGGCGCCATTATTATTGACCGGTATTTTTATTACCGCCGTAAAAAGAAGGGGAGGTAAGCCGATGGAAATTATCAACTGGCTGTCTTTAGCCATGATCCCTATTATTATTGCCGGCATTCTTCTTTATGGAACAATCAAAAAGGTGCCGACATATGAATCCTTTGTTGAAGGCGGAAAAGAAGGAATTGAGATCGCATTTTCGATTATCCCCTACTTAGTCGGGATGCTAGTTGCGATTACTGTTTTCAGATCATCAGGGGCGCTTGATTTTTTTATGGATTTTTTAAAGCCTGTCTTTTCCGCCTTCGGCATACCGGCTGAGGTGGTTCCGCTTGCGCTGATTCGTCCGATCTCCGGTACGGCTGCTCTGGGTATGACCACCGATTTAATTGCAGTGTATGGTCCGGACTCC
This sequence comes from Bacillus sp. AF23, assembly GCF_020861455.1. NCBI lineage: Bacteria > Bacillati > Bacillota > Bacilli > Caryophanales > Bacillaceae > Bacillus > Bacillus sp. AF23. Next base: position 12,901 of record NZ_JAJHVY010000012.1, read on the forward strand.
TTTATTGGCAGGCTGGCTTCGGTGATGCAGGGATCAACGGATACAACACTTTATGTGCTGACGGTGTATTTCGGAGCGGTCGGCATTAAGAAAATGGGTGATGCGTTAAAGGTGGGACTTCTTGCTGATTTAATCGGTGTAGTTGCATCTATCATCATCGTTACGTTATTATTTGGGAGCGCCTGAAAATGGCGTTTTTTTTAGATAAAGCATGCGAAATCTGAAAAAGCTTGTTTGTTCAGGTTGAAAAAAGTAAGATAATACTTGAGGTGAAAGACATGGAAAGACTGCAAAAAGTAATTGCTCACGCCGGAGTTGCATCGCGCAGAAAGGCAGAAGAGCTGATTAAAGAAGGAAAAGTAAAGGTGAACGGCAAAGTAATAACAGAGCTTGGTGTTAAAGTCACCGGTTCTGATCAGATTGAAGTAAACGGCTTGAAGGTGGAACGTGAAGAGCCTGTTTATTTTCTTCTATATAAACCAAGGGGCGTGATTTCCGCAGCGGAAGATGACAAAGGGCGCAAGGTCGTGACGGACTTTTTAAGAGAAGTGCCGCAGCGCATTTATCCGGTCGGACGTCTGGATTACGATACTAGCGGTCTTTTGCTTTTAACCAATGACGGCGAGTTTGCCAACAAACTGATGCACCCTAAATATGAAATAAACAAAACATATGTAGCAAAGGTAAAAGGCATACCGTCTAAAGAGCTGATCAGAAAGCTGGAGCGCGGCATTATGCTGGAGGAAGGCAAAACAGCACCTGCCAAAGCGAAGCTGCTTTCATTGGATAAGAAAAAACAAACAAGCATTATACAGCTGACCATCCATGAAGGACGGAACAGGCAAGTGCGCCGCATGTTTGAAGCAATCGGACATGAAGTCATTAAGCTGAAGCGGGAAGAATACGCATTTTTAAACCTGAGAGGCTTAAATACGGGAGACGCAAGAGAGCTTACGCCGCACGAAGTCAAAAGACTCAGAGCGCTAGCGGAACACGGTAAAAACGCTTTCTAAGTTTCACATAACCTTCAAAAAGTTAGAAATGTGAAATGATTGTGAAATGATATAATTGAATGGATCTGCAATAGGGGAAGGGGGCAGTGGACAATGAAGAAAAAAAGACGTTTATTCATTCGGACCGGCATCCTTCTCGTTTTAATCTGCGCGCTGGCCTATACAATATACAATGCTGTATTTGCCGACAAAGAGAGCATATCCGAAGGGTCCGAGGCACCGAATTTTGTCCTTGAAGATACGAATGGGGAACGTATTGAGCTAAGTGACTTAAAAGGAAAAGGTGTTTTTTTGAATTTCTGGGGCACCTGGTGTGAGCCGTGCAAAAAAGAATTTCCTTATATGGCGAACCAATACAAATATTTTAAAGACCAAGGCGTTGAAATTGTCGCGGTAAATGTTGGGGAGTCAAAGATAGCAGTACATAATTTTATGAAATCCTACGGAGTAAATTTTCCGGTTGTTCTGGATACAGATCGTCAGGTGCTTGATGCCTATGGCGTATCTCCGCTTCCGACAACCTTTTTAATCAATCCGGAAGGAAAAGTTGTCAAGGTGGTGACCGGCACTATGACAGAAAGCATGATCCATGACTATATGAATCTGATAAAACCCGGAGCGACTTCGGGATGAAGCAGGTAAAATGTGAATGCGGACATATCAACCCGGTCGGAACTGTTTTATGTGAATCGTGCGGCAGGGCGCTTCAGGAAACGCAGACCCCGCTTGCTGATATGAGATACGATGGAAGTGCGAGACGTTCACAAACCTATAACAAAACGTTCATTGATAAAATATGGAACTTCTTTTCTTCGGTTAAGGTCGGAATATGGCTTATCGTCATAACCCTTGCAGCATCAGCATTCGGGACGATTTTTCCTCAAGAAGCCTATTTGCCCCCCGGCGCTCAGGCTGATACATATTATAAAGAACAATACGGCACGTTCGGCCAGCTTTATTATTTACTCGGGTTCCATCATTTATATGGATCTTGGTGGTATTTGCTGCTGATTGCCTCAATCGGCATTTCTCTTGTCATCTGCAGCCTTGACCGTGTGATTCCATTGTACAGAGCATTGAAAAATCAGGGGGTCAGGAGAAGCCCTGTTTTCTTAAAAAGACAGCGGCTGTTCAGTGAAACGGAGACCGAGCTCAACCTTGAAGAAAAAGAAAAGATTGTGACTCTCTTAAAGAAAAAGCGTTATAGAATACGAGAACAAGAGGGCAGCATTCTGGCGGAAAAAGGGCGTTTTTCCCGTTGGGGTCCGTATGTCAATCACATAGGATTAATCATTTTCCTGATTGGCGCAATGCTGAGATTTGTGCCGGGCATGTACGTCGATGAAACGCTCTGGGTCAGAGAAGGCGAAACTGCGGCAATTCCAGGCACAGACGGAAGATATTATTTGAAAAACAATCAATTCAGCGTAGAGACTTATAACAGCGAGACAGAAAAAAAGGTGTTCGCTGATGCCATTGACAGAGTCGGAAGCGGAAAGGTCGCGAAAAACTTTCAAACAGATGCGGTACTCTATAAACGGGAAGGCAAAATTGTCTATGGAGAGAAGCCGAAGCTGAAAAAAATAAAAGAAGAAGATATTCGTGTCAACCAGCCGCTGCGCTTTGATTCGTTTTCTGTTTATCAGGTGGATTATAAAGAGAATCAGCTCGATCAGATGGTGTTTCAGCTGATTGACAAAAAATCAAAAAAATCCTTTGGGAGCTTAAAGATTAACCTATTGGACCCAGATTCGGTTTATGATCTTGGCAACGGTTACAAAGTCGAGGTCGCCAGCTACCTTCCTGACTTCTATTTTAATCAGGACGGAGAGCCGAGCACAAAAACAAAAATCCCTAACAATCCGGCGTTTGTTTTTAATATCATAACGCCAGATAAGCCAAAAGGCGAAAAAAGCTTTGTTGCCATTCAAGAAACAATTGAAGGGTCGGGCAGCAATAAATACAAGTTAAAATTTGACCATGTCGAAACGAAAAACATAACCGGCCTGACAGTCAGAAAAGATCTGACGCTTTGGGTGCTTGCCATCGGCGGAGCCATTTTTATGATTGGCGTCATTCAAGGAATGTACTGGCAGCACCGCAGAATCTGGCTGCATACACAGGAAGGTGCAGTCATGGTTGCCGGCCATACCAATAAAAACTGGTACGGACTGAAGCGGGATTTAGAATTTGTTTTAGCCGATACGGGGCTGACTGAACCAGCAGACCAAAAAGAATTAATGAAAACACAGAAATAGGCGAAAAGGGAGTGGTGTCATGGCGGAGCTGAGCGGAAATTTTCTTTATGCGGCCTTTCTCGTGTATTTAATCGCGGTCCCGATTTTCGGCGGGGCCATACGAGGAAGGAAAATTAAAAAAGACAGGGCAAACCGGTGGGCGACGATCGGGATTACCCTTTCGATTATCGGTTTTCTCTGCCACCTGGGCTATTTTATTACAAGGTGGGCTGCCAGCGGCCATGCGCCTGTCAGCAATATGTTTGAATTTACAACAGCCTTTGGCATGATGCTTGTGCTTGCGTTTATTATCCTTTATTTTATCTATCAATTGCCTTCATTAGGTCTGTTTACATTATCGATCGCTTTATTGCTGATTGCATACGCCAGCATGTTTCCGACGGACATTTCGCCTTTAATTCCGTCATTGCAGAGCAATTGGCTGTATATCCACGTAACCACGGCCGCGCTGGGGCAAGCTATACTCGCCATCAGTTTTGTCGCAGGTGTCATTTTTCTTTTGAAGCATGTTGACCAGACCAAACCAAGTAAAAAAACCTTTTGGCTTGAAGCTATCATGTTTATTATGGTGACGGCAGTTGCCTTTATTGTGATAACATCTGTGTTTCGTTTTGCCGGCTATGAAGCTGAGTTTAACTGGGTGGATAAGAATAAGGAAAAAAGCGTGATGGTCTATGAAATGCCCGCACTTGTAGGTCCGCATGAGGGTGAGCTTATCACCGAGGGGAAAATGCAGCCCATTGCAGAGCTTCCGGCCCTTTTCTCAGGCAGAAAGGTAAACACAGTGATTTGGTCGTTTGGAGCTGGACTCCTATTGTACGGAGCGCTTCGCCTGATCGTCAGAAAAAGAATCAGTGCCTGTTTACATCCTCTGGTGAAAAACGTGAATCTTGATCTGGTAGATGAGGTTGGCTACAGAGCCGTTTCCATCGGTTTTCCGATTTTTACACTCGGCGCGCTGATCTTTGCAATGATTTGGGCTCAGCTCGCTTGGACGAGATTTTGGGGCTGGGACCCGAAGGAAGTATGGGCGCTGATCACGTTTTTGTTTTACGCCGCATATTTGCATTTAAGGCTGTCAAGAGGATGGCACGGTGAGAAATCAGCATGGCTGGCCGTAATCGGTTTTGCTATCATTATGTTCAATTTAATATTCGTAAATCTTGTGCTTGCCGGACTTCATTCTTATGCATAGTCCAGAACAAAGCGATACAGTTCTCAAACTTTCTCACGATTTGATAAAATGAAAGTAACAGAAGGAAAGCAGGGGGAAAACGATGGACCAAACCAATGAAACCAAAATATTAGTAGTTGATGACGAAGCCAGAATTCGCCGCCTTTTAAAAATGTATCTTGAACGTGAAAATTATGTGATTGAAGAAGCGGAAAATGGTGATGAAGCCATTGCCAAAGGCCTCGAAACCAATTATGACTTAATTTTGCTTGACCTAATGATGCCTGGCACAGACGGAATTGAGGTCTGCCGACAAATTCGCGAAAAAAAAGCTACACCAATTATCATGCTGACCGCAAAAGGAGAAGAAGCAAACCGGGTGCAGGGGTTTGAATCGGGAACAGATGATTACATTGTCAAACCGTTTAGTCCGAGAGAAGTTGTGCTGCGGGTAAAAGCGCTTCTGAGAAGGGCATCTCAAAACTCTTATTTCAATGCGAATACGCCGACGAAAAACGTATTGGTGTTTTCTCATCTGTCAATCGATCATGATGCCCATCGGGTAACTGCTGACGGAACTGAAGTGAGCTTAACACCGAAAGAGTATGAGCTCCTTTACTTCTTAGCGAAAACACCTGACAAAGTGTATGATCGGGAAAAGCTTCTCAAGGAAGTGTGGCAGTATGAATTTTTTGGCGATCTGCGTACAGTAGACACACACGTCAAACGTCTCCGGGAAAAGCTCAATAAAGTATCACCGGGAGCTGCAAAAAAAATCGTCACCGTATGGGGCGTCGGTTATAAATTCGAGGTAGGCGCTGAATGAAATTTTGGAAAAGCGTAGTAGGCAAGCTGTGGGCTACGATCCTTTCTCTTGTCCTGATCGTATTATTTATTTTAACGGTGCTTTTACTCGAGTTTATCGAAAATTATCATGTGGAAGAAGCCGAAAATGATTTAACCCAGCTTGCAAATAAAGTCGCAGTCATCTTAGAAAAACACGAGGATCAGGCGCTGGCAAGGTCGATCACCTGGGAGCTCGCTGATAACTTAACAAGCATTGCGATCATACAGGATGAGAAAAAATACTGGTATTCGCCGAATGATAAAAATCGGCTCTCATCTATCACGCTTGAGCAAATACAGCGGGACAAGGATTTACATCAGGCTCTGGACAACCATAAAAAAGTCAGTAAACGTACGGGCCTGAGCGGCAGAGACACGGATAATGAACGCCTGATTGTGGGTGTTCCGTATGAAAAAGACGGAAAAAAAGGCATGGTCTTTTTATCTCAGTCTCTGCTTGCTGTCAAAGACACAACAAAACACACGACCCGTTATATATTCCTTGCCGCAGGCATTGCGATTGTGCTGACCACATTTTTTGCTTTCTTTTTATCAAGCAGGGTCACGTATCCGCTTCGAAAAATGAGAGAGGGCGCACAGGATTTGGCAAAGGGCAAGTTTGACACGAAAATCCCGATTTTAACCCAGGATGAAATCGGTGAGCTGGCAACCGCCTTTAATCAAATGGGACGGCAGCTTAACTTTCATATCAATGCGCTCAACCAAGAAAAAGAACAGCTTTCAAACATATTAAGCAGTATGGCTGACGGAGTGATTACCATCAATATCGACGGCACGATTCTCGTGACAAACCCGCCGGCCGAACGTTTTCTGCAGGCTTGGTATTATGAGCAGAATATGAATATTAAAGAAGGCGACAATCTTCCGCCAGAAGCAAAAGAACTGTTCCAAAATGCTGTCAGCACAGAAAAAGAACAAATGATTGAAATGACGCTGCAGGGCAGATCGTGGGTGCTGCTGATGTCGCCGCTGTATGCGGAATCGCATGTCAGAGGCGCGGTTGCCGTTCTTCGAGATATGACTGAAGAACGCCGCCTTGATAAATTGCGCGAAGACTTTATCGCAAATGTCAGCCATGAATTAAGAACGCCGATCTCCATGCTTCAAGGGTACAGTGAAGCCATTGTCGATGACATTGCGAGCTCCGAAGAAGACCGAAAAGAGATTGCTCAAATTATATATGACGAGTCGCTGCGAATGGGCCGCCTTGTCAACGATTTGCTTGATTTAGCGCGAATGGAATCAGGCCATACTGGATTGCATTATGAACAAATCAATCTTAATGAATTTATAGAAAAGATCATGCGCAAATTTTCCGGCGTTGCCAAAGAAAAAAATATTTCTTTGCATCAGGACATTTCTCTCACTGAAGAGGAATTTATGTTTGATGAAGATAAGATGGAGCAGGTGTTTACCAATTTAATTGATAACGCGCTGCGTCATACTCAATCAGGCGGCAATGTCTCCATCTCCGTTCATACGGTTAAGGATGGAATAAAAATAGACGTCAAAGATTCCGGCTCCGGGATACCGGAAGAGGATCTGCCGTTTATTTTTGAGCGATTCTATAAAGCAGATAAAGCACGGACAAGAGGCAGAGCAGGAACCGGACTGGGACTGGCTATTGTTAAAAATATTGTGGAAGCTCACAACGGTACCATTACGGTGCACAGCCGGATGGACAAAGGAACGACGTTTACGTTTTATATTCCGACAAAATGATCAAGTCGAGTCTGAATTTGCCGAAGAATCTTGTTCCATAAGAAACACCCGCTGATCCAAGCGGGTGTTTTTTAAAAGGTTTTTCTTAATAAAATTTAAGGATATGTTAATATAAATTCCCTTCCAAATTCCAGTTTCTCGTAATATAGTTGTAATGTAACTTTTAAGCTATTATTACGACTAAAGGAACGGAGGGGTTTCCTATGGAAGAAACCTTTCAAGCGTTATATAAAACTTACCATCAAGATTTATATCAATTTTTATTTTATATGGTAAAGGATAAAAGCCAGGCTGAAGACCTTCTTCAGGAGGTTTATATTCGTGTATTAAATTCATATCATACGTTTGAAGGAAGAAGCAGTGAAAAAACATGGCTTTTGTCGATTGCACGCCATGTGGCGATAGACTGGTTCCGTAAGCAGCAGACGATCAGACAGCGTGTACTCGGGACATTTGATTGGGACACACAGGATGTCAGAGATCAGCAATTGCTTCCGGACGAACTCGCGGTTCAACATGAAAATGTCCGGGAAATTTATGCTGCGCTCGATCAATGTACGATCGATCAAAGAGCTGTGATTATCTTACGGTTTATTCAGGGATATTCAATACAGGAAACAGCCAATGCTCTGCGCTTCTCGGAAAGCAAAGTGAAAACGACCCAACACAGAGGGCTCAAAGTACTTCGGAAACATATGGAGCTTTTGAGGGAGGAGCTAATGGATGATGAAGTCAGATTGGAACGAAGAACAGATAAAGGAGTTGTTAAGTCAACTGCCGGCAGTTAAAGACCATCGTTCTCCGCAAGACATATACAAGCGGCTTTCGATGGCAAAAAGCAAAAAAAAGTCCGCTGTTAGGTGGATTGGCCCCGCATGTGCCACTGCGGTTGCGGTTTATATCGCCTTCATTATTTCTCCTCATTTCTTTGATCAGGCACAGCCTCAACAAAAAGAAGCGTCCCAAGAAAACGCTATAACGAAAACTGAGATAGCAGACAGCAAAAAAGCTGCATTATCCCTGGATCAGTCATCGTTAGTTGTTCCTGAAAAGGAGCAGAACAACTATACGACTGTAGCAATTGCCGATGCCGAAACATCCACAATTATACCCGTCAGCATTAAAAAAACGAAATCAAACCAAACCATACAGGAGGTGCTGTTTGAAAGTGATCAATTGGATATCCTTGATCACGCCATCACGATTCCCTCCTTCATGGATGAAGTGGAGGTAAAGGAAAACCAAAATCATAAGGAATTAAATATACAAGTCGATCAGCCCATTGAGGCTTTTTCTGTAAAAGACGACGCAATACTAAAAAAATTGCTGAAAGAATCATTAAAATGGAGTCCTTATGAAAAAATCAAAATTTTTTCATCGGAGCAGAAAAAGGACGGCGCCAGTATTGGCTCAAATGGTACTTTTACTGAAATTCCTATTCCTAAACAGTCGAACAGAGCCTACTCCTTGTACCAAAATGAACAAGGACAAGACTTTCTCGTTCCAACAGAAAGAACATTTAATACTGTAAAAGAAGCTATTAAGGAAATGGAATCGAGCAATCAAACAAATACTGCACCTCTTATTCAAGCGGGTGCCGTCAAATCTGTAACGGAGAAACAGAATCACTTATATATCCATTTCTCAAAACACTCGGGGGTTGAGGATTCTATTGCCGGCATCTTAATGCTGGAGGGACTTCTTTTAACAGCAAAGGAGTTTGGCTTTACAGAAGTGACCTTTGCGGAAACGGGAACAAAAAAAATCGGCAGATACGATGTATCAGAAGCTATTCCGGTTCCTGCTGCTCCAAATCCGATTTCCTTACATTAAAAGAGCCTTTTTTCAGGCTCTTTTTTCGTTGCTTTTCATATAATAGAAATTTTCAAAAAAAACTTGTCCGTGTATAATAAAACAAGGTAAAGATTGAAAGGATTTGAGACGAGTGAACGTGTTAACAATCAAAGGAGTTTCCATCGGTGAAGGGATGCCGAAAATCATCGTTCCGCTGATGGGGAAAACAGAAAAGCAAATTTTAAAAGAAGCAGAAGCTGTGAAATTACTGGATCCGGATATTGTCGAGTGGCGAGCCGATGTATTTGAAAAAGCAGACGACAATGAAGCAGTCATAAAGATGATCTCAAAGCTGCGAGAGTCTTTGAGAGACAAGCTGTTTCTATTTACATTCAGATCGCTTAAAGAAGGCGGGAGCAAAGAAATGGATGTAAGTTCCTACATCGCTTTGCTGGAAACGGCTATCCGCACAAAAGATATAGACTTTATCGATATTGAATTATTTTCAGGAGAGGCAAACGTTGAAGCGTTAGTATCTTTAGCAGGAGAAAATGGTGTCTACGTGATTATGTCTAATCATGACTTTCAGAAAACACCTGCAAAGGACGAGATCATTTCTCGGCTTCGTAAAATGCAGGAGTTAGGAGCGCATATTCCGAAAATAGCCGTAATGCCGAAGGATGCAGGAGATCTTTTAACCTTGCTTGATGCGACGTATACGATGAAGACAAAATATGCGGACCGACCGATGATCACAATGTCAATGGCGGGAACGGGATTAGTCAGCAGGCTGAGCGGTGAGGTATTTGGATCAGATTGCACATTCGGCGCAGGAGAAGAGGCTTCAGCACCTGGGCAAATACCTGTATCCGAACTGAGAAACGTGTTAGAAGTACTGCACAAACATACATAAACAGGAAACCGTTAAAAAGCAGAAAAAAACTCAAGCTGCAGAGCTTGAGTTTTTTTCATTATGGAAGATCAATAAGCTTCACAGACACGATATCAGGAACATCTGTTAGTTCTTTCACAATTTTATCTTCTAAATGTCTGTCAAAAGAAAGCATCATGATGGCTTCTCCGCCTTTTTCTTTACGACCAACCTGCATGGTTGCAATGTTAATATCGTTATCTCCGATAATACGTCCCACTCGGCCGATGACCCCCGTCGTATCCTGATGCTGGATGTAAACCAGATGGCCTGTTGGATAAAAGTCGATATTAAACCCGTTGATTTCGACAATGCGTTCTCCGAAATGAGGGATATAGGTAGCTGTAACGGTAAAGGTGCTGCGGTCTCCTGTCACTTTTACGCTAATGCAATTATCGTATCCAGATTCAGAAGTGGAAATCTTTTCACTAAAGCTAATGCCGCGTTCTTTTGCGACACCGCCCGCATTTACTTCGTTAACTGTTGAGTCAACGCGTGGTTTTAAGAAGCCTGACAGAAGGCTTTTTGTAATAAACGATGTTTCAAGTTTAGCAATTGTGCCTTCATATTGAATCGCGACATCCTGTACCGGCTCTTTCATGCATTGTGATACGAGGCTGCCGATTTTTCCTGCGATTTGGTGGTACGGCTTAATCTTAGCGAATTCATCTTTTGTCATGGCAGGCAGGTTAATGGCTGACATAACAGGAAGACCTTTTGCGAACTGCAGAACTTCTTCTGATACTTGCGCTGCAACATTCAGCTGCGCTTCTTTTGTCGATGCCCCTAGGTGAGGAGTGGCAATCACTAACGGGTGGTCAACGAGTTTATTATCAACTGGCGGTTCAACTTCAAAAACGTCAAGAGCCGCACCGGCAACATGGCCGCTTTCTAAAGCTTCAAGAAGAGCTGCCTCATCGATAATGCCGCCTCGTGCACAGTTAATTAAGCGAACACCTTTTTTCGTTTTTGCAATCGTTTCTTTGTTTAATAAGCCTTTTGTTTCTTTTGTTAACGGTGTATGCACAGTGATGATATCTGCGCTTTCCAAGACTTCTTCGAACGTACGGCTGTTAACACCGATTTTTTTCGCTCTTTCTTCTGTTAAGAAAGGATCAAAAACGTGCACGGTCATACCGAAGGCTCTCGCACGCTGTGCAATTTCGCTTCCGATTCTGCCTAATCCTACAATTCCAAGTGTTTTGCCGTAAAGTTCCGAACCGACATATGCTGTGCGGTTCCATTCTCTGGATTTTACAGAGATATTGGCCTGAGGGATGTGTCTCATTAAAGATGAGATCATCGCGAATGTGTGCTCAGCTGTGGAAATTGTGTTTCCGTTTGGCGCATTAATAACAATTACCCCATGTTTCGTCGCTTCGTCAATGTCGATATTATCAACACCGACACCGGCTCTTCCGACGATTTTTAAAGAAGTCATTTTTTGAAAAAGGTCTTCTGTTACTTTTGTCGCGCTTCGCACCAATAGAGCATCAAAGGTATGTAATTCATCCTCTGCATCTGCTACGTTTTTTTGGACGATTTCAATAAAGTCTGATTCAATAAGTGGTTGTAAGCCGTCGTTGCTCATTTTGTCTGAGACCAATACTCGAAACATCGTAAGATTTCCTCCTAAATTGACAAACTAAATATCTGATAATTTAACATATTCTCAATAGAGTGTCAATGTGTATTGACGCAGTAAAGGATAAAAGGAAAGCGAGGAATTGACCAGTTTTAGAGACTTTTGGCGTTATATTTAATTTGAAGCAATTATCTATACAACCAACCGTTTATCGTTTATAATGGAACCAAATTCATATGATCAATCTTCGGGGCAGGGTGAAATTCCCTACCGGCGGTGATGAGCAATGGCTCTAAGCCCGCGAGCTGTTTTTGACAGCAGGATTCGGTGCGATTCCGAAGCCGACAGTATAGTCTGGATGGGAGAAGATGGAGGTTCAGCAGCGTTTTGAAAGAAAGGTTTTCAAACGTTTCTTTACCAAGCCAAATTTTTGAAACCCCGCTTTTATATCATAGAGCGGTTTTTTTATTGGCTGGAAAAAGAACCTTTCCGCTTTTCGAGTAAGATGTGATCGAAAAGGAGAGAGCAAATTGAAAGTAAAAAAATTAGTCGTGATCAGCATGCTGAGCAGCATCGCATTTGTTTTGATGCTGTTAAATTTTCCGTTTCCGGGGCTTCCTGATTATTTAAAAATTGATTTCAGTGATGTCCCTGCCATTATTGCGATTCTTATATACGGACCTTTAGCGGGTATTGCCGTTGAAGCGATAAAAAACGTTCTTCAATATATCATTCAGGGGAGCATGGCTGGAGTGCCTGTAGGACAAATTGCAAATTTCATTGCCGGAACACTCTTTATTTTGCCGACTGCTTTCTTATTTAAAAAGCTGAACTCAGCAAAAGGCCTGGCAGTAAGTCTTCTGCTTGGAACTGCAGCAATGACGGTGCTGATGAGCATTCTGAATTATGTTCTGATTCTTCCGGCCTACACATGGTTTTTACACTCCCCGGCATTATCCGACAGTGCGCTGAAAACAGCGGTAGTCGCTGGTATCCTGCCATTTAACGTCATAAAAGGCATTGTCATTACGATTGTGTTCACACTTATCTTTATCAAGCTTAAACCGTGGATTGAACAGCAAAGAAGCGCGCATATTCATTAAATAAAAAAAGCTCCCGCAGGGGAGCTTTTTCGATTACTTCTATTCAAATTTAAGCGGGTCGCCCTCAAACGGCTCATCCGCCACTTTGATGGAATCAGTAGGGCATCCTTCAAATGCGTCAATCATATCTTCTTCCAGTACTTCAGGAACTTCGACAACGCCTTTGTTTTCGTCAAGCGTTACGAACGCGATGCCTTCATCATCGTAATCGTAAATGTCTGGTGCAGCCGCTCCGCAAGCGCCGCATGCAATGCATGTATCTTTGTCTACGATTGTGTACTTTGCCATGAATAAAACCTCCCAGATTGTTCTTGGTGGAACAAATGGATCAATCTTTATATTTAATCAATTTAACACCTATTCCTCTTACTTATTGTAATGATGTTGATGCCACATTTCAACAGAAAAATGATTGAGAATGCTTATCACATAAGGGGTTATCTACATAACATCCCCCCTAATGATGACTTTAAACGTCGATTTCTGTTTAAAATCTGTTAAAATAAAAAGAACAAACCAGCGAATTTTGTCAGGAAGAATGTGGGTGGATAGGTTGTCATTAAATTACTTTGATATCATGGTTCTCGATTGCCTTTCTAAAATAAACGGGGAACGGACAGGAAGTGCCGTTTTTCACTTATTCAAAGGAAAAAGATCGTCACAAACCATTCAAGATGCCGGCTTATTTCAGACTGCAAGATATTTTGGAATGGCTCCGCAATGTTCAAGAAGCGACATTTCAGCCTCACTCCGCAAGCTTGAACAGCAGTCATTTCTGGAACCGATGTCAGAAACAGATACATACAGAGTGACTATTAGAGGCGAAAGCATGTTGAGGCAGGCGCTGAGTGAACGGCCTTGGCCAGCCCATTGCCACGGTGCTTATTTTCAGCAGGCCGCAAGCGTGCTCTGGAAAAGACTTTCCCTTCTCGTACAGGTATTATCAAATAAGCAGCACAGCAGCAGACAGTATATTCCCGTCACAAAAGATTATAAGACGCTTCACTGGGTCAAGCGATACATGCACAAGCAAAAGGACCATGAAAAACTGGCAAGAGGCTTGCAGGATATGCTGGAGAATCATTTGCAAAAGCTTGACGAGAAAGCAGCTCTTATCTTTGTCTACTCATTAACTTCATATAATAGGATCGGTTATACGAGCAGGCAGCTTGCTGACAATCTGAAAGAAGACGAGTGGTACGTTTATGTCTTGTTTTGGGCTGCGGTACATTATTTTATTCATTCCTTGCCGCAATGTGAAGATTCTATATTAAAGGATTTTCTTTCTGATGTGCATTTGGAGAACGCACTGACTGAGTCTACGAGAAAAACATGGCAGATGGTCAGACAAGGGATTCCGATTCAGCGAATTGCTGAAATCAGAAAGCTGAAAACCGCCACAATTGAAGACCATATCGTCGAAATTTCTCTTCATGAGCCGGCTTTTGTGATTGATGGATATATTTCGGCTGAAGATCAGCTCCAAATTGCTGAGTTCGCCAAACGCATGCGGACAAACAAGATCAAACAAATTCGAGAAGGCCTAGAGCAGCGGTTCAGCTACTTTCAAATCAGGCTGGCATTGGCAAAGCAGGTGAAACAGTATGACTAAATTACAGCAAGCGTTATATCAGTTTTTTGGTTTTCATTCCTTTAAAAAAGGGCAGGAGGACATCATCAGAAGCGTACTCAGCGGAAAGGATACCATTGCAATGCTTCCCACAGGGGGAGGAAAGTCTCTTTGCTACCAGTTGCCCGGTTATATGCTTGACGGTATGATATTAATCGTTTCTCCTTTGCTTTCTTTAATGGAGGACCAGGTGCAGCAGCTGAAAGCGCGGGGAGAAAAACGAGCTGCCGCATTGAATAGCATGCTCGGCAGGCAGGAAAGACATTTCGTTTTGGAGCATATCCACCGCTACAAATTTTTGTATCTGTCGCCCGAAGCTTTGCAGTCGTCATATGTCCTGGAAAAATTAAAGAGCGTTCCGATCAGTCTTTTTGTTATTGATGAAGCGCATTGTATATCGGAATGGGGACATGATTTCAGGCCTGATTATTCAAAGCTTGGACAGCTGAGAAAAAAACTAGGGCATCCGCCGGTGCTTGCTCTGACGGCTACGGCGACGAAGGATACGCTGCATGATGTCATGAATTTGCTTGATCTGCAGCATGCCGAACAGCATCTTAACTCAGTTAACCGGCCGAATATTGCGCTCAAAGTTGAAAATACCGCGGATACTGCCGAAAAAATAGATAGGGTCGTTCAGCTGGTTGAAAACCTGCAAGGACCGGGAATTGTCTATTGTCCGACAAGGAAATGGGCAGAGGAATTAGCGGAGGAAATTAAAAATAAAACAAGCAGCAGGGTTGATTATTACCATGGCGGCATGGATTCTGGTGACAGAATGTTAATTCAGCAGCAATTTATCAATAATCAGCTTGATGTCATTTGCTGTACAAATGCGTTCGGCATGGGTGTTGATAAATCTGATATCAAATATGTCATCCATTTTTATCTCCCGCAGACGGCTGAAGCTTTTATGCAGGAAATCGGCAGAGCAGGGCGTGACGGAAAACCGAGTGTCAGCATTTTGCTCAGAGCGCCTGGAGATTTCGAATTGCAGGAGCAGATTATCCAAATGGAGAGCCTTGCGGATGGAGAAATCGCCAATGTTATTCGCGTGCTGGAAGAAACGGAAGAACAGGACGAAAGAAAACTGCGCGAATTATTCATGCAATATGGTATCACAGAGACGCAGTCGCGCATGATCATCCATCTCTTTATGCAGGGGAAAACATCAATTGATCTGATCAAGCGGGAAATCACGTATCGCATGGAGCTGAAACTTGAAAAAATGCGTCACGTGGCAGCTTTACTTCATCGCGATGGCTGTTTAAGACAATCGCTGTTAGCCTATTTTGATGAAACATACGAGCCCGATAAAGGAAGCATGCCATGCTGTTCACATTGCGGTTTTGATCTTTCGCTGTATGAACAAAAAGAGGAGCGCGTCCAAAAAGCGCCATTAGACGGCTGGAGATCGGAATTGCACCGTATATTCAGTCTAGAGACTGTAGGTGAGCCGAACTGAAACAGCAAAAGGATTTGATCCAGCATCTGTCTGACCGTGATATACTGAAGCAGCTATACATGACACAGCTTCTGATCATCATGGTGTCCGCTGCTGCCGTTTTGTTCTTTTTTCAGGATATAAGTGATTTTTTCAGCCTCTGGCATATTAGAGATACAAGAATCATTTGGTATGGTGTTTCTTTGGCGGTTATTGTCATTTTAGCCGACATGGCAATCATGAAATGGTGTCCGCCTCATTTATATGATGACGGCGGAATCAATAAAAAGTTATTCAGTAAAAGGCCAATCCCTCATATTATATTTTTAACGCTTCTGATTTCTTTTGCTGAAGAAATGTTATTCAGGGGAGTGCTGCAGACCCATATTGGTTTATGGGCGGCCAGTCTTGTATTTGCTGTTCTTCATTTTCGGTATTTGACAAAATGGCTGCTATTTATCATGGT
This sequence comes from Bacillus sp. AF23, assembly GCF_020861455.1. Classification (NCBI taxonomy): domain Bacteria; kingdom Bacillati; phylum Bacillota; class Bacilli; order Caryophanales; family Bacillaceae; genus Bacillus; species Bacillus sp. AF23. Next base: position 28,888 of record NZ_JAJHVY010000012.1, read on the forward strand.
GACGGCAATCAGCTTTTTGCTTGGACTGATTTATGAATGGACCGGCAATCTATTTGTTCCGGTAACGGCGCATTTTATTATTGATGCCGTGTTTGCCTGTCAGATTCGTTTTGAACATGTTAGGAGGGATACACATGACGAACATGTCTAGAGTAGAGAGAAGAAAAGCCCAGAATCTTTATGAAGACCATAAAACCTCATTGGCGGACGACCTTTTCGAAGATGATGAAGAAAGCCTTCCGACAAGACAATCTGTAAAAAATCAAAGAGAGAAGAAAAAAAAGCAAGGCAAAACAAGAACGCCGTTATTTACCACTCTCGCAGTACTGTTTGTATTTGTGCCGGTTATCGTCTTTGTCACCTTGTTTTATCTAATGAAAAGCCATCCGGGAAATCCCGATGATTATGAAGATGTTTTTATAAACAGCAGCCAGAGTAAATACGAGGTGGTCCAAAAACCAGAGGCCAAAAAAGAAACGGCAGAGACAGTTCTGCGCGAAGAGTCAAAAAAAAAATCTGAAGGCAAAAAGACAGAGAAACAAACAGAAGCAACAACTGATAAGAAGCAGCCTGCTGTAGCGGAAAAAGAGAACACAGCAAACAAACAGGAAGCAAAAAGCGCGGCTGCTTCCCCTTTCCCGGAAAAAACAGTCCAAAAAGAGCAGGAACAGGTACAGCAGCAGTCTGAACCAGTTCAAGATACGGAGGCAAAACGTATCGTTCAGCACACCGTTCAAAAGAAAGAAACGCTGTACCGAATTTCCATGAAATATTATAAAAGCAGATCAGGAGAAGAAAAGATCCGTGCCTATAACCATTTGAACGGAAATGACGTTTATACCGGGCAAATTTTGGACATCCCTTTGACTTATTAGCGGGCATCTTTTTGATCGCAGGCTCATATATTGTAGCAATGAAAAGGGACAAGGTGTGAAGCGTATGGAATCCTTATGGAACCAGCTGGACCGATTTACGGACGCGCCGACCAAACAGATGCTACAGGCGTTGGTGAAACGAAAACAAAAATACGAAAACTATGCTGCGCAATGCCGCAGGTGGCGGTGGACCTCACTCATTTGCCTGGGCTTATTATGTCTTTTAATGATGATCAAAAGTCCGGCGCCTCAGCTCATTCTTCAAGAAATGCTCAGCCATACCTTTTATTTATTTTGGATGATGGCAACTGCTTTTGCATACTGCACTTCATATTATTTTAAGAAAAAAGAAGAAAAAGCCGAGGGTGATTTCCATAAACTGAGATGTGAAATTATTCAGAAAAGCACTGATCTTTGGCCGCAGCCTGATAAATGGAAGGCGAGAGAATCTGTTTTTCAATTGATGAAGCACCAATACGATATTAATCTATATTTTGAAAGTAAATAAAATGGGGCGTTTTCTCAAACGATAGAAACGTCTTTTTTTTATTGTCCGTCTTATTGATAAGTTCTAAAAGAATGGAGAGTTTTTAATGAAGCGATCAATGAAAATTGCCGGTGCATTGGCTATTGCAGCAGCGGCAATGACGGCAAAAATGTATTCAGTGGCAAAAGGCAATCACCTAAAAATCCATACATTTACGTTATCAAAAATGAAGGGGAAGCCGCCTCTTACGATCTTTTTTATATCTGACATTCATAAACGTATGGTTGATCACGGTCTTTTAGAGGAAGCGCAGGGCCATCAGCCGGATCTGATTATAATCGGGGGTGATTTAGCTGAGGGCGGAGTGCCCTGCTCGAGAATTGAGGAAAACGTCAGAAGGCTTGCGGGTTTGGGAGTCCCTGTCATGTTTGTCTGGGGAAACAATGATTATGAAATCAGTCAGCGGGAACTGTATGCTATATTTAAAACGCACCGCATTATTACGCTGCGAAATGAATCGGTTCCTTTTACGTATAACGGACATACCATCACCATAGCCGGAGTGGATGACATCAGGATGGAGATGGATGATTATGAAGAAGCGATTAAAGAAATTGACGGGAACCAGGTGAACGTTCTGGTTTGCCATAACCCTGAGATCCATCAACAAATCAATGAAACTGACGGTATTGATGTGATATTCAGCGGGCATACCCATGGCGGGCAGATTCGATTCGGGAAATTTGGCCCTTATGAGCTTGGGACAACCGGTTTTGTTAAAAATGCTGCGTACCTCATCAGCAATGGGTACGGCACAACAAAAGTGCCCCTTCGCTTAGGGGCGGAGCCTGAGGCACACATCGTGACACTTGCAGCACCTGAATGACTTCCCTAAAGAGTGTGTCAATAAAAAACTGCATTGTGCTTGTCTTACTAGTGAACTCAGTGTAAACTGATAACAATTAAGAACCTATGACTCATCATCTCATATAATGTGTTATATGATTTGTGTGCAAGTAGAGGCAGGAGGGAACGTTATGCGGCTTGAGCGTCTGAATTATAATAAGATCAAAATCTTCTTGACCCTCGATGATTTAACTGATCGTGGATTAACAAAAGAAGACCTCTGGAAGGACTCATTTAAAGTCCACCAGTTATTTAAAGATATGATGAATGAAGCAAATACAGAGCTCGGCTTTGAAGCGAATGGACCGATTGCAGTGGAAGTGTATTCTCTCCAAGCACAAGGGATGGTTGTGATCGTAACAAAGAACCAAGAAGCGGATTCAGAAGAAGATGAGTATGATGATGATTACATCGAAATGCAAGTCAAGCTTGACGAAAGCGCGGACATCATATATCAATTCCATTCCTTTGAAGATATCATTCAGCTTTCTGAAAGCTTACAGCGGATCGGTATCACAGGAGGAACTGTCTACCACTATGAAGGACAGTACTTCCTGAGCCTTGAAGACTTGGGATCACAGACTGCCGAGGGTGTTGTGGCGGTCCTGGCTGAATACGGCAATCCGACAACATTAACGATTTATCGCTTACAAGAGTATGGTAAGCTCATTATGGACGGAAATGCTGTAGAGACAATCCAAACTCATTTTTCATAAGAATGGAAGAAAAACTGCTGTTTTTTACAGCGGTTTTTTTTGTTAAAAAACATGGAAAAACATAACGTTTATCCTATGCATAGATCATATGAAGGTGTATACTATTCTCTGAAAGGGAGCATGTGAGAAACAGAAGATTCTAGGAGGTTAACTCAAATGGCAGCCGATCGAAACACCGGTCATACAGAAGAGGACAAACTTGATGTATTAAAATCAACCCAAACCGTAATACATAAGGCTCTGGAAAAATTGGGATATCCTGAAGAAGTATACGAACTGTTAAAAGAGCCGATGAGATTATTAACGGTAAAAATACCAGTTCGTATGGACGACGGTTCAGTCAAGATTTTTACGGGTTATCGTGCCCAACACAATGACTCTGTCGGTCCGACAAAAGGCGGGATACGTTTTCACCCGAACGTAACTGAAAAAGAGGTGAAGGCACTTTCCATTTGGATGAGTTTAAAATGCGGTATCATTGATCTTCCATATGGCGGTGGTAAAGGCGGAATTGTTTGTGATCCAAGGGATATGTCGTTTAGAGAGCTGGAGCGTCTTAGCAGGGGTTATGTCAGAGCTATCAGCCAAATTGTCGGTCCGACGAAAGACGTGCCGGCACCGGATGTATTTACAAACTCACAAATCATGGCTTGGATGATGGATGAGTATTCAAGAATTGATGAATTTAATTCACCTGGGTTCATTACAGGCAAACCGCTTGTGCTTGGCGGATCTCACGGGAGAGAATCAGCGACAGCAAAAGGTGTAACCATCTGCATAAAAGAAGCGGCGAAGAAAAAAGGCATCGATATTAAAGGTGCACGAGTTGTCGTTCAAGGCTTCGGAAATGCCGGAAGCTATTTGGCAAAATTTATGCATGATGCAGGGGCAAAGGTTGTCGGCATATCCGATGCATACGGCGGACTGTATGACCCTGAAGGCCTGGATATTGATTATTTACTCGACCGCCGCGACAGTTTTGGCACAGTGACAAAGCTTTTCAACGATACCATTACGAACCAAGAGCTGCTGGAACTGGATTGTGATATTTTAGTTCCTGCCGCGATTGAAAACCAAATTACAGAAGAAAATGCCCATAACATTCAGGCGAAAATCGTCGTTGAAGCAGCAAACGGGCCAACTACGCTTGAAGGAACAAAAATTCTTTCAGACCGTGACATTCTGCTTGTTCCGGATGTACTGGCAAGCGCGGGAGGCGTAACGGTTTCTTATTTTGAATGGGTTCAGAATAATCAGGGCTTCTACTGGGGCGAGGAAGAAGTAGAAGAGAAATTAGAAAAAATGATGGTAAAATCATTCAACAATATTTATGAAATGGCCAACAACCGAAGAATCGACATGAGACTTGCCGCATATATGGTAGGCGTGCGTAAAATGGCGGAGGCTTCGCGCTTTAGAGGCTGGATATAAGTTGATGATTTGCATAAAAAATAAAAATCTCCTATGATAAAATAGGAGATTTTTTTATTTGGAAATAGAAAAATGTGAATCGAATGCCAATCGCAGGAGTTGACGGAAATGATTGAAGAAAAAGCAATAATTATTGGCGGAGGTCCTTGCGGGTTATCTGCGGCCATTCACCTAAAACAAATTGGCATTGATGCCCTCGTCATTGAAAAAGGCAATGTCGTTAACAGTATTTACAATTATCCGACGCATCAAACCTTTTTCAGCTCAAGTGAAAAGCTTGAAATCGGTGACGTGGCATTTATTACCGAAAACAGAAAGCCTGTCAGAATTCAGGCTTTGTCGTACTACAGAGAAGTCGTGAAGCGGAAAAAGATCCGTGTGAATGCATTTGAAATGGTGCAAAAAGTGACAAAAGCAGAAAACAATTCATTTGTTATCGAAACGTCAAAAGAGACGTATTCAACACCATACTGCATTATTGCCACAGGCTATTATGATCATCCAAACTATATGAACGTACCTGGTGAGGATTTGCCGAAGGTATTCCATTATTTTAAGGAAGGACATCCGTATTTCGATAAAGACGTCGTCGTTATCGGCGGAAAAAATTCAAGTGTAGATGCTGCGCTTGAACTCGTCAAATCAGGAGCGCGTGTCACCGTTTTATATAGGGGCAATGAATATTCTACAAGCATTAAGCCATGGATTCTGCCAGAATTCGAATCTTTAGTAAGAAACGGTACAATCCGAATGGAATTTGGCGCTTGTGTAGAAAAAATCACTGAAGATGAAGTCGTTTTCCGCTCCGGCCAGCAGGAACTGATTACCATTAAAAACGACTTTGTATTTGCCATGACGGGTTATCATCCTGATCATCAATTTTTGAAAAAAATCGGTGTGAAAATCGATGAGGAATCAGGACGTCCGTTTTTTAATGAAGAAACGATGGAAACCAATGTGGAGGGCGTTTTTATTGCAGGGGTCATCGCTGCCGGAAACAATGCAAATGAAATATTTATTGAAAACGGAAGATTTCACGGCGGCCACATCGCAAATGAAATCGCAAAAAGAGAAGATAAGTGAAAAGAGGAGAGCATATGAAGGATTCATATGCTCTTTTTGTTTTTTTAAGGGCAGACAGATGTAAATTCATACACAACATGATAGGATAGACATAGGAATATAAAGGAAAGAGGTTGCCTGATGTTTGCAATCATCTCTGCAGGAATTGCTCCCGGCATCGCGCTGTTAAGTTATTTTTATTTAAAAGATCAGTATGATAATGAACCTGTACATATGGTGCTTCGGTCATTTTTTCTTGGGGTTGTTCTTGTATTTCCCACCATGTTTATCCAGTATGTGCTTGAAAAAGAGAATGTGGGAGGCGGAAGCTTTTTTGTTTCTTTTTTGTCTTCTGGCTTTTTGGAGGAATCATTAAAATGGTTTATTTTAATGATCAGTGTTTACCCGCACGCCCACTTTGATGAACATTATGACGGAATTGTATACGGCGCAAGTGTATCGCTCGGTTTTGCGACACTCGAAAATATTCTTTATTTAATCGGACATGGCGTGGAGCATGCGTTTGTCAGAGCGCTGCTGCCCGTTTCATGCCATGCCTTAATTGGCGTGATTATGGGGTTTTATCTAGGGAAAGCGCGTTTTTCCGCTGAAAAAGCACGTGCAAAATGGCTTTTCCTTTCGTTGGCCGTACCTTCACTTTTACATGGGTCGTATGACTTTATCCTGACAGCCCTCAGTAATTGGATCTATTACATGCTTCCATTTATGTTATTTTTATGGTGGTTTGGTTTGCGAAAAGCAAAAAAAGCCCGTTCCGTCAATATGATGCAGATATAGAAGAGCCGCACAGCGATAGTGCGGCTTTTTGATTTGCTGAAATTTTTAAGCTGTGAGGGATAAGAAGGAAAGAGTGTATAAAAATAACCTTGTTACAGAAAATACGATTACACTCAAAAATTTGCTGTAGGAGGCTTGAAAAAATGAAGTCCAAAGGATCGATTATGGCATGTCTCATCTTATTTTCCTTTATCATTACGACGTTTATTAATACTGAAACCATTTCAGCCTTTTCTAATCAAGTCATTCAAAGAGGGGCAACAGGGGACGATGTGATCGAGCTGCAGGCGCGTCTTCAATATAACGGATATTATAATGGGAAAATTGACGGGGTTTATGGATGGGGGACATACTGGGCAGTACGGAACTTTCAGGATCAATTCGGCTTAAAAGAGGTAGACGGTCTGGTCGGAGCCCAAACCAAAAAGACCTTGATATGTAAGTCTAAATATTACCGTGAATATGTCATGGAGCAGCTTCAAAAAGGAAATAAATTCACGCATTACGGAAAAATACCGCTGAAATACCAAACAAAACCGTCAAAAACAGCGACTCAAAAAGCAAGGCAGCAAGCAGAGACGCGGCAGAAACAGCCTGCTGAAAAAATAACACAGCAGCCGCAAGCGAATAAACAGCAAAACAATAACACGCCTGCAAAAACCAAAAAACAGGATGCGGTTGCAGCTAACATGCCGGGCGGTTTTTCCAATAATGATATTCGGCTGCTTTCTCAAGCGGTTTACGGGGAAGCGCGTGGGGAGCCGTACGAGGGACAGGTTGCTATTGCAGCAGTTATCTTGAACCGTTTAAACAGTCCGTTATTTCCAAATTCAATAGCAGGTGTTATTTTTGAACCGCTTGCCTTTACAGCGGTGGCTGACGGACAAATTTATATGCAGCCGAACGAAACAGCAAAAGAAGCAGTATTAGACGCCATTAATGGCTGGGACCCTTCCGAGGAAGCGCTATATTACTTTAATCCGGATACAGCTACCAGCGCGTGGATTTGGGGGCGCCCGCAGATTAAGAGAATCGGTAAACACATTTTCTGTGAGTAGCAGGACATAAGAAAGCATAAAAATGAGGTGTGATAAATGATCAGAGCTATTTTAATCGCAGTGCTCGGTATTGCAATTGTCGGTACTAGTTACTGGGGATACAAAGAGCACCAGGAAAAAGACGCTGTCCTTCTTCATGCTGAAAATAACTATCAGCGGGCGTTTCATGAGCTGACCTATCAGGTAGACCAGCTGCATGATAAAATTGGTGCAACGCTTGCCATGAACAGCAAAAAATCACTGTCCCCCGCATTGATAGATGTTTGGAGAATTACATCAGAAGCCCATAACAGTGTCAGTCAGCTGCCGCTTACATTAATGCCGTTTAACAAAACGGAAGAGCTGTTATCTAAGATCGGTGATTTCAGCTATAAAACGTCAATCAGAGATTTGGATCAAAAACCGCTCGATGAAAAAGAGTATACTTCGTTAAATAAGCTTTATCAGCAATCAGAAGATATACAAAATGAACTGCGCCACGTTCAGCACCTTGTTATGAGCAAGAACTTGCGCTGGATGGATGTAGAGATGGCGCTGGCCTCTGATGAAAAACAGAGTGATAACACGATCATCAATAGCTTTAAAACGGTTGAAAAAAATGTCGGATCCTTTGCCTCAGGAACAGATCTTGGGCCAAGTTTCACCAGCACCAAAAAAGAAGAGAAGGGTTTTGCCCATCTGAAGGGAAAAGAAATTTCTGCACAGGAAGCCAAACAAATTGCCCAACGCTTTGCACCTGATGACAATTATGCAATCAAAGTGATAAAGAGCGGAAAAAAAACAAACCGTGACGTCTACAGTATCAGTATGAAAGATCCTGATCATAAAGCAGCGATATATATGGATATTACAAAAAAAGGCGGACACCCGGTTTATTTAATCCAAAACAGAGAAGTGAAAGATCAGAAAATCAGCTTGAATGATGGATCGAATCGAGCCCTTGCTTTTCTAAAGAAAAACGGATATGAAACAAAAGATCTGGAAATCGATGAAAGTGCGCAATACGATAAAATCGGTGTATTCTCATATGTTCCAATAGAAAATAATGTCCGGATGTATCCAGAAGCCATCCGTATGAAAGTTGCCTTGGATGACGGCGAGGTTGTCGGCTTTTCAGCGCGAGATTTCTTAACATCCCACAGAAAAAGAGACATACCAAAGCCGGCTATCTCTGAACAAGATGCGAAAGCAAAATTAAACAAAAGTGTAGAAGTGAGAGAAACAAGGCTTGCTGTGATCACAAATGAATTAGGACAGGAAGTATTATGCTATGAAATGCTGGGTACGATTGAAAATGATACATTCAGAATGTATATAAATGCTAATGACGGAACGGAAGAGAAAGTTGAAAAACTAAAAAATGCTGAACCTATATATAAAGACCTATAAAAACCAGGAGGAAAGGACTAAAAGTCTTTTCCTTTTTTTCATTACATGCTTTAATAAAAAGTGAGTATATTGAATGCGAAAGAGTGAAGTCAATGATAGAGATTGGGGAAACTGTACACTTAGAATACATAGAAGAAAATGATTTAAAAATAGCAAAGAGCAAAGCCGTGAGTATAGAAAACGGAGAGCTCCTGATCGCATATCCGGTTGATGTAAACACAGGAAGAACCGTGATTTTACATCAAAATATTGAAGTAACGGTAGAGTTTGTCGGTAAAGACGAAGTGCCTTACCGCTTCTCAAGCCGCATTAAGGGAAAAGTGAAGGACAAGCTTCAAATGATCTGCCTTGAAATGCCTCCCCGTGAAAAAATGAAGCGAATTCAGCGCCGCCAATATGTAAGAACTGACGCGGTATTGGATGTGCTGGTCGAGCCGGCAGATGAAAAAGACGGGTTTCATACACTCTCGTACAATATCAGCGCCGGCGGTATTGCTTTGATTGTGACAGATGGCTATTCTTTTCAGCACGGGGATACGATGCGCCTGTTCATCAGCCTTCAGGATGGGGAGAAAACGAATCAAATAGAGGCTGACGCGGTTGTCAGGCGTGTTTATAATGATTCAAAATCAGGCAAACGTAAAATGACCTTGGAGTATTCGGAGATTTCAGCCAGTGATCAGCAGCTCCTTCTTCAGTATTGCATACGCCGCCAGTTAAACAAGAGAAGAAAGGGACGATTGGAATAAACATCGGCAAACACTTCCATACTATTTGTGATGGAGGTGGGCTGATGAAGACCTTTGAACGGCTGCTGCTCAAATTATTGTTCATTCAGGCAGTGATTTTACTTGGTATCCAGTTTCTTTTTCACTATCAGCATATTGAACCTTATGTCTCAAAAGTGATTCAATATGAAGGGGTGGATAAAATGGAAGTTAATGATTGGGTGGAAACCTTCAATCATTAATTATTCATGAATTTTTCACCCTTTTTCATAAAGTTCATGATACAATCCATAGAGGAGAAAAGAGCAAGGAGAGGAATTATGGAAAAGAAATTATCGATTGCGATCGACGGCCCGGCTGCTGCGGGGAAAAGCACCGTTGCCAAAATTGTGGCTGAGAAAAAATCGTACATATATATTGATACAGGAGCGATGTATCGGGCCATTACATATGTGGCTTTACAAGAAAAAGTTGATTTGACAGATGAAGCAAAATTAGCTGAGCTGTTAAAGCAAACCGATATTGAGCTGATTACAACAAAAGAAGGACAAAAGGTGCTTGTCAACGGCACAGATGTGACTGAGGACATCAGAAAAGACGAGGTCAGCAATCAAGTCTCAATTGCTGCCAAGCACAGAAGCGTCAGGGAAGAAATGGTGAAACGCCAGCAGCAGCTCGGGGAAAAAGGCGGTGTTGTCATGGACGGACGTGATATCGGAACTCATGTGCTTCCAAACGCCGAAGTGAAGATCTTTCTTTTGGCATCTGTTGAAGAGAGAGCGAAACGCCGTTATGAAGAAAACGTAAAAAAAGGCTACGATGCCAACTACGAAACATTAATTGAGGAAATTGCAAGAAGAGATAAGCTCGATTCAGAGCGCGAAGTTTCTCCGCTTCGAAAAGCAGATGACGCGCTTGAAATCGACACGACTTCTCTCTCCATTCAGGAAGTTGCTGAAAAAATCCTTGATGTAGTGGAGCAAAAGTCCCGCTGATACCGGCGGAGGCCACTTTTTTTGAATTTTTCAACAAAGAAAGAATGTTATTGCTTGACAAACCTGTCCTTTTATTAGAAGTTAATACTAATAAAACTTTTTATTGATCATTCAAAATCTTTTTTGGATGATTCTTTAATACATATTCGGCTAAAAGCGGACATGCATGATACGTGTTCAGCTTTCAAACCGTTTTTAATTAAGCTGTGTAGGTTTGGACCAAGGAGGTTATTCAAATGACAGAGGAAATGAATCAAATTGATGTTCAAGTACCAGAGGTTGGAGATGTAGTAAAAGGGATTGTGACAAAGGTAGAGGACAAGCATGTGGATGTTGAAATTATCAATGTCAAACAGTCCGGTATTATTCCAATCAGTGAATTATCAAGTCTTCATGTAGAGAAAGCATCGGATGTCGTAAAAGTAGACGACGAGCTTGACCTGAAAGTAACAAAAGTGGAAGACGATGCTTTGATTTTATCTAAACGTGCTGTTGATGCAGACCGCGCTTGGGAAGACCTTGAGAAAAAATTTGAAACAAAAGAAGTGTTTGAAGCTGAAGTGAAAGATGTCGTAAAAGGCGGTCTAGTGGTTGATATCGGCGTTCGAGGCTTTATTCCGGCATCACTTGTAGAAGCGCATTTTGTAGAAGATTTTACCGACTATAAAGGAAAAACACTGTCTCTGCTCGTAGTAGAGCTTGACCGTGATAAAAACCGCGTCATCCTTTCACACCGTGCGGTTGTTGAAAGTGAGCAGGCGAATAAAAAACAAGACCTTCTTCAGTCTCTAGAAGTCGGAAGTGTGCTCGATGGTAAAGTGCAGCGCCTGACTGACTTTGGTGCGTTTGTTGATATCGGCGGTATCGACGGGCTTGTGCACATTTCACAGCTTTCCCACTCCCACGTTGAAAAGCCGTCTGATGTTGTGGAAGAGGGACAGGAAGTGAAAGTGAAAGTATTATCGGTTGACCGGGATAATGAGCGTATTTCTTTATCTATTAAAGAAACGCTGCCTGGGCCTTGGAGCCAAATTGGCGAGAAAGTCAAACCGGGTGATGTGCTTGAAGGAAAGGTTCAGCGTCTCGTGAGCTTCGGTGCGTTTGTTGAAATTCTTCCTGGCGTAGAAGGTCTCGTTCATATTTCTCAAATTTCTAATAAACACATCGGCACGCCGCATGAAGTCCTTGAAGAAGGACAGACTGTAAAAGTGAAGGTTCTTGATGTGAATGAAAATGAAGAGCGCATTTCATTAAGCATGCGTGAGCTTGAAGAAACTCCTAAAGCCGATCAAGAGGATTACCGCCAATATCAGGCGAAGGAAGAAACAAGCACTGGCTTCCAGCTTGGAGATCTGATCGGAGATAAGCTTAATAAACTAAAATAATTGGTGATAAACGTGACTCGAGCAGAACGGAAAAGAGAACACATCAATCATGCCCTGTCTACCGGCCAAAAGCGGGAGACGGGTCTTGATGATATTACGTTTGTTCATGTCAGTCTGCCCGATCTTGCATTAGAACAAGTAGATATTTCCACAAAAATCGGCGAACTTTCAAGCAGTTCGCCGATTTTTATCAATGCAATGACTGGCGGCGGCGGACAACTTACATATGAAATTAATAAGGCGCTTGCTAGAGCAGCTCGTATAGCTGATATTCCTCTCGCTGTCGGCTCACAAATGTCGGCGTTAAAAGACCCGTCTGAACGCTATTCGTATGAAATCGTCCGAAAAGAAAATCCGAATGGGCTGATTTTTGCCAACTTGGGCAGTGAGGCGACAGCTCGTCAGGCGAAGGAAGCTGTCGAAATGATTGAGGCGGATGCGCTGCAGATTCACCTGAATGTGATTCAGGAAATTGTCATGCCTGAAGGCGACAGAAGCTTTAGCGGCGCTCTTTCCCGTATTGAACAGATCTGCAGCGAAATCAAAGTGCCTGTCATAATAAAAGAAGTAGGCTTCGGAATGAGCAAAGAATCAGCAAGAAAGCTGTATGAAGCTGGTGCGGCAGCTGTTGATATCGGCGGTTACGGAGGAACAAATTTCTCGAAAATAGAAAATCTCCGAAGACAGCGGAAGATCACTTTTTTCAACTCATGGGGGATTTCAACAGCAGCGAGCTTGGCGGAAATCCGCTCTGAGTTTCCCGGTAAAACTACGATTGCGTCAGGCGGCCTTCAAAATGCGCTTGATGTCGCGAAGGCGATAGCTCTTGGGGCTTCCTGTACTGGAATGGCAGGGCACTTCTTAAAAGCGCTGACTGAAAAAGGCGAAGAAGGGCTGCTTGAAGAGATTCAGCTGATCCTAGAGGAATTAAAAATGATTATGACTGTGCTTGGCACCAGTACGATTTCTGATTTGCAAAAGGCTCCTCTTGTCATAAAAGGTGAGACTCATCACTGGCTTACAGAGAGAGGCATTCATACTTCCAATTACAATGTGCGTTGACAGCTGTATAAGAAAAGCCCAAAACGGTGTGAGTTTTGGGCTTTTTGTATTATGATTTACGCTTTTTAAATTTGCCGTTTTGTTCAAGGCTGGTGGCTCCGTCATAGTGAATCGATTGGTCTCGGTCTGATTCCACTCTGCCCGAAGCCTTGAGTTTTTTCTCCTGTCTGTCTTTTCCCATGATCATTCTCCTTTACGTGAAGCGGTTTGTTTAAAAAAAGTGTTTAGACTCCATACTGGGAGTATGGAGGAAGCGATATGGAACAATTTTATTATTATTGGTCAATGTGGTTTTTGTGGGTGCTGACAACCTTTATTCTTGGAAAGACGAAAAGGCGCTTTGCCGTCTCAGTATTTATTTTGACTAATATCATCTTAAGCATACATCACTTTACTTTATATTTTTCTCTGAATGCGGCGTACATGATGTTTCTCGTTTGCGGGTGCGTCTATGCCGGATATTTAGGGATGTATAAACGATTTCGCTATATCATGGTGCACCTGACGCTTGTTTCCGGGTATGCGTTTGTTTATCTTTTTGCATTATATGATCCGGTTTGGTTCATCATAAAACCTGAGTGGACCGCTGTTGTATTATGTGTGCTTTTGACTGCTTCTGTTGAAAGGGATTTTCAGATGCAGCTTGCCTTATATGTTCTAGGAATGTGCCAAGGCGAACTGGTGTATTCTTTTGTCATTCAACAATTGGCAGGGCATACGGCTGTCGGAGGTTTTCAATGGCTTAACGCGTGCTCTGCGGGAACGATATTGCTGTTTGGCATATCAAAATATGAACAGCTCGCCAGTCAAATTGGCCAGAGAGGCAAAAGATCAAACAAAGGAGCTACTAAAATGTCATGAGTGATTACATCTATCCGATTATTGCGGGGGTCGTAGCAGGAGTCGCCACAAGGCTGTATATGCTGAAAACAGATTACCGTCAGTATCCGACCTATATTCACGGAAAAGTCATTCATATTGCACTTGGGCTTATTGCGGCAGGGTTAGGGGCAATTATTATGCCTGCGCTATTACAGGAGGAGTTTACGGCCATCACGTTTTTGACACTTGCAGCCACTCAATTCAGAGATGTCAGAAATATGGAGCGGAATACACTGACACAAATGGATTCGTACGAACTTGTCTCAAGAGGAAGCACTTACATTGAAGGAATCGCCATTGCGTTTGAAAGCAGAAATTATATCGTAATTTTTACTGCTCTTTTGACAACATCGGCGTACGTGTTTTTCTCAATCTGGGCTGCTGTCATCACCGCTGTTGTTTGTTTTTTGTTAGCGATGAAATTTATGTCCGGCAGTGTATTGAAAGATATTGTCGATATTGAGTACATAGAGCCTCACTTCGAAGGGCCGGGTCTGTTTGTAGATAATATTTATATGATGAACATCGGACTTCCGGAGAAACAGGAGCTGATTTTAAAGCATGGCATGGGGTTTATTTTAACGCCTAAAAATTTTAATTCAGCTGCAACCATTGCCAACCTGGGTCAGCGCCAGGCCATTTTATTTGATGTCTCCAATGTGCTGGGGGTGTATCGGGACTCAGGGGAGCCGTCCCTGACGCCAATCGCGAAACGGGATCTTAATGACGGAAGAGTGGGCGTTTTTGTCCTGCCCCAAATTCATCACCCGGAAACAGCTGTTCAGATTATCAGCAATGTTCCGACTTTGGAAAACGCGATCAGAATGCCTACGGAATTTATCAAAAAACAGGATAAGGTGATAGGATGAGTGAATCGCTGACGAAAGTGATTTTGTCTGTTATCACGACAAACCGGAACCGTGCTTCAGGAGGAACGCCCATCTTTTTTTGTAATGACCAAAAAGAGATGGAGCTTTTCGCTAAAAACCTTGAGGCAATCCTTGACGGAATTGCTCATAGAATTGGGGAAGATGTTTATTTGATCGTGAAACATTTTTAAGAATAGTTGTGATCCCAGTAAAAACTGATATAATAAATGAGTTAAGCCCTTCCTCTGAAGGGTTTCTTTTCATAAAAGTGAATGAGATGATTTAAATAACCGGTTGAGAATTTATGTAAAAATGAAAGCGGCTGGATCGAAAGGAAGGGTACTATGGGTAAACCTGTCGTAGCCATTGTCGGGAGACCGAATGTAGGAAAATCCACAATCTTTAATCGGATTGCGGGTGAAAGAATTTCAATAGTAGAAGACACCCCTGGTGTGACAAGGGATCGGATATACAGCTCGGCTGAATGGCTGAATTATGATTTTAATTTGATTGATACGGGCGGTATTGATATCGGTGATGAGCCGTTTCTAACACAGATACGCGAGCAGGCCGAAATCGCCATGGATGAAGCGGATGTCATTATTTTTATGGTGAATGGCCGTGAAGGTGTGACTGCTGCTGATGAAGAAGTAGCGAAAATTTTGTACCGCACGAAAAAGCCTGTTGTTTTAGCGGTAAACAAACTGGATAACACAGAAATGAGAGCGAATATTTATGATTTTTATTCGCTGGGATTTGGTGAACCGTATCCGGTTTCAGGAACACACGGGCTGGGACTCGGAGATTTACTGGATGCCGCAGCGGAGCATTTCAAAAATATCCCTGAAACAAAATACGATGATGAAGTCGTTCAATTTTGCCTGATCGGACGCCCGAATGTAGGAAAGTCTTCTCTGGTAAACGCGATACTTGGCGAAGATCGTGTCATTGTGAGTAATGTGGCAGGAACAACAAGAGATGCCGTTGATACAACTTTTACTTATAACCAGCAGGATTTTGTCATTGTAGACACTGCCGGCATGAGAAAAAAAGGTAAAGTGTATGAAACGACTGAAAAGTACAGCGTGCTGCGGGCGCTGAAAGCCATCGACCGCTCTGAAGTTGTTGCGGTGGTGCTTGACGGCGAGGAAGGCATTATCGAACAGGACAAGCGAATCGCGGGCTATGCACATGAAGCAGGCAAGGCTGTCGTGATCGTAGTGAATAAATGGGATGCTGTTGACAAAGATGAAAGCACGATGAAAGAATTTGAACAAAATATCCGCGACCATTTTCAATTTCTTGACTATGCACCGATTCTGTTCATGTCAGCATTAACGACAAAACGGATTCATACGCTCATGCCTGCAATCATTAAAGCAAGTGAAAATCACTCACTTCGTGTCCAGACGAATGTCTTAAATGACATCATTATGGATGCGGTGGCAATGAACCCGACACCGACTCATAACGGGTCACGCTTGAAAATTTATTATGCGACTCAAGTTGCGGTGAAGCCGCCGAGTTTTGTTGTGTTTGTAAACGATCCCGAACTGATGCATTTTTCATACGAACGATTTTTAGAAAACCGAATCAGAGACGCGTTCGGTTTTGAGGGGACACCAATCAAAATATTTGCAAGAGCTAGAAAATAAAAAGGTGTGAATCAAAATGAAAAAAGTAACAATGCTTGGAGCAGGGAGCTGGGGAACCGCGCTGGCTTTGGTTTTAACCGATAACGGAAATGAAGTATGCGTTTGGGCTCACCGTGCAGAGTTAATACATCAAATCAATGAGCTGCATGAGAATAAAGACTATTTGCCAAATGTTAAGCTGCCTACAACTATGAAAGGGACAACAGATATGAAAGAAGCTGTGTCAGACGCAGATTTCATCATAGTTGCTGTTCCGACCAAAGCGATTCGGGAAGTGTTGAGACAGGCAGTGCCTTTTATGACGAAAAAAGCAGTTTTTGTTCATGTGAGTAAGGGGATAGAGCCGGATTCGCTCCTGCGTATTTCTGAAATTATGGAATTTGAGCTCCCGAGTGATGTCAGAAAGGACATTGTCGTGCTCTCCGGGCCGAGCCATGCTGAAGAAGTAGGACTCCGGCATCCGACAACCGTCACTTCCTCTTCAAAGAGCATGCAGGCTGCAGAAGAGGTGCAGGATCTGTTTATAAACCACAATTTTCGGGTGTACACAAATCCTGACGTTATCGGTGTAGAAATCGGAGGCGCTTTGAAAAATATTATCGCCCTTGCTGCTGGCATCACAGACGGCTTAGGATACGGCGATAATGCCAAAGCTGCTTTGATTACACGGGGTCTTGCTGAAATTGCGAGACTCGGCACAAAAATGGGCGGGAATCCGCTAACGTTTTCCGGATTGACAGGTGTCGGAGACCTGATTGTTACGTGCACAAGTGTTCACTCCAGAAACTGGCGTGCCGGCAATTTACTCGGAAAAGGGTACAAGCTTGAGGACGTTCTCGAAGAAATGGGAATGGTCGTTGAGGGAGTGCGCACGACAAAAGCGGCTTACCAGCTTTCAGAAAAATATCAGGTGCAAATGCCGATTACAGAAGCCCTTCATCAAGTTCTGTTTAATGGACAAAAGGTAGTAACCGCTGTTGAATCCTTAATGGCGAGAGGGAAAACCCACGAGATGGAGGACTTGGTGAATACATTTGATAACCAAGTTAAATAAAAGTGTCAACGGAATAGAATTCCGCATATTCTAATTGCACGAAAGCCCGAAACACAGAAGAATACCCATGCCTTGGGATCTCCTGAAACATTTTGCCGATTTAGGCAAGAGAGGATGCATCTGTATGCAAAGTCGCATACTATAGCATCGAAGTCCAAGAGAGTGTTTCTTAAACGTAGGTGAATATAGTCAATTTGACTGAAGCAAAGTCCCCCTCTTTGCTTCAGTTTTTTTATTCTATCAAAGGATGGAAAATCTGGTTGATCTTTTCAAGCGCTGTATATTAAAATAAAATGTAACGCTTACAAAACAAATGTCGGAGGGGGCGCGGGTCATTTGAGTCTGGCATTGATCAAAATGTGGTTTGCCCTTGGTTCCATGGGGCTGATGTTTCTGGCCGTAGCATGTATCTATTTAAGCCGTTTTAAATGCAGAAACCGTTTTCTGAAGATTGCGGTTTCATCGTTTGCTTACATGTGTGTATTGATTTCAGGAATTATTGTATTTGTGGTGGTATTCAGCGGCCCTGTTAATGAATAAAGCTGTAAAAGGAAGTGCTGTATGGGTAAACTGAAGTGCGCTATGATTTTTGTAGCAGTGATTTTCTTATCTGGATGTTTATATCCGCATGAGCGGAAAAGCAGTGTACAAGCCACTCCATATCAGGACCAATTAAAGCTGGTTCAATCAGCCGTTGATGAATTTCAAAAGGCAAACGGAGGACTGCTTCCGATTCAAACAAAAGATATGTCAACACCGCTTTATCAAAAATATCCGATAGATTTTAACCGTTTAGCGCCGAGATATATGGCTGAACCTCCAAGCACGGCATATGAAAGCGGCGGAGACTATCAATACGTGCTTGTCGATGTAGAGAACAATCCGACTGTTAAACTGATTGATGTAAAGATGGCGGAAAAAATACGTGATATCAAATTACGCGTTCAAATGTACCGCCAAGAACACAAATATCCGCCATATCAGGATGTATTAGCGCGGGACTTGTTTACGCTTGATGGGAAAAAACTAGGGGAGGCTGACTCTCTTTCTGTCACAAGCCCAATCTCAGGAAACTCCCTGCCGCTTATGATTGACGGAGACGGAGACATTTATGCCGACTATCGGACAGAGCTCGTTTCCTGTCTCAAAAAAAGCAAAAAAACTTTTAAACCCGGCACGGAAATACAGGACATAATATGGGAAGAGACGCCTTTCGTCCCCGCATTTTCAGTGAAATATACCGTTAATGACAAACAAGAACCTGTTTTTTTAGAAAATGATATAAAAAAGGAATGAACCTTTCTCCCTTGCATACAAATAGGGAGAAAGGTTTTTTTATACTTTAATAGATTAAGGATGGAAAATTTTCTGAAGATGTCATATTGAAATAGGACAACGTCATACACATATAGTGTCCTGTGTTTGATTGAAAAAGGTTAATAAAATTGATAAGGATAGGAAGTCCGGGAGGGGATCACTTGGAAAAGGTCGATATTTTCAAGGATATCGCTGAACGAACAGGAGGCGATATATACTTAGGAGTCGTTGGTGCTGTCCGTACAGGGAAATCTACGTTTATTAAGAAATTTATGGAGCTTGTGGTGCTCCCGAATATCAGTAATGAAGCAGACCGGGCACGTGCGCAGGATGAACTGCCTCAAAGCGCAGCCGGAAAAACGATTATGACTACAGAGCCTAAATTTGTTCCGAATCAGGCGATGTCTGTTCATGTATCAGACGGACTCGATGTCAATATAAGATTAGTAGATTGTGTAGGCTATACAGTGCCGGGTGCAAAAGGATACGAGGATGAAAACGGCCCGCGGATGATTAATACACCTTGGTACGAAGAACCGATCCCATTTCATGAGGCTGCTGAAATCGGAACGCGGAAGGTGATTCAAGAACATTCGACCATCGGAGTGGTTATTACGACAGACGGCACGATTGGTGATATCGCCAGAAGTGACTATATAGAGGCAGAAGAAAGAGTCATTGAAGAGCTGAAAGAAGTCGGAAAACCCTTTATTATGGTCATTAACTCAGTAAAACCTTATCACCCGGAGACAGAGGCGATGCGCCAGGATTTAAGCGAGAAATACGATATCCCTGTTTTGGCAATGAGCGTAGAAAGTATGCGGGAAAACGATGTGCTGAATGTTCTCAGAGAGGCTCTTTATGAGTTTCCTGTGCTTGAAGTAAATGTAAATCTTCCAAGCTGGGTCATGGTGCTGAAAGAAAACCATTGGCTGCGCGAGAGCTATCAGGAATCAGTGAAGGAAACTGTTAAGGATATTAAACGGCTCCGTGATGTCGACAGGGTTGTCGGTCAATTCAGCGAGTTTGAGTTTATTGAAAGTGCCGGATTAGCCGGGATTGAGCTCGGCCAAGGGGTTGCAGAAATTGATTTGTATGCGCCCGACCATTTATATGATCAAATCCTAAAAGAAGTGGTAGGCGTTGAAATCAGGGGCAGAGACCACCTGCTTGAGCTGATGCAGGATTTTGCCCATGCGAAAACGGAATATGACCAGGTGTCCGACGCTTTAAAAATGGTCAAACAGACGGGATACGGCATTGCAGCGCCTGCTTTAACTGACATGAGTCTGGATGAGCCGGAAATTATACGGCAAGGCTCCAGATTCGGCGTAAGATTGAAAGCTGTCGCACCGTCAATCCATATGATCAAAGTGGATGTCGAAAGCGAATTTGCGCCGATTATCGGAACTGAAAAACAAAGCGAGGAACTGGTGCGTTACTTAATGCAGGACTTTGAGGATGATCCGCTTTCAATTTGGAACTCTGACATTTTTGGAAGATCGCTCAGCTCTATCGTGAGAGAAGGGATTCAGGCTAAGCTGTCACTGATGCCTGAAAACGCACGATATAAATTAAAAGAAACATTAGAAAGAATCATAAACGAAGGATCAGGCGGCTTAATCGCCATTATCCTGTAATGCGGGGAGACCTCTTTATAGAATAGGAGGTCTTTTTTCTTTGCTCTTAATATTGGAAAAGGATCAAGGAATAGGATGAAAAAAGGAAAAAAAGGAATATTTGTTCGATAAATCACGTTAAATCCTTGACGAGCAAGGGATTGACGCTTTAAAATGCTTGATATGGCTTTTTATATGTGTTACTCTACATACAGAAATTCTTCACTCTGATGGACAAACATTCCTTGGAGTGCAGTTTTTCTTAAAAGCCGTTTAATTGTCTTTCTCTTGCTTGTCTGATTTTTTTCTCAGGCAGGTTTAGAATCAGACTGAACTGTGAAGAAATGATAATAAACGAACTGAGCTTATTCCTTTTGGGAGGAGGTGAAAGGCATGAACAAAACAGAACTTATTAATGCGGTTGCGGAAGCAAGCGAATTGTCTAAAAAAGACGCGACAAAAGCAGTTGACTCTGTTTTTGATACGATCTTAGATGCACTTAAAAACGGTGATAAAATCCAACTGATCGGTTTTGGTAACTTCGAGGTGCGTGAACGTTCTGCACGTAAAGGACGCAACCCTCAAACAGGTGAAGAAATCGAAATTCCAGCAAGCAAAGTACCTGCTTTCAAACCAGGTAAAGCGCTTAAAGACGCAGTTGCCGGAAAATAATTGTGAATATAGATCGTGTATGCATCTAGATTACATACACTTTATTTCTTCACAGAAAAGCCCCTTCTTAAGGGGCTTTTCATTTTTTTAGGAGCGTGTGCATTCACTTTGCTTTTAGCGGGGCATGTGTGCTAGAATCGAAATTAAATGTATTCATTGGTGGAGGACACAGAACATGAAAGAAGTTAATAAAGAACAAATCGAACAAGCTGTTCGTCAAATTTTAGAAGCGATCGGAGAGGACCCAAACAGAGAAGGGCTTCTTGATACTCCGAAACGAGTCGCAAAGATGTATGCCGAAGTATTCTCCGGCTTGAATGAAGATCCAAAAGAACATTTCCAGACTATCTTCGGTGAAGACCATGAGGAGCTTGTTCTAGTAAAAGATATCGCGTTTCATTCTATGTGTGAGCATCACCTTGTTCCTTTTTACGGAAAAGCACATGTTGCATATATACCGCGGGGCGGAAAAGTCACAGGGCTCAGCAAATTGGCGCGTGCTGTTGAGGCAGTTGCAAAGCGTCCGCAGCTTCAGGAGCGCATCACTTCTACAATTGCAGAAAGCATCGTAGAAACGCTTGATCCGCATGGCGTAATGGTTGTTGTTGAAGCAGAGCATATGTGCATGACAATGCGGGGCGTAAGAAAGCCGGGCGCCAAAACAGTCACTTCAGCTGTCAGAGGCATTTTCAAAGATGATGCTGCTGCACGTTCAGAAGTATTGGAACATATTAAACGTCAGGACTAATAAAGATAGAGGGTGCTATAAATGAACGAAAAGCATTCAAGCGATTTTGTCGTCATTAAAGCAATTGAGGATGGAGTGAATGTGATCGGCCTGACAAGGGGAACGGACACAAAGTTTCACCATTCCGAAAAACTCGACAAGGGAGAAGTGATCATTGCTCAGTTTACAGAGCATACTTCTGCCATTAAAGTCAGAGGAGAGGCGCTCATTCAAACCGCATACGGAGAAATGAAAAGCGAAAAAAAATAAGCTGGCTGTCCCCGCTGTTTTAAAGCAAATGCTCGCAAACAGCGGGAGGATACAGCCAATTTGTTTTTTTTATGCTATAATGATACCTGCGTAATCTTATGACAAAATAAAACTCATACATATGATTTAGAAATAAATGTGAATTTGGGGACAAGGGTGATATTTTTGCAAGACATCTACGGAACTTTAGCCAATCTGAACACGAAAATAAAACAAAAGCTGTCTCATCCTTATTTAGCGAAGCATATTTCTGCGCCTAAGATTGATGAGGATAAGCTTCTTCTTTTTCATGCATTATTTGAGGAAGCCGACATAAAAAACAATGACAGAGAAAATTATATTGTAACAGCGATGCTTGTACAAAGCGCCCTTGATACCCATGATGAAGTAACGACAGCCAGAGTCATAAAACGAGACGAAAACAAGAACCGTCAATTGACTGTTCTTGCAGGCGATTATTTCAGCGGACTGTACTATTCATTACTATCTGAAATGAAGGATATCTACATGATTAGAACGCTCGCTACAGCAATTAAAGAAATCAATGAACATAAAATTCGTCTGTATGACCGATCTGTAAAGGACGAACACCATTTTTTCGAAAGTGTCGGCATCGTTGAATCAGCTCTATTCCATCGGGTGTCTGAACATTTCAATCTCCCGCGCTGGAAGAAGCTATCGAGTGATTTTTTTGTATATAAGCGGCTTATGACCGGAAATGATACATTTTTAGATGTGATCGGCAGTGTTATACAGCTGGGGAAAACAAAAGAAGAGATGCTGGAAGAGTGTTTTAAGAAAGCAAAGAACAGCATTGAGTCACTTCTGCCTCTAAGCTCACCTATTCAGCAAATTTTATTAAACCGCCTGAAGACAATCAGCCAAGACCAAACTTATCATCAGAAAGTGGAAGAAGGGTAACCATTATGCAGGACTCAAAAGAACAGCGCGTACACGGAGTATTTGAAAAAATATATAAAAACTACGACCAAATGAACTCTGTCATCAGTTTTCAGCAGCACAAAAAATGGCGTGATAAAACGATGCGCATCATGGGTGTAAAAGAAGGCGCCAAAGCTCTTGATGTTTGCTGCGGAACAGCTGACTGGACGATTGCTCTTGCAAAAGCAGCCGGTAAAACCGGTGAAATAAAGGGTTTGGATTTCAGCGAAAACATGCTGAGCGTCGGCAAACAGAAAGTAAAAGACGGCGGTTTCAGTCAAATCGAACTGCTGCACGGAAATGCAATGGAGCTCCCTTTTGATGATAATACATTTGATTTTGTAACAATTGGCTTCGGACTGCGTAATGTGCCGGATTATTTGACCGTACTGAAAGAAATGAGACGTGTGGTGAAGCCTGGCGGACAAGTAGTATGCCTGGAAACCTCACAGCCTGAAATGTTTGGATTTAGACAGGCTTATTTTATGTACTTTAAGTATATTATGCCGTTTTTCGGGAAGCTGTTTGCGAAAAGCTATAAAGAATACTCGTGGCTCCAAGAGTCAGCCAGAGAATTCCCTGGTATGAAGGAACTGGCAGGCCTGTTTGAAGAGGCGGGTCTGAAAAATGTCAAATATCATTCGTTTACTGGCGGAGTTGCTGCCACGCATATCGGATGGAAATGAAAACACAGATGTTTGGGTGAATGATATGAAATTTAAAATGGCCTACTCTTTTTTAAATGACGATATTGATGTAATTGAAAGGGAGCTTGAACAAACCGTACGCTCCGATTATCCGCTTTTGAGCGAGGCGGGTCTTCATCTATTGCAGGCAGGAGGCAAACGGATTCGGCCTGTCTTCGTTCTGCTTTCCGGCATGTTTGGCGATTACGATATCAATAAGATTAAATATGTCGCTGTCACTCTGGAAATGATTCATATGGCATCGTTGGTTCATGATGATGTCATTGACGATGCGGAGCTTCGCCGGGGAAAGCCGACGATCAAGGCCAAATGGGATAACCGAATTGCGATGTATACAGGCGATTATATGCTTGCCGGATCTCTTGAAATGATGACGAGAATTAATGAACCGAAAGCTCATCGGATCTTGTCGCAGACCATTGTTGAAGTGTGTCTTGGAGAGATTGAACAAATCAAAGACAAATACAACATGGAACAGAATCTCAGAACGTACCTGCGGCGCATAAAGAGAAAAACGGCGCTTCTTATCGCTGTCAGCTGCCAGCTGGGGGCTATTGCTTCCGGAGCTGAAGAAAAGATTCATAAGGCGCTCTACTGGTTTGGATATTATGTCGGCATGTCTTATCAAATCATTGATGATATTCTTGATTTTACTTCAACTGAAGAAGAACTGGGTAAACCGGTTGGAGGCGATTTGCTTCAAGGAAATGTTACATTGCCTGTCCTATATGCATTAAAAAATCCAGCTTTAAAGAATCAGCTTAAATTAATTAACAGCGAGACGACACAAGAACAGCTTGCGCCCATTATTGAAGAAATCAAAAAGACAGATGCAATTGAAGCATCGATGGCAGTGAGCGAGATGTATCTGCAAAAAGCTTTCCAAAAACTTAACACGCTTCCGAGAGGGCGTGCGCGTTCTTCTCTTGCAGCCATCGCAAAATATATCGGCAAAAGAAAATTTTAATTTTTTGTAGATATTAAGAAATTTCTCCGCCCCGGATTGATTAATTATGTGAAAGATGTTACGATTTCGGTGTGCAATGTGAAAGCCTATACATACATATGATGGGGTGGAGAATGTGATGGAAAAGACTTTTATCATGGTGAAACCGGACGGTGTCCAACGGCAGCTGATCGGGGAAATTTTATCTAGATTCGAACGTAAGGGCTTACAATTAGCTGGCGCAAAGCTGATGAGAGTAACTGAACAAATGGCTGAGAAACACTATGCCGAACATCAAGGAAAGCCTTTCTTTGGAGAACTTGTTGAGTTTATTACTTCCGGACCAGTTTTTGCGATGGTGTGGGAAGGCGAAAATGTCGTTGAAGTGACCAGGCAGCTGATTGGAAAAACAAACCCTAAAGAAGCATTGCCAGGCACCATTCGCGGGGATTTCGGCATGTTTGTCGGAAAAAATATTATCCACGGCTCTGATTCTCTGGAAAGCGCTGAGCGTGAGATTCATATTTTCTTTAAGGATGAAGAGTTAGTATCATATCAACAACTCATGACAGGCTGGATCTATTAATCATTGTTGAAAAAGCCGAGAGAAGAGCCGGCATCTGCACTCCGCCGGTTCCGGCTTTTTTGTAAAGGTTTACATTGACTTGAATATATGGCTAAACGGCAGGGGATCCACCACTGTCTTTACCAATCATCTGAAATCAGCTGAAAAGCTGATTTTTTTATTTGAAACAATACAATTTCCTGATAAAACAAGCTATACTAGGACAAAAGACAGCGAGACTGGGAGAGAAGAGATGGATACATACAGCGTATTTACAACCAAATGGAAGCAATTAACCGGAGTTGATTTAACTTTATACAAAGAAGCGCAAATGAAGAGAAGGCTGACATCTCTTTATGAGAAAAAAGGTTTTCAAAGCTTTAAGGATTTTGCAGCGGCACTAGAAAAGGATCAGGCGCTTTTAAATGAAACTTTGGACAGAATGACGATTAATGTTTCAGAATTTTATCGAAATTACAAAAGATGGGAAGTTCTTGAAACAGCTATTTTGCCTTTAATCAAACATTCAAAGCCTTTAAAAATATGGAGCGCGGCATGCTCTACAGGGGAGGAGCCTTATACGCTCGCAATGATTTTAGATCAGCAGAAAGGGCTCCCAGGCTATCAGATTTTGGCGACTGATATAGATGATAAGGCACTGGAAAAAGCGAAAAAAGGCGTGTATCAGGAGCGGTCTTTGCAAGAAGTGCCGTCTTCTGTGAAGGATCGTTATTTTACTCAAAACGCTGATAAGAGCTATGAAGTGAAACATGGCATAAAGAAGAACATTAGGTTTCAAAAACATAATCTGCTTGCGGATCGCTACGAGCAAGACTTTGATTTGATTGTGTGCCGCAATGTTTTTATTTATTTTACAGAAAACGCAAAGGAAGAGCTGTACTTAAAAATGGCTCATAGCTTAAAAAAGAATGGGGTTCTCTTTGTCGGCAGCACAGAGCAGATCTTCAATCCGGAGAAATTCGGCCTTTCTCCTGCGGATACATTCTTTTATCAAAAAAGATAGACTGACTTTTTGCTGAAAAATATGTTATAGTAGTTTTACTTAAAAGCGTTAATGCGATGAAGGGAGAAGAAGTCATGAGATATTTAACAGCCGGTGAATCACACGGCCCCCAATTGACAACCATTATTGAAGGTGTGCCTGCGGGGCTTTACATAACTGAGGAAGATATCAACTTTGAGCTTGGCAGACGCCAGAAAGGCCATGGCCGCGGGCGCCGCATGCAGATCGAAAAGGATCAGGCGAAAATTATGAGCGGGGTGCGCCATGCCCGCACTCTCGGTTCACCAATCGCTCTTGTCGTAGAAAATAACGATTGGAAACACTGGACTAAAATTATGGGTGCGGCTCCGATTACTGAAGAAGAAGAAAAGGAAATGAAACGCCAAATTTCCAGACCGAGACCGGGACACGCAGATTTAAACGGTGCGATTAAATATAACCACCGCGATATGAGAAATGTGCTTGAGCGCTCTTCAGCACGTGAAACGACCGTAAGAGTGGCGGCAGGCGCTGTCGCTAAAAAGATCCTTTCTGAGCTTGGCATTAAGGTAGCGGGCCACGTATTACAGATCGGGGCAGTTAAGGCTGAAAAAACGGATTATACTTCAATTAATGACTTGAAGCGTGTGACTGAAGAGTCTCCGGTCAGATGCTACGATGAAGAAGCAGGCAAAAAAATGATGGATGCCATTGACGAAGCGAAGGCAAACGGAGATTCCATCGGCGGAATTGTGGAAGTGATTGTTGAAGGAATGCCGGTGGGCGTGGGCAGCTACGTTCATTATGACCGTAAACTGGACAGCAAGCTTGCTGCGGCAGTACTGTCTATTAATGCATTTAAAGGTGTGGAATTCGGCATCGGTTTTGAAGCGGCCGGGAGAAACGGCAGCGAGGTTCATGACGAAATCATTTGGGACGAAGAAAAAGGATATACGCGTGCTACGAACAGACTTGGCGGATTGGAAGGCGGCATGACGACAGGAATGCCAATCGTTGTCCGCGGAGTCATGAAGCCGATTCCGACATTATATAAACCGCTGAAAAGTGTGGATATTGAAACGAAAGAACCGTTTTCTGCCAGCATTGAACGTTCAGACAGCTGCGCAGTGCCAGCAGCAAGTGTAGTGGCGGAAGCTGCTGTTGCATGGGAAATTGCGAACGCTGTTGTTGAACAATTCGGCTTAGACCAAATTGACCGCATTAGAGAAAACGTGGAGAATATGAGAAAACTGTCGAGGGAATTTTAATGAGAACACTGCATGTTCAAACCGCTTCCTCTTCGTATCCTGTATTTATCGGACAAGGAATCAGAAAAAAGGCTTGTGAACTATTAACCTCGCTAAACAGGCCATTAACACGCATTATGCTTGTTACCGATGAAGAAGTGGATCGCCTGTACGGTGATGAAATGCTTCACCTGCTGGAAGAAAAATGGCCTGTGAAAAAAGTGACGGTGCCGAGCGGAGAGCAGGCGAAATCAATGGATATGTACACGAAGCTGCAGAGTGAAGCGATTCGATTTCATATGGATCGCTCCTCATGCATCATCGCTTTTGGAGGCGGTGTTGTAGGAGATCTTGCTGGATTTGTGGCTGCCACTTTTATGCGCGGCATTGATTTCATTCAAATGCCTACAACGCTTTTGGCGCATGACAGCGCGGTCGGAGGAAAAGTAGCGGTGAATCATCCGCTTGGAAAAAATCTGATCGGCGCATTTTATCAGCCCAAAGCCGTGCTTTACGATACGGACTTTCTCCGTTCCCTACCGGAAAAAGAGCTTCGGTCCGGGATGGCAGAAGTGATTAAGCATGCTTTTATTTATGACAGAGAATTCCTGAAAGATCTGCTGGACATTCACTCATTGAACGATATCACCAGTGAGCAGCTGAATGACATGATTTTTAAAGGTATTTCGATTAAAGCGTCTGTCGTTCATCAGGATGAAAAGGAAGAAGGAATCAGAGCCTATCTTAACTTTGGGCATACGCTAGGCCACGCAGTTGAGGCGGAGTATGGCTACGGACAGATCACCCACGGTGATGCGGTAGCACTCGGTATGCAGTTTGCTTTATATATAAGTGAACAGGAAGCCGGCTGTGAAATGGACAGAAATCGATTAGTCAGCTGGCTTAAGAATCTAGGCTATCCAAGCCGCATTAAAAAAGAAACGGCAACTTCCGTGCTTTTAGACCGTATGATGAATGATAAAAAAACCCGCGGCGGTATGATTCAATTCATCGTTCTCAAAGAATTAGGAAAAGTCGCCGACCATACGTTTTCAAGAGATGAACTTGAGAGCTGGCTGAACAAATGGCGAATGGAGGAGACATCATGATGATTCGTGGAATTCGCGGAGCAACTACAGTAGAAAAGGATACTGAAGAAGATATTTTACAAAAAACCAAACAGCTGTTAGAAAAAATGATAGAAGAAAACAAAACAAAGCCGGAAGATGTTGTTCAAATGCTTCTATCGGCGACGCCTGACCTGCACTCTGTTTTCCCGGCAAAAGCTGTCCGTGAGCTTTCTGGCTGGCAGTATGTGCCGGTGACATGTATGCAGGAAATGGATGTTACAGGCGGTCTGAAAAAATGTATAAGGGTCATGATGACTGTTCAGACTGAAGTTCCTCAGAATCAAATCAGACATGTCTATTTAGAAAAAGCGGTTGTATTAAGACCCGATTTATCATTGACAAAAAATAATGAATTGTAATACGATTAGAACAGCTTAGAAATACACAAGAGTGTGTATAAAGCTTAGTGAATGAGTTGAGTTAGAGAATAGGGTAGCAGAGAATGAGTGTAGTTGAGCTGAGACATGTATGTTTATTCTACCCAAAAGAAGCCTTTCTTTTGGGTTTATTTTGTTATATCTTGATTTTCCCTCTCATGCCTTCTTCTCATTCTCCTTGCCAAAAGGAGTGAGAGCAATGAATTTCCAATCAAACATTTCTGCATTTTTAGAGGACAGTATGTCCTACCGCACCATACCGATTGTGGAGACATTCACAGTTGACACACTGACACCTATCCAAATGATCGAGCAGCTGGACAGGAAGATCACTTACCTTCTTGAAAGCAAGGATGACACATCAAATTGGTCCAGATATTCGTTCATCGGCCTTCAGCCATTTCTAACGATCAAAGAACAGCAAAATGATTTTACTGCTCAAGATGAGAATGGACGATCCCTTTACACTGGAAAAGAATTAAAAGAGGTTCTGGATTGGATGAATGCAGCATACAAAATCAAAACGCCAGAGCTTGCCATTCCCTTTGTAGGCGGAGCTGTCGGGTATTTAAGCTATGACATGATCCCGATGATTGAACCTTCTGTTCCTCGCCACAGGAAGGAAACGGAATTTGAAAAGTGTATGCTGTTTGTTTGCAGCACATTAATTGCTTATGATCATGAAACAAAAAACGTCCATTTTATTCAGTATGCTAGATTGAATGGACAAGAAACTGAAGCTGAAAAAATTGCTGTGTTCAATAAAAATCACCGAGAGCTACAAGGCCTCATTGATAAGATGATGGATCAAAAAAACATAAAAGAACTGTTTCTTTCATCTGAGTCATATAAGACACCAGGTTTCGATTCAGTATCTTCAAATTACGAAAAATCTGCGTTTATGGCAGATGTAGAAAAGATCAAAGAATATATAAAAGCAGGTGACATCTTTCAAGGTGTCCTGTCACAAAAATTTGAGATTCCGATAACAGCAGATTCCTTCGAATTGTACAGAGTGCTGCGAATCGTCAATCCTTCGCCGTATATGTATTATATAAAACTCCCGGACAGAGAGATTGTCGGCAGCTCTCCGGAACGGTTAATCCACGTTCAAGACGGGCATTTGGAAATCCATCCGATTGCCGGAACAAGAAAAAGAGGCGCAGACAAAGAGGAAGATGAAAAACTCAAAATTGAGCTGATGAAAGATGAAAAAGAAAAAGCGGAGCATTATATGCTCGTTGATCTAGCTCGAAACGATATCGGCAGAGTGGCAGAGTATGGATCGGTTGCTGTGCCGGAGTTCACAAAGATCGTCTCATTTTCACATGTTATGCACATCATTTCAGTCGTCACAGGGAGGTTGAAAGAGGGAGTTCACCCTGTTGATGCGCTAATGTCGGCTTTTCCTGCGGGAACTTTAACCGGGGCCCCAAAAATCCGTGCCATGCAGCTTTTAAATGAATTGGAGCCGACACCGAGAGAGACATACGGCGGCTGCATCGCCTACATCGGATTTGACGGGAATATCGACTCCTGTATTACGATCCGCACCATGAGCGTAAAAAACGGTGTCGCATCCATACAGGCTGGAGCAGGTATTGTTGCTGATTCTGTGCCGGAAGCCGAATATGAAGAAAGCTGCAACAAAGCGGGCGCACTGCTGAAAACCATTCATATTGCTGAAGACATGTTTCGTAGCAAGGGGGATGAAGCCGATGAACCAATTTCTGCAAACGTGCGTTGACGGTAAGACACTTACTGCTGTTGAAGCGGAAGCGCTTATGAATATGATGATGACAGCAGAAATGACTCCTTCTGAAATGGGCGGTATATTGTCTATCCTGGCTCATCGGGGCGAAACTGCAGAAGAGCTGGCGGGCTTTGTGAAGGCCATGCGGACACATGCCCTTACGGTAGACGGACTTCATGATGTGGTTGACACATGCGGTACAGGCGGTGACGGCATCTCTACCTTTAATATTTCAACGGCATCGGCAATCGTTGCTTCAGCAGCAGGAGCTAAAATTGCTAAGCACGGCAATCGCTCCGTATCCTCTAAAAGCGGAAGCGCCGATGTTCTAGAAGAGCTTGGGATACCAATCCAAACCACACCTGAAGAAGTCAGAATCAGCATTGAAACAAATAACATGGGATTTCTCTTTGCGCCGCTTTATCATTCGTCCATGAAACATGTAGCGGGTACAAGAAAAGAGCTCGGATTCAGAACGATTTTTAATCTGCTCGGACCGCTCAGCAATCCTTTGCGGGCGAAGCGTCAGGTGATCGGTGTCTATTCTGCTGAAAAAGCGGGATTGATGGCAAGCGCACTGGAAATGTTCCAGCCGAAGCATGTACTATTCGCAGCAAGCCGTGACGGTTTAGATGAGCTTTCGGTTACATCACCGACCGATGTGATTGAAATAAAGGATGGAGAGCGCCGGGAATATACTGTTTCACCCGAAGACTTCGGCTTCAAAAATGGCAGACTTGAAGATATACAGGTGCAGTCACCGACAGAAAGCGCTCATCTGATTCAGAATATTTTTGAAAATAAAAGCAGCCGATCAGCTTTATATATTACAGCCTTTAATGCCGGCGCTGCGATATACACGGCGGGTATTGCCGAAACACTGAAAGAAGGAACGGAGCTTGCGTTAGAAACGATTGTAAGCGGAGGTGCCGCAGCGCAGCTCAATAGACTGAAACAGAAAGAGGGAGAGATCTATGCTTGAAAACATAATCAATCAAAAAAAAGAAGAAGTCAAAACTCTCATCCTGCCAGAAGAGCAGCCTTTTGAAAAACGGTCTTTTAAAGAGGCGCTGGCTAATCCGAACCGTTTTATCGGATTGATTGCCGAAGTCAAAAAAGCGTCGCCGTCAAAAGGACTCATTAAAGAAGATTTTGTTCCGGAGCAGATTGCAAAAGACTATGAAGCTGCGCAGGCAGACGCGCTTTCTGTTTTAACTGACTTTCCGTTTTTCCAAGGGAAAAACAGTTATTTATCAGACGTAAAGCGTGCTGTTTCGATTCCGGTGCTGAGAAAAGATTTTATTATTGATTCTATTCAAGTGGAGGAATCAAAGAGAATCGGAGCAGATGCCATATTGTTAATCGGAGAGGTGCTTGATCCCGTACAGCTTCACGAGTTGTATCTCGAAGCAGGGGAAAAGGAAATGGACGTGTTAGTGGAGGTTCATGATCAAACGACGCTTGAACAAATAGTGAAGGTATTCACCCCTGATATTCTCGGTATTAATAATCGAAACTTAAAAACGTTTGAAACTTCGCTCGAACAGACGAAACAGATTGCATCCCTAGTTCCGAAAGAATGCTTGCTTGTCAGTGAAAGCGGCATTGGTTCTTTAGAACATTTAACATTTGTCAAAGAACATGGAGCACGAGCTGTTCTCATCGGAGAGTCATTGATGAGACAGCATTCACAGAAAAAAGCAATCCATGCTTTGTATGGGGAGTGAGGATGTGAAAAAACCGGCATTAAAGTATTGCGGTATACGGTCTCTGCAGGATCTGCGGCTTGCAGCGGATTCACAGGCAGATTATCTGGGTTTTATTTTTGCTGACAGTAAACGAAAAGTATCTCCGGCAGCTGTGAAAAAGTGGCTGAGCCAAGTTCGCACCGAAAAACAGATTGCAGGCGTTTTTGTGAATGAATCGCTGGGAACGATTTCCCGTATAGCAGGCGATTTGCAGCTTGACGTCATCCAGCTTCATGGTGATGAGACGCCAAAGGATGCTGAAGCCCTCCGTCTGCTGACAAATTGTGAAATATGGAAGGCGCTCCATCATAACAGCACAGCAATTCAGGACTTGGACCGCTTTAACGATTCTGTAGACGGTTTTGTGATTGACTCATCTGTAAAAGGGGCAAGAGGCGGGACTGGAGTGGCTTTTGCTTGGGATTGTGTGCCTGAATATCAGCAGAAAACTGAACAAACGGGGAAACGGTGTTTCATCGCAGGCGGTGTGAATCCCGACACAATCGCAGACTTATTAAAATGGAGACCGGGCGGAGTCGATCTTGCCAGCGGAATAGAAAAAAACGGACAAAAAGATGACAAACTGATTAGGCTCTTAGAAGAAAGGATGAACCGATATGTATCCATATCCGAATGAAATAGGCAGATACGGCGATTTTGGCGGGAAATTTGTTCCGGAAACTCTTATGCAGCCGTTAGAAGAAATTGAAACAGCATTTAAGGAAATAAAGGATGATCCTGTTTTTAGGGGAGAATATCATAAGCTGTTAGCTGAATATTCCGGCAGGCCGACCGCATTAACATATGCCGATCGAGTCACAGAACATTTAGGCGGCGCCAAAATTTATTTGAAAAGAGAAGATTTAAACCATACAGGTTCTCATAAAATCAACAATGCTTTAGGCCAGGCATTGCTTGCAAAAAAAATGGGCAAAACGAAAATCATTGCAGAAACAGGTGCCGGACAGCATGGAGTAGCCGCCGCCACAGTTGCTGCCAAGTTTGGTTTTTCCTGCATTGTATTTATGGGTGAAGAGGATGTCGCCCGCCAGTCTCTGAACGTATTCCGAATGAAGCTTCTTGGAGCAGAGGTTGTGCCGGTCACAAGCGGAAACGGGACACTGAAGGATGCGACAAATGAGGCTATCCGTTATTGGGTTCAGCATTGTGAGGATCATTTTTATATGATTGGATCGGTTGTCGGACCGCACCCTTACCCGCAAATTGTCCGGGAATTTCAAAAACTGATCGGAGAGGAAGCGAAGGATCAGCTGAAAGACATTGAGGGAACACTGCCGGATAAAGTCGTTGCCTGCGTAGGCGGCGGAAGTAATGCGATAGGCATGTTTCAGGCATTTTTAGACGAAGATGTTGAACTGATCGGTGCTGAAGCGGCAGGAAAAGGAATTGACACCCCGCTTCATGCCGCTACCATTACGAAAGGAACTGTCGGTGTGATTCACGGTTCGCTCACTTACCTCATTCAAGACGAGTACGGTCAAATTATTGAGCCTTATTCAATTTCAGCAGGACTTGACTATCCGGGAATTGGTCCGGAGCACGCCTATTTGCATAAAAGCGGCCGTGTCACATACGATAGCATAACTGATGAAGAAGCAGTAAACGCGTTAAAACTATTGTCAGAAAAAGAAGGGATTTTACCAGCGATCGAATCTGCTCATGCATTAGCGAAGGCATTTAAAATCGCAAAAGAGATGGGGCGGGATCAAACTATCCTCGTCTGTTTATCAGGAAGAGGAGACAAGGATGTCAACACATTAATGAACGTATTGGAAGATGAGGTGAAAGCGCATGTTTAAAGTAGACCTGCAGCAGTCGGGAAAGTTGTTTATCCCGTTTATTACAGCGGGTGATCCGTTGCCGGAAGTATCAATCGAACTGGCTAAGTCTCTCCAAAAAGCGGGTGCCACGGCACTTGAGATTGGTGTAGCATACTCTGATCCGCTGGCAGACGGTCCGGTGATTCAGCGGGCTTCAAAACGGGCGCTTGAGAACGGGATGAATATTGTAAAAGCGATTGAATTAGGCGGAGAAATGAAAAAAAATGGCGTCAATATTCCCATTATCCTCTTTACGTATTATAATCCTGTGTTACAATTGAACAAAGAATACTTTTTCGCTTTACTGCGGGAAAATCATATAGACGGCCTGCTTGTTCCGGATCTGCCTTTAGAAGAGAGCGCCAGCCTTCAAGCGGAATGCAAAACCCATGAGGTAACGTATATTTCTTTAGTTGCACCGACAAGCGAAAGCCGTTTGAAAACGATTATTGAACAAGCCGAGGGCTTCGTCTACTGTGTATCTTCGTTAGGTGTGACCGGTGTCCGAAATGAGTTCAATTCATCAGCTTATCCATTTATCCGGACAGTGAAGAACCTCAGCGCTGTGCCGGTTGCTGTTGGGTTTGGTATTTCCAGCCGCGAGCAGGTGGTCAAGATGAATGAAATCTGTGACGGTGTCGTAGTGGGAAGTGCGCTCGTCAAAAAGATAGAAGAATTAAAGGATCGGCTCATCAGCACTGAGATGAGAGATCGTGCAGTGCAGGAGTTTGAAGATTACGCGAAGACGTTTGGCGGTTTGTACAGTTTAAAATGAGGTGACTGGATTTGCGTATCAAAGAACATTTAAAACAACTGAAGCCTTATCAGCCGGGTAAACCGATTGAAGCAGTAAAAGCAGAATATGGCTTGGATAAAGTCGTGAAGCTTGCATCAAACGAAAATCCGTACGGCTGTTCGGAAGCTGCAAAAGAGGCGCTTCATCATGAAATTCAACAGCTTGCGCTTTATCCCGATGGATATAGCGCAGCTTTGCGGACAAGGCTCAGTGAGCACCTCAATGTGAGCGAAACATCACTTATTTTCGGTAATGGTTCAGATGAAATCATCCAAATTATATGCCGGGCTTTTTTAAACGACAAAACAAACACGATTGCAGCAGCACCGACTTTTCCGCAATATAAGCATAATGCGGTGATTGAAGGAGCTGAAGTTCGTGAAATTGCCCTTCGTTCTGACGGCTCTCATGATTTAGACGCGATGCTTGAAGCGATTGACGAACAGACTCAAGTCGTTTGGATTTGCAGCCCGAACAACCCGACTGGAACTTATACAACTGAAGGAGAATTGACTTCCTTTCTGGAACGTGTTCCTTCTCGTGTCCTCGTTGTTCTTGATGAAGCATATTATGAATATGTAACAGCTGAGGATTACCCGGAAAGCATACCGCTTTTGAATACGTATTCCAATCTGATGATATTGCGCACGTTTTCAAAGACATACGGTCTGGCGGCGCTTAGAGTCGGATACGGTATTGCTGACGAAAAATTGATCCGCCAAATAGAGCCGGCAAGAGAGCCGTTTAACACCAGCCGTCTTGGCCAGGCTGCCGCGATTGCAGCCCTTGACGATCAAGAATTTATCGCTTCTTGTATCGAGAAAAATCAAGCAGGCCTTCAGCAGTATTATGATTTTGCGGAAACACACGGATTAAAGTGCTACCCTTCACAGACAAACTTTGTTTTAATAGACTTTAACCGCCCGTCTGATGAGTTGTTTCAGGCATTGCTGCAAAAAGGTTATATTGTCCGATCAGGAAAT
Source organism: Bacillus sp. AF23 (assembly GCF_020861455.1). Lineage (NCBI taxonomy): Bacteria > Bacillati > Bacillota > Bacilli > Caryophanales > Bacillaceae > Bacillus > Bacillus sp. AF23. Next base: position 64,883 of record NZ_JAJHVY010000012.1, read on the forward strand.
GCATTAGGGTTCCCGACTTCACTCCGGATTACGATCGGCACGAAAGAGCAAAACGAGGAAATTCTCGCAACTTTAGCTGAAATTTTATAAGAGGTGGTCAAGAATCACCTCTTTAGTCTATGAACCAGGTGATGATGAATGAATCAAATCAAAGATACAATATTGCTCGCCGGTCTCGGATTGATAGGCGGTTCTATTGCGTTAGCCATCAAAAAAAAACATCCGGAAAAACGCATTATTGGGGTCGATATCTCAGATGAGCAGGTAGTGGCTGCCTTAAAATTAGGTGTGATAGACGAGAGTGCTGAATCGTTTATTGACGGCGCGAAAAAAGCTGCAACCGTTATTATTGCAACACCTGTTGCGCAAACGCTGCTTATGCTTGAAGAGTTGGCCCATTCAGAAATTAAGCATCCGCTTTTGATTACTGACGTAGGAAGCACAAAGCAAAAAGTGGTTCATTACGCCGATCAAGTGCTGCCTGCCGGCTACCAATTTGTCGGAGGGCATCCGATGGCGGGCTCGCATAAATCAGGAGTTGCCGCTGCAAAGGAATTTCTGTTTGAAAATGCGTTTTATATTTTAACCCCGGGCCGTAAAACGGACAGACAAGCGGTCAATCAGTTAAAACATATGCTGCAAGGGACGAATGCCCAATTTGTAGAAATGTCGCCTGAAGAGCATGATGGCGTAACAAGCGTGATCAGTCATTTTCCGCATATTGTTGCAGCCAGTCTTGTGCATCAGACCCATCACTCGGAAGAGCTTTATCCGCTTGTGAAGCGGTTTGCTGCCGGCGGTTTTCGGGATATTACCCGGATTGCATCAAGCAGTCCTGCAATGTGGCGTGATATTCTGTTACATAATAAAGATAAGATTTTAGATCGTTTTGATGAGTGGACTCGTGAGATTGAAACGATCCGGACATATGTAGAGCATGGAGATGCGGAAAAACTATTCAATTATTTTAAAACGGCAAAGGACTACCGTGATGGACTGCCTCTCCGCCAGAAGGGCGCAATACCGGCATTTTATGATTTATACGTAGACGTGCCAGATCATCCTGGGGTGATTTCCGAGATAACGGCTATACTTGCTGCGGAACGCATCAGTATAACGAATATCCGCATTATTGAAACGAGAGAAGATATTAACGGGATTTTAAGGATCAGTTTTCAATCCGATGATGACCGTAAACGGGCCGAACAGTGCATAGAAGCCCGCGCGGAATACGAAACTTTTTATGCTGATTGAGGTGGAAACAATGAAAAGAGAAAAGGTGCAGGCGTTAAACGGCGAAATACATGTTCCCGGTGATAAATCTATTTCTCACCGCTCTGTTATGTTTGGCGCGCTTGCGAAAGGCACAACAACTGTTAAAAATTTTCTGCCGGGAGCAGACTGTCTGAGCACCATCGATTGCTTTAGTAAGATGGGTGTTCAAATTGAGCGAAACGGCAGTGATGTAGTCATTCACGGGAAAGGGATGGATTCCCTGCGAGAACCAGAAAGTCTGTTAGACGTCGGTAATTCAGGCACAACGATTCGTCTGATGCTCGGAATCCTTGCGGGCCGTCCTTTTTACAGCGCGGTAGCTGGGGATGAAAGCATTGCGAAACGCCCAATGAAGCGTGTAACAGAGCCTCTGAAACAAATGGGCGCTAAAATTGACGGCAGAGCCGGCGGAGAATTTACACCGCTGTCAGTAAGCGGCGGTACATTAAAAGGCATTGACTATGTATCACCTGTGGCCAGCGCTCAAATTAAATCGGCTGTTCTGCTTGCCGGGTTGCAGGCTGAGGGAACTACCGCTGTCACCGAGCCTCATAAATCCAGAGATCATACTGAACGGATGCTGTCTGCTTTCGGAGTGAAACTGGCAGAGGACAAGACAAGTGTCTCCATAAAAGGCGGCCAGCAGCTTACGGCTGCAGATATTTTTGTTCCCGGAGATATTTCTTCAGCCGCATTTTTCCTTGCAGCTGGCGCAATGATTCCAAACAGCAGAATTGTACTGAAAAACGTGGGGTTAAATCCGACTCGGACAGGTGTCATCGATGTGCTTCAAAACATGGGGGCAAAGCTTGAAATCAAACCATCTGTTGACGAAAGCGCAGAGCCTTATGGAGATTTGATCATTGAAACGTCATCTCTTAAAGCGGTTGAAATTGGCGGAGATATGATTCCGCGTTTGATTGATGAGATTCCTATTATTGCGCTACTTGCGACTCAGGCGGAAGGAACAACAGTCATTAAGGATGCCGCAGAGCTTAAAGTGAAAGAAACGAACCGTATCGATACAGTTGTTTCAGAGCTTCGAAAGCTCGGTGCTGAGATTGAACCGACTGAAGACGGAATGAAGGTATACGGCAAACAAACTCTCAAAGGCGGCGCGAAAGTATCAAGTCATGGAGATCATCGGATCGGGATGATGCTAGGCATAGCTTCCTGTTTAACAGAGGAGCCGATTGAGATCGGACAGATAGACGCCATTCATGTGTCATATCCAAACTTTTTTGATCATTTAAATAAGCTTTCAAACAAATCCTGAAGTTTATGCTTCAGGATTTGTTGTGTGAGCGTTTATCAGTCATAAACTGAAGGAAAAAAACATAGCCTGTCTTATAGAGGAATATAAAAACACAAAAGAGGGAGGGGGGCTTTACTTACAAGTCGGCAGGTCAAGGGCTGCTTTACTGTAATAGAGGGCTATCTTCCTTTTTTTATTTGCTATCGCAGGATCTTTTGATAAACTAATAAGACTCAGAAATTCCTTGACGTACAGTGTAAGCATCTTATTTGCCGAGGGCTATCCTCTGAATTATGATAGGATTAACCCGAACAAATAAGACTTTTATGTATGATTGATGTTGTTAGGAAAAGAAAGGATCGGTCCGATTTGAATACATTAATTCAAGAAGCCATAAAATTAGTTGAAGCAGGAGAAACAGAAAAGGGACTCAACACCCTCTCGAAGGCCGAAAAACAGCTTCATGATGAAGATAAAGCCATCGCAGCACAGCTTTATTACGAGTGGGGAAATGTAGAGAAAGCGATCTCACTGATTAGTGATTTGCATGATTTATATCCGTATGAAACAGAACTGACGAATTTTTATGCTGAACTTTTAATAGATATTGACGAAGAAGAAAAAGCATTGGCTGTGCTGGAAACGATCCCGGAATCAGACCCATCATATCCGGAAAGCCTGCTGCTCATGGCTGATCTTTATCAGATGCAGGGGCTGTTCGAAGTAAGTGAGCAAAAGCTTTTACAGGCAAAGTCTATTCTTGAAAATGAACCAATCATTGATTTTGCGTTAGGCGAGCTATACTTTACTCAAGGAGCCTATGCAAAAGCTGTTCAATATTTTAAAAGTACGGCTGGGGAGCAGAGTGAGATCGGAGGCGTTAATGTCCACCAAAGATTGGCGGAATCGCTAAGTGCATCAGGAGATTTTGAGGAGGCCATTCCATGGTATGAAAAAGCTGTAGATGAGAATCCTGACCCTAATACAATTTTCGGCTATGGATTTACAGCCTCGCAGGCGGGACTGATCAAAACGGCTATTAAACAGCTGTCCGATTTAAAGGAGCTTGATCCATCCTATTCATCACTTTATATGCCGCTTTCAAAAAGCTATGAGGCTGAAGGGATGTATGAAGAGGCATTAAAAACGGCAAAAGAGGGTATCAGGTATGATGAATATAACAAAGAGCTTTTCCTCTATGCCGCAAAGATGGCGTTAAAAATCGGGAAGTCAGAAGAAGGGAAAAAACTTCTTCAGGAAGCGCTTGCTCTTGATCCTGGCTTCGTCGAAGCACTCCATACTTTACTTGCTGTGTATCATAAGGAAGAGGATTATGAGCAAATTATTGATCTGATTCAAGAGGTGCGGGGCTACGGGGAAGAAGATCCGAAATACAATTGGTATCTGGCCAGCGCTTACACCGAATTAGAGCAATACGAAGAAGCAAAACAATCCTTTGAAGCTGCTTTTCTTCACTATCGTGAGGACAGAGATTTCTTATACGAATACGCAACCTTTTTATTAGAAGAAGGCCTCCAACAAGAAGCGCTGCCGCTATTGAAAAAGGTACTCGAAATAGACGGAGCCAATGAAGAGCTGGAAGAAATAATCTTGCGGATCGAGGATGAATTTTCGAGATAAGCAGGAATTTTAACCGCTTATGTGGAACATATAAGTATAGATTATACGAACGATAGAGGAGGGAATTACATGCAGACCCCTGTTTCTGTCAATGAGAAAAAGGATTTTATCCGTTGGTTTTTAAACCATTATCAGCTAAAGCGCAGAGAGTGCGTATGGATCCTGAACTACTTAATGAGCCACGATTCTTTAATGGAAAAGGTTCATTTTGTAGAGCAGGCAGAATTTTGCCCGAGAGGCATTATAATGTCAACACATTGTGTTGAAGAAGTTCCGTTTCGGTTTTATAAAGAGAATGTCATGACAACCGACGCGGAAAAATCTTTTCATGATATTAGATTAAATAAACAGCAGGATTTGTTTATCCAGCTTAATTTCCGTTCAGCCTACAGTTCTCCTGAGTATGCGGCGGTGCTGGAGTCCAACCCTCACATTCCGAAAGATCTGTTTGAAAACAAAAAAGATCAGGGGCTGGCTGAACAAATCCTGGAGCACGCCATTTCTACATTCCAAAGAGAAAAATTATTAAAAGACATTGACGATGCGCTCGATCGTCACGATAAAGAAGCATTTGAACAATTATCGCGCCAATTGAATCAGCTCACATAACATGACCAGCCTTGCAGTGTAACGCAAGGCTCGTTGTCGTAAAAAGGGGAGAACGATGATGAGGTGGAAAATGCCTGATGCCAAGGACTATTTACAATCTAAAGATTACATTGATACCGCTGTCATACCATTAATTAACATACAAATGGGGAGCCAATTAAAAATAGCAGCAGAAAGAGGCGAATTTACGCAGCTTCTAGCTGATGAATTGGAAAGGCAGTTAAAAGGACGGGTATATTTATTGCCTGCTTATACATATGTTGATAGAAATGAAAATACCGTTCAAGGGCTGAAAGATTTACAGGAGGAGGTCAAATCAGATTTTCAGCATGTTGTACTGCTGACAGCTGATGATCATTGGAGTAGCGAAGAGTCATTGGGGAAGATGATTGTTGCGCCTTCTGTTCCGTTAGAGCACTTAAATGACTCCATAAAAAGAAAAATATTAGATGAACGCACAGCTGAAATTTTGAACGTTTTGTTACAGTTATGGAACGCTTCGTAAAAACACTTACATTTCCTTATAAACAATATTTTGGCTATATTGACCTTGCTGAGAGATTCATATATTATGAGGGTGTCTAGAGTTATGAAATATTTTCTATTTTAGTCAGTTTGCAGGGTTGACCTTGAGGGGGGAGAAGAGATGGGCGGAAGACATGATATATCGAGACGTCAATTTTTAAATTATACGCTTACAGGCGTAGGGGGGTTTATGGCGGCTAGTATGCTCATGCCTATGGTTCGCTTTGCACTCGACCCGGTATTAAAATCGACAGGAAAGCAGGACATGGTTCAGGTTGTCAGCGTAGATGAGCTGACAAAAGAGCCGCAGCGCTTTGATTTCAAAATTAATCAAGTCGATGCCTGGTATGAGTCGGAAGAATCGAGATCAGCTTGGGTTTTCAAAAATGGGGATGAGATTGTAGCACTTTCACCAATTTGTAAGCATTTGGGGTGTACGGTGAACTGGAACAGCGATCCTAAAAATCCGAATAAATTTTTCTGTCCTTGCCACTACGGACTCTATGAAAAAGACGGCACCAATGTCCCGGGCACGCCGCCGCTTGCGCCTCTTGATCATTACGAGCAAGAAGTTAAAGACGGCTTCCTGTATCTTGGAAAAGCAAAGCCTAAGGGGGAAGGGTGACATGCTGAACAAAATTTATGACTGGGTAGATGAACGGCTTGATATTACACCGATGTGGAGGGATATTGCCGATCACGAAGTGCCGGAACATGTGAATCCCGCCCATCATTTCTCTGCGTTTGTGTACTGCTTTGGGGGACTGACGTTTTTTGTAACCGTTATCCAAGTGTTGTCTGGGATGTTTTTAACGATGTATTATGTACCTGATATTAAAAATGCCTGGGAATCGGTATATTATTTGCAAAATGAAGTTGCATTCGGCCAGATTGTCAGGGGAATGCACCATTGGGGCGCCAGCTTGGTCATTGTGATGATGTTTTTACATACGCTGAGGGTCTTTTTCCAAGGGGCGTATAAAAAGCCGCGGGAACTGAACTGGATAGTCGGTGTGTTAATCTTTTTTGTCATGCTTGGGCTTGGGTTTACAGGCTACTTGCTTCCTTGGGATATGAAGGCTCTGTTTGCCACAAAAGTCGGGTTGCAGATCGCTGAAGCCACTCCTTTGATCGGGACGCAAGTCAAAACACTCCTGGCAGGGCATCCGGATATTGTAGGCGCCCAAACGCTGACTAGGTTTTTTGCGATCCATGTATTCTTTCTTCCTGCCGCCTTGTTTGGATTGATGGCCGCACACTTTATTATGATCCGTAAGCAGGGGATTTCAGGACCGCTTTAAACTTGATCTGCGAATAAAAGGGAGGGGATGACATGCACCGGGGCAAAGGGATGAAATTTGTAGGAGACTCAAGGATACCGGCTGAGAAAAAGCCGAATATACCGAAGGATTACTCAGAGTATCCCGGTAAAACAGAAGCCTTCTGGCCAAATTTCCTATTGAAGGAATGGATGGTCGGAGCTGTCTTTCTGATCGGTTTTCTTGTTTTGACGATTGTACACCAGCCGCCTTTGGAGCGGATGGCGGACCCGACGGATACAGGTTATATTCCGCTGCCGGACTGGTATTTTCTTTTCTTATATCAGCTTTTGAAATACGAATACGCCGCTGGGAGCTTTACGGTGGTCGGCGCTATGATTATGCCGGGGATCGCCTTTGGCGCGCTGCTTTTGGCGCCATTTCTCGACAGGGGAACGGAAAGAAGGCCATGGAAGCGTCCCGTGGCTGTCGGGATGATGCTCTTGGCTATTTCCGCGGCTGTATTTTTGACCTGGCAGTCCGTAGCTACTCACGACTGGGCAAAGGCGGAGGAGCAGGGGAAAATCACAAAAGAAGCGGATATCGATACCAGTGCCGAAGGATATAAAATTTTTCAGGAGCAGGGCTGTATTTCATGTCACGGGGATAATCTTCAAGGCGGAGCGGCCGGGCCTTCATTGGTAGACACCGGACTGAAGCCGGAAGAAATCAAAAAGATCGCTGTTGAAGGAAAAGGCCAAATGCCGGCAGGCGTGTTCAAAGGAAATGATAAGCAACTTGAAGAACTTGCGAAATTCATTTCCGAAACAACGGCAAAATAACGTATTGTGAATTGCGAAACGGAAGGATATACTTTTATTATCAAAAGCTGACCAGGCGTCAGCTTTTTTATATGGACACATTATTTTTACAGACTGAGAGTTGATTTGATGTGAAATGGTTTCAATATGTATTAGGACAGCGAACGATGCTTATTCTTGTCTTAGTGATCAATTTTCTGGGAACGGTTTACGGATACTATTGGTACTTGCCTCAGCTTTTGGAGACGCCGGCCCGTTTCCTCATCTTTGTCCCGGACAGCCCGACAGCAACGTTTTTCTTTTTGTTTGTGCTGCTGGCCTTTCTCATGAAGCGGAATGCTCCGCTTTTTGAAGCGCTTGCGTTAGTGACGCTCGTGAAATATGGCTTGTGGGCGGTCGGAATGAATCTTCTCGTATTAGCTGTAACGGGTGATTTGCCATGGGAAGGCTATATGCTGATTGCCTCGCATTTTGCAATGGCTGTCCAGGGGGTGCTGTACAGCCCGTATTTTCGATTCTCATTATGGCATCTTGTTATCGCTGCGGTCTGGACGCTTCATAATGATGTCATTGATTACCTGTTTGGAATGATGCCGCAATACTCCATGCTTTCTGAATATATGACTGACATAGGATACGGAACGTTTTGGCTGAGCATCTTTTCAATCGGATTTGCCTTCTATCTCGTCATTTCGAAAAAGCAAACAAAGCTTCAACTGACGTAAAGACAATCTTGGTCTATCCTTGTCCTTTCCTTCATATTCTGTAAGGAGAGAGAGTGGGAGGGACCTGCATGAAACGAAAGCTGACGATCTGTTTGTTGATTGCTCTTATTTTTTATAATGGGAACGCCAAGGCTGAAGAGCGGGGAAGCCTCAAGGAATTGAATGATTTATCCGATACGGTTTTTCAAATGACCCGCCAGTCGAAATATGAAGAGGCACTGCAAGTCTTATCTTATTTTGAAAAAACATTAAAATCCGCTGAAAAACAGAAGCAAGACAGCATGTTAACTGGAGCCCAAATTCGCCAGATTACTTTGGGCTATAACGATATGGTACGGAGTTTAAAACAGTCTGATGCATCAGACACACAAAAGCTCAGAGCAGCCGCGCAGTTCAGAATGCTGATGGATGCTGTTGACAATCAGTCTGATCCCCTTTGGGGGTCACTGGAGAAGCCGATTATGGAGGTCTTTGCCGCACTCAAGCAGGATGTCCAAAAAAATGAAAGTACGAGCTTTCATGAAAAGTGGAACGAATTTATCAGCTTGTATGATTTGATTTATCCAAGTCTTACAATCGATATATCAGAAGATCAGCTTGATACAGTCGGAAAACATATTGAAGTGATTGAGCAAGAGGGGTTTCAGCAAATGACCGAGAGTACAAAGCTTGAACGGCTTTCCCTACTCCAGAACGATCTGAAGAGTGTATTTGACAGGGTGGAAGAGGATGATGCAGATCCGTCTTTGTTATGGGTGATGATCACTACAGGCGGTATCATCATTACTGCACTTACTTATGTCGGTTACAGAAAATACAGAGCGGAGAAAAAGAAACTAAAAAAGCGGGATTATCCAAAATGAGTAAGAGGGGCGGCGGCAGCCGCCTTTTGTCATTCAAGAAACATTAGCGCGGGAGCGGATTTTTATTTTCATCGAGTGTAAATCCTTCTCCAAGCACATCGTGGACATCACTAACCGCGACAAAGGCATGAGGGTCAATGGAGTTAATCACACTTTTCAGCATGACCAGTTCGTTTTTGGGCACTACACAATACAGCACGTCTAGATCCTCTTTCGTGTAGGATCCCTGTCCTTTCAAAATGGTAACGCCCCGTTCCATTTCCTCAAGAATTTTCTTCTGAATCTGGTCGTTTTTCGCAGAGATGATTGTTGCACCTTTAGCTGCGTATCCGCCTTCCTGAATAAAATCAATCAGTCTTGCCGCCACAAAAACGGCAACCAATGTGTACATGGCTTCTTTGTAAGAGAGATAGGTAAGCAATGATAAAATGATCACGCAAGCATCGAAAGCAAACATCGTTCGGCCCATTGGTATCCCAAAATACTTATTGACCAAACGGGCAATGATATCAACCCCGCCCGTCGTACCGCCGAACTTAAAAATAATGCCTAAGCCGGCTCCAATGAATACGCCGGCAAATAAAGCGGCAAGCGCAAGATCATGCTGAAGGGGCATATGTATTTCATATCGCTGAAAAATGCTGAGGAATAAAGACAGTGCTACAGTACCGACTAGGGTGTATACAAACATCGTCTTGCCCAGCAAACGCCAGCCGATAAAAAAGATCGGGATATTCAAAACCAGGTTTGAAATAGAAGGACTAATATGGAAAAGGGCATAAAGCAATAGCGTAATTCCCGTGAATCCACCCTCTGCCAGATTGTTTTGCATATTGAAATGAACCAGGCCAAATGAAAAAATTGCTGCACCGATTAAAATAAAAAATATGTTTTTTAATCTAATTTCTCCAAGCATCACACAAAACCCCTTTTCCTTCCATTAGATAGCGTTTATATTATAGTGGATGCAAAAGAAAACAGCAAACGTGCTTAAACATTTGTCAAACGTATCCGAATTAGCTAACATGTAAGAGGATGATAGGAGGTTTCGTGCAGTGAGTGATAAAACAATGAAAGATATACAGGCTGAGGTGGACCGCTACATCGGCCAATTTAAGGAAGGGTATTTCAGCCCGCTTGCCATGATGGCAAGATTAACCGAAGAACTGGGCGAGCTTGCAAGAGAAGTCAATCATCGCTATGGAGAAAAACCAAAAAAAACGACTGAAGATGATAAAAGCATGGAAGAGGAAATGGGAGATGTGCTGTTTGTATTGGTTTGTTTAGCCAACTCACTTGATATTTCATTAGAGGAAGCCCACGACCGAGTCATGCATAAATTTAATACTAGAGATAAAGACCGCTGGACAAGAAAAGAAGAAGGAAAGTAGAGGAGATCAAGATGTCAAACGAAACAATTAAAGTAGTCATTGCAGGACCGCGGGGAAGAATGGGGCAAGAAGCTGTTAAATTGGCGGAAAAAACACCTCATTTTGACCTAGTCGGAGCAGTTGACCATACATACGATCAGCACAAATTATCTGATGTGATGTCTGTTGAGTCTGATGCTCTTATTTACACAGATATCCATGCCTGCTTTACAGAAACAAAACCAGATGTATTGATTGATTTAACTACACCCGAAATCGGGAAAGTACATACAAAAGTTGCATTAGAACACGGTGTCCGCCCTGTAGTGGGTACGACCGGTTTCTCTGATACTGATTTGAAAGAACTTACATCTCTGACAGAAGAAAAAGGGATCGGGGCTATCATCGCTCCAAATTTTGCATTGGGTGCGGTACTCATGATGAAATTCTCAAAAATGGCTGCCAATTACTTCGATGATGTTGAGATTATTGAGCTTCACCATGATCAGAAGCTTGACGCGCCAAGCGGAACGGCTCTCAAAACAGCTGAAATGATTTCCGAGGTTCGAAAAGAAAAACAGCAAGGACATCCAGATGAAAAAGAAATTCTCCCAGGAGCAAGAGGTGCGGAGCTAAACGGAATCCGTCTGCACAGTGTTCGTCTTCCAGGGTTGATCGCCCATCAGGAAGTGATGTTCGGCATGGACGGCCAAACGCTGCAGATCCGTCACGATTCTTATAACCGTGCTTCCTTCATGTCCGGTGTAAAACTGTCTGTAGAACAAGTCATGAAGATTGATCAGCTTGTCTACGGATTGGAAAATATCATTGATTAGACAGGGGGATAAATGATGAAAATTGCTTTGATCGCGCATGACAAGAAGAAACAGGATATGATCCAATTTACAACCGCTTATCAAGAGATTTTGAGTCATCATGATCTATATGCAACGGGAACAACGGGATTGAAAATTCAAGAGGCAACCGGCCTTCAAATTCAGCGTTTTCAATCCGGCCCTTTAGGCGGAGACCAGCAAATCGGCGCGTTAATTGCCGCTAACGCACTTGACCTAGTTATCTTTTTGCGCGACCCGCTGACCGCACAGCCGCATGAACCGGATGTCTCGGCATTAATCCGTTTATGTGATGTTTATTCGATTCCGCTTGCCACCAATATGGGAACTGCAGAAATTCTTGTTCGCACACTTGATGAAGGCGTTTTTGAATTCCGAAATCTTCTTCGGGGAGAAGAACCTCATGTATAATGCTGACGTTCTTGCTTTTGGCGCCCATAGTGATGATGTCGAGATTGGTATGGGCGGCACAATAGCAAAGCTTGTCAAACAGGGAAAAAAAACCGTGATATGCGATTTGACTGAAGCGGAGTTGTCTTCAAACGGAACAGTCAGTTTGCGAAAAGAAGAAGCGGCCGAAGCAGCCCGTATATTAGGTGTGGACAAAAGAATTCAGCTGACGCTCCCTGACCGCGGGCTGATGATGAGTGATGAGGCGATTCGGGCGATTGTCACAGTCATTAGAACCTGCCGGCCGAAAGCGGTGTTTATGCCATATAAAAAGGATCGTCATCCGGATCACGGCAATGCTGCCGCACTTGTAGAAGAAGCGATCTTTTCAGCAGGAATTCATAAATATAAAGATGAAAACAGCCTGCCTGCGCATAAAGTAAGTAAGGTCTACTATTATATGATAAATGGTTTTCATCAGCCTGATTTTGTTATTGATATCTCGGATACAATAGAGGATAAAAAGAAAAGCCTCAATACCTACAAAAGCCAGTTTGTACCGTCACAGAATTCTGTTTCAACACCATTGACGAACGGTTATATCGAGATCATTGAAGCAAGAGAAAAGCTGTACGGCAAAGAAGCAGGTGTAGGGTACGCTGAGGGCTTCTTTTCCAATCGGATGCTGATGCTGGATCATGATGTGCTTGGGGGCGAACAATGAAAAAGTTAAAAATAGGCATTACATGCTATCCGAGCGTCGGCGGCTCAGGTATCATTGCGACAGAACTCGGGAAACAGCTTGCTGAAAAGGGTCATGAAATCCATTTTATAACATCGAGCATCCCGTTCAGACTAAATACATACCATCCTAATATTCACTTTCATGAAGTTGAAGTTAACCAATATGCCGTTTTTAAATATCCGCCGTATGATTTAACATTGGCAAGCAAAATCGCTGAGGTTGCAGAACGGGAGAATTTAGACATCATCCACGCTCACTACGCTCTGCCGCATGCGGTTTGCGCTTATCTCGCAAAGCAGATGCTGAAACGGAATATCGGCATCGTAACAACTTTGCATGGAACGGATATTACAGTATTAGGATACGATCCATCCTTAAAAGATCTTATCCGTTTTGCGATAGAGGCTTCAGACAGGGTGACAGCGGTCTCATCAGCACTTGCTGCTGAAACGTACGATTTAATTAAGCCGGAGAAAAAAATAGAAACGATTTATAATTTCATAGATGAACGTGTATACCTTAAGAAAAATACAGCGGCCATTAAAGAGAAACACGGCATACTGCCGGATGAAAAAGTCGTGATCCATGTGTCCAACTTCAGAAAGGTCAAACGTGTGCAGGATGTCATCCAGGTGTTTCGAAATATAGCCGGCAAAACAAAAGCAAAACTGCTCTTAGTCGGAGACGGTCCTGAGAAATCAGTGGCCTGTGAGCTTGTCAGAAAATATGGGCTGGAAAAACAAGTGCTGATGCTTGGAAATCAAGATCGTGTCGAGGAGCTATACTCCATCAGTGATCTGAAGCTGCTGCTGTCTGAAAAAGAAAGTTTCGGCCTTGTCCTGCTTGAAGCGATGGCATGCGGAGTGCCTTGCATTGGAACGAATATTGGCGGTATCCCTGAAGTGATAAAAAACAATGTGAGCGGGTTTTTGGTGGATGTCGGCGATGTCGAAGCCGCTTCAGCTAAAGCGGTTCGCATTTTAGAAGACGAACAGCTGAGCAAGCGGTTTACCGAAGCGGCCATGGAAATGCTCAATAATGAATTTTCGTCACAAAAGATTGTCAGCCAGTATGAACAGATATATGCCGATTTAGCAGAACCGGAGTGATGACATGGAACAAATTTTTATCAAAGCACTTCCCGTGCTCCGCACATTAATTGAAGCAGGTCACCAAGCTTACTTTGTCGGAGGCGCAGTTCGTGACAGCTATATGAAACGAAATATTGGAGATGTCGATATTGCGACAGATGCGGCACCGGACCAAGTAGAACGGCTTTTTAAGCGGACAGTTGATGTCGGCAAAGAGCACGGGACCATTATCGTGCTCTGGGAAGATGATACCTATGAAGTCACTACATTCCGGACTGAATCAGATTATGAAGATTACAGAAGACCGTCAGAAGTGCACTTCATCACTTCATTAGAAGAGGATTTGAAACGCAGGGATTTGACGATTAATGCGATGGCCATGACAGCTGACGGTCAAGTTCTTGATTATTTTGGCGGCAAGAAAGACATTGATCAGCAGCTGATTCGAACGGTTGGAAAACCGGAGGACCGCTTTCAGGAAGATGCGCTTCGCATGCTGAGAGCGGTGCGATTTATGAGCCAGCTCGGATTTACGCTTTCGAAAGAAACAGAAGAAGCGATCATAAAAGAGAAAACACTTCTTTCTCATGTATCAGTCGAACGGAAAACAATAGAGTTCGAGAAGCTTTTACTGGGAAAAGCGTCCCAAGAGGCCATTCAAATGCTTGTACATACGGGGCTTTATGAAGAACTGCCGGGTTTTTATCACAAACGGGAGAACCTGCTGACGGCGAGCGAGTTTCCGTTTTCTCTTCTCACTTCTCGTGAGGAGCTTTGGGCAGCGCTTCTACTTGATCTTCAGATAGACTTGAAAGAAGCGATGCTTTTCTTGAAAGCCTGGAAGCTCCCTGGAAAAGTGATGAAGGAAGCCGCTCACATTGCCGATACGTTTGGCCAGAGCCTTGACGCTATGTCCATGTACAAGGCTGGTGAAAAAGCGCTTTTATCCGCCGTCAAAATATCAATGCTCCGGCAAACCAAGCAGCTGAACGGCGAGAGACTGAAGGAAGTTAGAGAAGCTTATCAAAGCCTGCCCATCAAAAGTCTGAAGGATCTTGCCATCACAGGGCGGGATTTACTTGCACTGCGAAACCAGCCCGCTGGAAAATGGGTGTCTGAAGAATTACAGCGGATAGAGCAGGCTGTTGTAACGGGAAAGCTCTCCAATCAGAAGGAACACATAGAGGAGTGGCTGAAGACATGCGATCAACCTTAAGAAACGATCTTATTGAATTATTTTCTCAGGCCGGAAGCGAGTTTATTTCCGGCCAAAAAATCAGTGATGCTCTCGGATGCTCGAGAACAGCTGTATGGAAGCATATTGAGGAGCTTCGCAAAGAAGGCTATGAAGTGGAGGCTGTCAGAAGAAAAGGGTATCGGCTTATCAAAAAGCCTGGAAAACTCAGTGAAAGTGAAATTCGGTTTGGGCTGAAAACAGAAGTGATGGGCCAGCATCTTTTTTATCATGACGTCCTTTCATCCACTCAAAAAAAGGCTCATGAGCTTGCTAATGATAACGCGCCGGAGGGCACTCTCGTTGTCGCAGATAAACAAACAGCCGGCAGAGGGCGTATGTCAAGGGTGTGGCATTCTCAAGAAGGAACAGGCATCTGGATGAGCCTGATTTTGCGTCCAGACATTCCGCTTCAAAAAACACCTCAGCTTACGCTTCTTGCTGCGGTAGCTGTTGTGCAAGGAATAGAGGAGGCAACAGGTCTCCAAACGGATATTAAATGGCCTAATGACATATTAATTCACGGAAAAAAAGCAGTCGGCATCTTAACTGAAATGCAGGCGGAAGAAGACCGCGTCCGTTCAGTCATTATCGGAACAGGCATAAACGTTAATCAAGAGGCCGATGATTTTCCCGAGGAGCTAAAGGAAACCGCAACGAGCCTTAGTCAGGCAGCCGGTGAAAAAATAGATCGGGCCAGCGTCATGCAGCATATTTTGCTATCTTTTGAAAAACGGTACCGAGATTATTTAGCGCATGGTTTCACGCCGATTAAACTACTGTGGGAAAGCTATGCGCTGGGTATCGGCAGTGAATTAAGAGCAAGAACGCTAAACGGAACATTTTATGGGAAAGCTTTAGGAATAGACGAAGAGGGTGTTCTTCTTTTAGAAACAAAGGAAGGCATAAAAAAAATCTATTCGGCAGATATCGAAATGGGTTCATTGTAGTTGGTACAAGCCTGTTGATTTTGATATACTTCCATTGGGCAGTATCGCCTGCGAACTGCACCTATTCATAAAAAATAGATAGACATTGCAGCAGTCTGCCTTGATCCAAAAAGGACTGGGACAGAGGGATGAAACTCGCCGAACTTTAGAAAGTGAAGAATCCTTCTCGTGTAGCGGAAGGTTTTTTTGGCTTGGATAAGATACGGCAGCTCATCTCCTCTAAAAATGAGGAGGAGAAAAAGTGAAAACAAAACTTGATTTCTTAAAAATGAAAGAGAATGAAGAACCGATTGTCATGCTGACGGCTTACGATTATCCGGCAGCTAAGCTTGCTGAACAAGCGGGAGTGGATATGATTTTAGTCGGCGATTCACTAGGAATGGTCGTGCTAGGCCTTGATTCAACTGTCGGCGTGACAGTTGCGGATATGATCCATCACACGAAAGCGGTCAAAAGAGGTGCGCCAAATACATTTATCGTAACCGACATGCCGTTTATGTCCTACCACTTGTCTAAAGAGGATACGCTGAAAAATGCCGCAGCTATCGTTCAGGAAAGCGGAGCCGACGCGCTGAAGCTGGAAGGCGGTGAAGGGGTGTTTGAATCCATCCGCGCCTTGACGCTCGGTGGCATTCCTGTTGTCAGTCATTTAGGGCTGACACCGCAATCAGTCGGTGTATTAGGCGGATATAAAGTACAGGGCAAAGATGAACATAGCGCCAAGAAATTAATAGAAGACAGTATAAAATGTGAGGAAGCGGGGGCCATGATGCTTGTGCTTGAATGTGTGCCTGCAGAACTCACGGCAAAAATCGCAGAAACATTATCTATTCCTGTCATTGGAATCGGAGCTGGTGTAAAAGCGGACGGACAGGTTCTTGTTTATCACGATGTTATCGGCCATGGTGTTGTTAGAACACCTAAATTTGTGAAACAATATACGCAAATTGACGGCACTATAGAAACAGCAATCAGTGGATATGTCCATGATGTAAGATATCGTGCTTTCCCTGAACAAAAGCATTCCTTTCAGATGAATCAGACAGTCCTGGAAGGCTTGTACGGAGGAAAATAAGATGAAGCAGATTACAGATATCTCACAGCTGAAAGAAATCATTACACAATATCAGTCAGAAGGCAAAACAATCGGATTTGTTCCGACGATGGGATTTCTTCATGAAGGGCATTTAACCTTGGCAGACAAAGCCAGACAAGAAAATGACGCCGTCGTTATGAGTATTTTTGTAAATCCGACGCAATTCGGTCCCGGGGAGGATTTTGAAGCGTATCCGCGCGATCTCGAACGTGATGCCGCTCTTGCGGAAAATGCCGGCGTTGATATTCTTTTCACTCCTGATGCCAGTGACATGTATCCCGGTGAAAAAAATGTAACGATACATGTTGAGAGACGTACAGAGGTTTTATGCGGGCGTTCAAGGGAAGGACACTTTGACGGAGTTGCCATCGTGCTGACGAAGCTGTTCAATCTTGTTAAACCGACACGCGCTTATTTTGGTTTAAAGGATGCGCAGCAGGTGGCAGTTGTTGATGGTTTAATCAGTGATTTCTTCATGGATATTGAACTGGTTGCTGTAGATACGGTCAGAGAGGAAGACGGGTTAGCCAAAAGCTCCCGGAATGTGTATTTAACGGCTGAGGAAAGAAGAGAAGCACCTAAGCTTTACCAAGCCCTTCAGACGAGTGCCGAGCTGATCAGAGCAGGTGAGAGAAATCCTGAAGCGGTCATCAATGCTGCAAAAGACATCATTGAAACGACAAGCGGCAGAATTGATTATGTTGAGCTATATTCTTATCCGGAACTTGAGCCTGTGAACAAGCTCGAAGGAAAGATTATTCTAGCTGTAGCAGTTGCATTTTCAAAAGCGCGTTTAATAGACAATATCATTATTGATATTCGAGAAATGGAGAGAATATAATGATGTATCGCACGATGATGAGCGGAAAGCTTCATAGAGCTACAGTTACAGAAGCAAATCTTAACTATGTGGGCAGCATTACAATTGATGAAGATCTTATTGATGCGGTAGGAATGCTTCCTAATGAAAAAGTGCAAATTGTGAATAATAACAATGGAGCACGCCTGGAAACGTACATTATTCCCGGTCAGCGCGGAAGCGGAGTCATCTGTTTAAACGGAGCTGCCGCACGCCTTGTACAGGAAGGCGATAAGGTTATTATTATTTCCTACAAAATGATGTCTGATCAAGAAGCGGCAAACCATCAGCCGAAAGTTGCCGTTTTGAATGACCAAAACAAAATTGAACAAATGCTTGGACAAGAACCTGCCAGCACTATTTTGTAGATATACCGCCCCCTTTATCGGGGGTTTTCGTTTAAGATTTTCAGCGTAAAACGGTTTTGCCGCTCCATTTCCGTACAAAACGTGTTACACTTTTGTCGTATGCAAGAATTGAGGTGTCCATTTTAATGAAAAAGCAACGGTTCGTTGTTATAGATGTAGAAACAACAGGGAATTCGCCAAAAAAGGGCGATAAAATCATTCAAATTGCAGCGGTTGTAATTGAAAATGGACAAATTACTGAGCGGTTTTCAAAATATATTAATCCAAATAAATCCATTCCGGTTTTTATTGAACAGCTTACGGGAATCACGAATCAAATGGTAGAAAATCAGCCGCCGTTTAAAGCAGTGGCTGAAGAAGTGTTTCATTTGCTTGACGGCGCTTACTTTGTCGCCCACAATATCCATTTTGACCTCGGGTTTGTGAAGCATGAGTTACATAAAGCGGGTTTCCAGCTCCCAGGTTGTGAAGTGCTGGATACTGTTGAGCTCTCCCGTATCGCATTTCCGGGATTTGAGGGATATAAGCTGACTGAATTAAGCGAAGAGCTTCAGCTGCGGCATGATCAGCCGCATCGAGCTGACAGCGACGCTGAAGTCACAGGACTTATTTTTTTGGAAATTCTTGAAAAGCTAAGGCGGCTTCCTTATCCGACATTAAAGCAGTTAAGAAGGCTGTCACAGCATTTTATCAGTGATCTGACGCATTTGTTAGATATGTTCATTTATGAAAACAGACATACAGATATGCCAGGCTTTACGCGTTTTTCATCTTTTTCTGTCAGAGAACCTGAACCTGTGATTGAACGTCTCAAAGAAGATGAAGAATTTCTATTTGAGATGGAAAATTGGGCAGCAGGAAATGAAAAAGCGCTCTCTGAGCTCATGCCCCAGTACGAAAAAAGAGAAGGCCAAATGCTGATGATGAAAGAAGTGGCTGATGCCTTTGCCAATCGTGAACACGCGCTGATTGAAGCTGCTCCGGGAATCGGAAAAACGATCGGCTACCTGATTCCGGCTGCGCTTTTTGCTAAAAAGTCAAAAAAGCCGGTCGTCATCAGCACGTATTCAACCCTTCTTCAGCAGCAGATTTTGACGAAGGATTTGCCGATCATCAAAGATATGTTCCCTTTTTCGGTGACTGCGGCTATTTTAAAAGGGCAATCGCATTATCTGTGCCTTTATAAGTTTGAGCAGGTGCTTCATGAGGAAGACGATAACTATGATGCCGTTTTGACAAAAGCCCAGCTTCTTGTTTGGCTGACAGAGACAAACACGGGAGATGTAGCAGAACTGAATTTGCCGTCAGGCGGAAAACTGCTGTGGGACAGATTGGCATATGATGATCATTCTTATAAACGACATCAGAGGGATCAAGTGATTGGTTTTTATGAACGGGCCAAACAAAGTGCCATGCGGTCTGATCTGGTGATTACGAATCATTCTCTTCTGCTAACCGATGAGGCAAGCCGGAAAAAAAGACTTCCGGATAGCGGGACTTTTGTAATTGATGAAGCACACCATTTTGAACGTGCTGCAAGCGAACATTTAGGAAAAAGAGCAACTTACATAGAACTGCATACAAAATTGAGCAGAATCGGAACGCTGAAAGAGCAGGGGCTTCTGAAAAAAATGAGACAGCTTTTTCAGCGTCACAGCCTGCCGGTGGATTCATTTTTCGAAGTGGAGGAGTGGATTCAGCATATTCAGGCGGAAAGTGATGCGTTTTTCAGCTCTGTGCATTCTTTTGTCAAACGAAGAAAACCTAAAGAAGACTTAAACCGTCTTGTCTTTAACGTGAACAAAAAAAGTCACGATAAAGGATGGCCTATTTTAACAGATGGAGCGGAAAGGCTCTGTTCTATGCTGGCGCATTTGCAGCAGCTTTTTGAGACCCAGACGGCTCTGATGGAAGAACATCTGACGGTTATGAAAAGCAAAAATGCTTTTTTGGCCGATGAATATAATAGAAGCATGAATGATTTGGGGGAGTACTGCCAGACTCTAAATCAGCTGTTCTTTGGCTCAGATGACAATGAAGCGGTTTGGATTGAGATAGATGCTAAAGGTGCGAAGAATGCAGTAGCTATATATGCGCAGCCGCTGGAACCGGGCGAGCTTCTTGCTGATCAGTTTTTTGCCCGGAAAAACAGTGTCGTTCTTACATCTGCAACCCTAACGATAGAAAATTCGTTTCAATTTATCATTGAGCGTTTGGGGTTAAGTGACTTTTTCCCCCGCACAATGAGGATCGCGTCGCCTTTTTCTTATGATGAGCGGATGCAGGTAATGATTCCAAAAGAAATAAAATCGATCCAAGATACGGGGCAGACTGAATTTATACAGGATACCGCACGTTATATCGAACTGATGGCAAAAGAAAAACAGCCGAAAATCCTTGTGCTGTTTACGTCTCATGACATGCTGAAAAAAGTGCATCAGGAACTCAAGCTCGCCATGAGTGTTTCAGGCATACAGCTTTTGGCTCAGGGCATAACTGGCGGCAGTCCCGGAAAACTGATGAAAACGTTCAAAACAGCCAATCAGGCCATTTTGCTTGGAACGAATCATTTTTGGGAAGGCGTTGATTTCCCTGGCGATGAACTGACGACAGTGATCATCGTGAGACTTCCTTTCCGGGCTCCGGATCATCCGCTGCACGCTGCAAAATGTGAGCTGGCGAGGAAGAAAGGGCGCAATCCGTTTCAAACGGTCTCACTGCCGGAAGCGGTGCTGACGTTCAGACAAGGAATTGGGCGCTTGCTCCGAACAGCCGGAGACAAAGGAACGATTGTCATATTAGACAGACGGGTCAAAACCGCTGGCTACGGGCGCCTGTTCCTTGATGCTCTGCCGACAACAGCAATATCTGAAGTGACTGACAGTGAGATTGAAGCTTATGTTGCCGGAAAAAGTGAATAAAAGCCGCATAAAGCGGCTTTCCGGTGTGGGAGTAGGACGTGTTTTATTTGTAAAAGCGGGTTTTTCCGCTTTGTGGTACTAGTATGGCGCGTCCTGAAAAGGAGTATGACTAACAATATTTGTTCAATTTGGAGGATGAAAAAATGGAAAGCAAAATCGAAATTCTTTCAACTATTAATGTAGAGCATTCGGATGACCTTTATAAAATTGTAGACACGCTGAATCGGACACTGAAAAGAGATAATCTGATGTTCGGTCTTGCGCTTGATGAAGAAAACAAAAACCAAGCCGTTTTTACCATTTATCGTACGTAGGTGAGAAGATGAGAAAAAAAGCATTAATATTTACCGCCATATTTGGTATTATTTTTTTAGCAGTGCTTCTTGTCTCGGCAAACATTTATAAATCAGCCATGGCACAAAAGGAAAAGGGGCACGAAGCAGCAGCTGCTGAAGCGAAAAAAGAAACCGACCTCACCAGCGTTGATCAAGTCGAAACATTTGTCGGAAAAGAAAAGTATTATATCGTAAAGGGAACCGACAAAAAAGGCATCAAATTATATGTATGGGTTCCTGAAGATAAAAAAGCAAAAATTCTCTCAAAAGAAGCAAAAGAGGGAATCACCGAGGACAAAGCGGCGAAAATCATACAAGATGAAGGGCTGGTTTCAAAGCAAAAAGAGATTCACCTGGCAAGAGAAGGGAACGTCCTGCTTTGGGAAGTAACGTACTTAGACAAAGAAGGACAATACAGTTTAAGTTATGTGGACTTTACAACTGGAAAGATTCTCAAAAATATCACGCCTTAAGACGAATTAGGGGGAGTTCAAGTTGAAACTGGCAAAAAGAGTATCCGCATTAACACCGTCTACCACACTGGCCATTACAGCGAAAGCGAAAGAACTGAAAGCGGCAGGCCATGATGTCATCGGCCTTGGAGCGGGCGAACCCGACTTCAATACACCGCAGCACATTATTGATGCAGCTGTACGCTCAATGAACGAAGGACATACGAAATACACGCCTTCAGGCGGTTTGGCTGAATTAAAAAACAGCATTGCAGAGAAATTTAAACGTGACCAGAATATTGAATACAAACCGTCTCAATTGATTGTCTGTACTGGTGCCAAACATGCACTGTATACCCTTTTCCAAGTGATTTTGGATGAAGGAGACGAAGTGATTATCCC
This sequence comes from Bacillus sp. AF23, assembly GCF_020861455.1. Taxonomy (NCBI): domain Bacteria; kingdom Bacillati; phylum Bacillota; class Bacilli; order Caryophanales; family Bacillaceae; genus Bacillus; species Bacillus sp. AF23. The sequence continues at coordinate 86,923 of NZ_JAJHVY010000012.1, forward strand.
AACGCCTTACTGGGTAAGCTATCCGGAACAGGTGAAACTCGCTGGCGGTCAGCCTGTTTATGTAGAAGGGCTTGAGGAAAATCACTTTAAAATTTCTCCTGAGCAGCTGAAAAAAGCGATTACAGAAAAAACAAAAGCAATCGTTATTAATTCACCAAGCAATCCGACTGGCGTTATGTATACAGAAGAAGAGCTGGCCGCGCTTGGTGAAGTGTGCCTTGATCATGACATCCTGATAGTATCTGACGAAATTTATGAAAAACTTACATACGGCGGAAAAAAACACGTTTCCATCGCACAGCTGTCTGACCGTTTGAAAGAGCAAACGATCGTCATCAACGGCGTATCAAAATCACACAGCATGACAGGCTGGAGAATCGGTTATGCGGCTGGAACAGAAGAGATCATCAAAGCGATGACAAACCTTGCAAGCCACAGCACGTCAAATCCGACATCCATCGCACAATACGGAGCGATTGCCGCATACAACGGACCTTCTGAGCCAATGGAGGAGATGAGAAAAGCATTTGAGCATAGATTAAACACGATTTATGATCAGCTCGTTGAAATCCCGGGCTTCAGCTGCGTGAAGCCGGAAGGTGCTTTTTACTTATTTCCGAATGCAAAAAAAGCAGCTCAAACTTGCGGATTCAAAGATGTAGATGAATTTGTCAAGGCGCTTCTTGAAGAAGAAAAAGTCGCGATTGTTCCAGGCTCCGGATTCGGCTCTCCCGATAATGTCCGGTTGTCCTACGCGACATCATTAGACCTTCTGGAAAAAGCGGTGCAACGAATCAAACGATTTGTAGAAAAACATAGCTAACGGATCAGAAAGCGGCTGACAAAAAGCCGCTTTTTATCTGCATTGACCCGGTCAGTTAAGACCGGGTATAATAAAGTGATGATAAAAGAGTTCGCGGGGCAAAAGCTTCCGAATGTCTTCTTGTTTTGGAGGGAAATATTTTGAAAACAACAATCAACCAAGTGTACAAGCACGTAGGTGAGGAAGTAACGATCGGAGCTTGGATCGCTAATAAGCGTTCAAGCGGGAAAATCGCGTTTTTACAGCTGAGAGACGGTACAGGTTTTATTCAAGGTGTCGTTGTAAAAGCGGAGGTTGAAGAGAGCATTTTCCAAACGGCTAAATCTGTGACGCAGGAAACGTCACTCTATATAAAAGGAATTGTCAAAGAGGACGAGCGTTCTCCGCTTGGTTATGAATTAGCTGTGACAGATATTGAAGTCATTCACGAAGCGACTGATTATCCAATTACGCCAAAGGAACACGGTACGGAATTTTTGATGGATCACAGACACTTATGGCTTCGTTCAAAGCGCCAGCATGCGATCATGAAAATCCGCAATGAAATCATTCGCGCGACTTACGAATTCTTTAATAACGAAGGCTTCGTAAAAGTAGATCCGCCGATTTTGACTGGAAGCGCGCCTGAAGGAACAACTGAGCTCTTTGCGACAAAATACTTCGATGAAGATGCTTACCTTTCTCAAAGCGGACAGCTGTACATGGAAGCTGCGGCGATGGCATTAGGAAAAGTATTCTCCTTCGGACCGACGTTCAGAGCAGAAAAGTCTAAAACAAAACGCCACTTAATCGAATTCTGGATGATTGAACCGGAAATGGCGTTTGTTGAATTTGAAGAAAACCTTCAAGTACAGGAAAATTACGTTTCATTCATCGTGCAATCGGTTCTTAAGAATTGCAAAATTGAATTAAACACACTAGGAAGAGACACGTCAAAACTTGAGCAAATCAAAGCGCCGTTCCCAAGAATTACGTATGACGAAGCGGTTGATTTTCTGAAAGAAAAAGGCTTTGACGATATCGAGTGGGGAGACGATTTTGGAGCGCCTCATGAAACAGCGATTGCCGAGCACTATGACAAACCGGTTTTCATCACTCGCTATCCGACGTCTTTAAAACCGTTCTATATGCAGCCGGCATCTGACCGCGAAGATGTAGTGCTTTGCGCAGATCTGATCGCGCCTGAAGGCTACGGAGAAATCATCGGCGGTTCTGAACGGATTCACGATATGGAACTATTGGAAGCGCGCCTTAAAGAACATGGACTGGATTCTGACGCATATAAATGGTATGCTGAACTTAGAAAATATGGATCAGTTCCACATTCCGGATTCGGCCTAGGGTTAGAGCGTACAGTAGCTTGGATCAGCGGAGCGCCTCACGTACGTGAAACAATTCCGTTCCCAAGACTGTTGAACCGTCTGTATCCGTAATACATTTAAATGAAACAAGAAAAAAGAGTCTCCTGCAAGGGAGACTTTTTACAGTAAAGGGGAAAACACTATCCTTTACAGTAAGAGGTGTAACGATGAAAAAACAGCAATTTATTGATATGCAGGAGATGGGGATGTCAACGATCCCCAATCTTTTGCTGACCCACTATAAACAGCTTGGACTTAACGAAACAGAACTGATTCTGCTGTTGAAAATCAAAATGCATTTAGAAAAGGGATCTTATTTTCCTACACCGCATGAACTGCAGGAAGGCATGACGATTTCTGTTGAAGAATGCACAAACAGATTGCGTATGTTTATCCAAAAGGGTTTTCTGTTTATTGAGGAAGGCGAAGACCAAAACGGCATCAAGTTTGAGAAATATTCACTCCAGCCTTTATGGGGCAAGCTCTATGAGTATATAGAGCTTGCCCAGAATCAAACACAAGAAAGAAAAGCAGAAGGGGAACAAAAAAGCCTTTATACGATTTTTGAAGAAGAGTTTGCAAGACCGTTATCTCCTTTAGAGTGTGAAACGCTGGCCATTTGGCAGGATCAGGATCAGCATGATGCACAGCTGATTAAACACGCTTTAAAAGAGGCTGTATTATCAGGAAAACTCAGCTTCCGCTACATTGACCGGATTTTGTTTGAATGGAAGAAAAACGGGTTGAAAACAGTGGAGCAGGCCAAAATCCACAGTCAAAAATTCCGGCGTGTTCAAACAAAACAGAATGAACCGCAAAAAGAGTATAAGAGGCAGGTTCCTTTTTACAATTGGCTTGAACAATAAAGTGAAAAGGTGACAATCGTGTTAAATCTAAAACAAATTGAATTCTGTTTAGAGAAGATAGGCGACATGTTTCCCCACGCGGAGTGTGAACTTGTTCATTCCAATCCCTTTGAATTAGTGGTGGCAGTCGCTTTATCTGCGCAATGTACAGACGCACTTGTAAACAGGGTGACCAAAACATTATTTCAAAAATATAAACGGCCGGAAGACTATTTATCTGTTTCTCTGGAAGAGCTTCAGCAGGATATCAAATCAATCGGTCTGTACCGTAATAAAGCAAAAAATATTCAAAAACTGAGTAAAATGATTATTGAAGATTATGGCGGAGAAGTACCGAAGGACCGTGATGAGCTTGTGAAACTCCCAGGAGTTGGCCGGAAGACCGCCAATGTTGTCGTATCTGTTGCCTTTGGCGTACCGGCCATTGCAGTGGATACACACGTCGAGAGGGTCAGCAAGCGTCTGGGAATCTGCCGGTGGAAGGATTCGGTGCTGGAAGTCGAAAAGACACTGATGCGCAAGGTTCCTAAAGAAGATTGGTCCGTTACCCATCATCGTCTCATATTCTTCGGAAGATACCACTGTAAGGCACAATCGCCGCGCTGTGCGGAATGTCCATTGCTTTCTCTGTGCAGAGAAGGGCAGAAGAGAGATAAAAAAGGGCTGGTGAAACGATGACGGCAGCGAATGAATTGTTAGCTTCTTATGAGCAATATTTGCGCAGTCTAGGACATATTGACTTCACTGATATCAAGGAACCATTAAGGATTAATCCTTTGTATTTTGACTTCTGCGAGACCACGCAGGACATATTGCCATGGGAAAACAGCGGCAAGTACGTTCCGTATCTATTTCAAGTGTGGGAAGAAACAAAAGAATCACTTCTCCCTGTATTTCAAACAAGAAAGTCCAGATGCGATCAAAACGACATGCTTAAAGGTATTGTATGTTTACTGGCTTCATTTCATTGGACAGCGGGTGAGCGGGTGATATCGCTGAATTGGTCAGAACTGACAAAGAAATCATTTCCGGCTAAGCCGATTAATTGGGCTGAACGAGTGGAGTTTATTCTGCTGAAGCCGACCCAATATCATTGCTTTATCCAGCTAGATGAACTTTTTACAGAAATGAAAAAGCATTTTTATAAGCATCACGCGATGAAACGATAAAACCTCCCCTAAAGAGGGAGGTTTTATTGTGCAGAAAAAAGCCATCACCTTTAAAAGGGTGATGGCTTTGTCTTTAATTCGTTTTTTCAGTTGATGATGAATTCGTTTGTGTATTGCCAGATGTATTTGTTTTGTTTTTATCTGTATCCGTTCCTGTTGAATCGTCTGTTGAGTCACCATCTGACGCATCTTCTTCTTTGCGGCCATTGTTATTGTTGCTGTTATCGTTAGATGGGTCTTGGTTGCTGTTGTCAGACGGGTTGGTGTTCGTGTTGTCTTGTTTTTTGTCTTGATCGTTTGTTGAATCATCTGTCTGATCTTGATCTTTCTGACTGTCATCTGTTTGAGAATCATCAGTTTGTGTATCATCCTGAGTCTTCTCATCATCTTGATTTTCATCATCCGTTTGCTGCTGGTCTTTTTTATCTTCATCCTCTTCGGCTTTCGGCACTTCATAGGAGGTCGACGCTGAACTTTTGCCATCATCACTGACGGCTGTCACTTCGAATTTGTATACAGAGCCTGGCTGCACGCCCGAAATGACTGCCTCTTTTGCAGAGCTGTTTTGAATTTCAGAGTAGCTGCCGCCATCAACAGATTGCTTAACAGCAAAGGTCGCATCTCCGTCGTAATTCCAGCTTAATGTCAATGATTGATTATCTTTATCATATTTCACACTTAAACCAGACAGTTTTGCTGTTTCTTCTTTTTCTTCTTTCTCATATGTTTTAGAAACAGTAGTAGGAGTCGTACCTTTTACAAAATACTCTGTGAGCTTTTTATCGCTTGGCGTATTTGGCCCTGCCAGTTTTGCCGGGTTAGAGCCTTTTTCTACAGTGGCTTCCACTACGCTGTCAGGCTTCTCAAATGATCCGCTTCCGTCATCGACATCGGCAATGAGCTGGGCGAAGATGCGTTTTGCAACTTTTTGCTCTTCAGTTGAAAGAGATTTCTTTCCAGCTTCGTTTTCTCCCATACCCGTCCAGACAGCTGCTGTATATTGCGGTGTGTAGCCGACAAACCAAGAATCTCGGGCACCGTCGCTTGCGATATTGTACCTTTGGATTTCACTTTCTTCAAAGTTGGTCGTCCCTGTTTTTCCTGCTACTTCCACACCGGGTACTTGTGCAAGCTGTCCAGTACCTGTCTTAACAGCTGTTTTCAGCATATCTGTAATCATAAACGCAGTATAATCGCTCATTGCTGACTTTGATTTTGGTGTTAAGTCAAGCTTTGTGCCATCGTTAAATTCAATAGACTTTACAAAATGCGGTTCATTATATGTTCCGTTATTTCCGAAGGCGCTGTATGCTCCTGCCATCGTTAGTGAAGAGACACCAACATTGCCTTTTCCGAATCCACCGATAGAATACGATTCATATACTTTATCTTTATCTAATCCTAGTCCCAATCCGTTAGCAAAGTCTACAGCAGCATCTCTACCCACTGCTTGGTATGCTTTTAAAGCAGGAATGTTCCGAGATTGCGCAAGTGCTTCACGCATAGACATTAGTTCTTTATATTTGCGGTCAAAGTTACGGATAGGTGTTCCATCTGAATACGTGTAAGCTGAGTCATCAATTTGCTCGTAAGTGGACCATTTTTTATTTTCAATAACTGGACCGTAGTCGAGAATTGGTTTAATGGTAGAACCAGGCTGTCGCTGAGCTTGAGTCGCGTAATTGTAGCCACCAACCGTAGAATTTCTACCGGCACCAATCGCGCGGACTTCTCCGGTTTTTGTATCGAGAAGCGAAACACCGCCCTGCATGCCTTCAGTAAATCCGACAGTGTCTCCGTCCATCAATTCATCTAGTTTGTCTTGTGCTTTTGTATCTAATGTTGTATAAATCTTTAATCCGTCAGTACCTGGATTGACATCAGATTTTTCTTCAATTTCTTTCATGACTTCTTCAACAAACGCACTGTATTTATTTGAATTTGTTTTTTCATATTCTTTCTGTGATACAACGCCTTCATCTTTCACTGCCACTTTTTTCGCTTTGTTATATTGAGAATCAGAAATAAATCCTTGCTTTTTCATGAGACTGAGTACGATGTTCCGTCTTTTTTCCGCTTTATCTGGGTTTTTAACGGGATTGTATGCTGTCGGACTTTGCGGCATACCCGCAAGTGTCGCAGCTTGTTCCACAGTCAATTTGCTTAAATCAGTGACGCCGAAAAATTCTTCCGCCGCTTTTCCGATTCCGTATGCTCTAGGAGAAAAATAAATCCGGTTTAAATACATTTCTAAAATTTCATCTTTAGAGTAATTGCGTTCAAGCTGAATCGATAGCCAGACTTCTTGCACCTTCCGTTTCAGCGTTTTCTGATGTGACAGAAGGGAGTTCTTGACGACCTGCTGGGTGATGGTACTTCCGCCTTCAGCTCCGAAGCCGTCTTTAAAGTTGGCGACTAAGGCGCCTCCGATACGGACAGGATCAATCCCGTGGTGCTCATAAAAACGGGCATCCTCTGTCGCAATAAAGGCTTCTTTTACAACATCGGGAATTTCATCTATCGAGACATAGGACCGCTTTTCGGAGCCGTATTCAGCGATTTCTTTTCCGTTTTTATCATAAATTGTCGATGAATAAGGCGTCTTCAATTTGTTTTCGTCCAGTGATGGCGCATCAGAAACCATGACGGCAAATGTAACGGCGCCGCCGACTACACCCAGGATAAACAGAATGAGTAAAGTGAATAGCGTCTTTTTAAACAAACCGCCTTTTTTTCGTTTCTTGCCTTTTTTCGGTGAAGTGCTCGACTTGCTGTTCGCTTTACGTCGAGCTTCACGGCTGTTAAATTGATCTGACATAACATCTCAACCTTTCGTTAATCAACCTTTCGCACTAGATGATGGCGAAAAATAAAGCTGCTCAATAATACTAATATAATCAATTCTTGGCGCGTATCCAAGAGAAATCGGATAAGCTGCTTCCTCTAACTCATCTTTTCGAATTGATTTTCTGCCGTTTTTTTCTTTTCTTTCCCAGAAATAAAACAGTCTATCGGCTTCTAAAAAATAAACCTGGCCGAAAGCGGATATAATAACAAAACAAATACCGTCTTGAGCCGTTACCTGCTTCATATGCTCAATTTGATGATCATGGAAATTCTGCAGGGGGAAAGAGGTTTTGTTTTTTGTCTCTTTCGCCTCAAAGTCAATGTACCGCCCTTTATAAACTCCGTTATAATCTGTTGTCGATGATTGTTTAAAATAGGCTTCTTTTATGACTGCAGCGCTTCTTTTTGGATAATGGACATTTACAATTTGAACAGGTGTCGGCTTTTTGTGTATCACGGCAATTTGGTTTGTCAGATAATACTTATTCGTTTCGTTTAAGTCATCTTCGAGGGTCATTCCGCGATTACTGTAAGATGGCGCTCTTTTATGACTGTTTTGGGATGAAACCGGATGTTTCGGCTGAAACGTTTTTCCGTTAGGATACCGAATCACTTTCTCATCCTCCTTATTAAACTATTAGTGACGGAAGTGAATGAACGTGCAAGAACAACAGGCCATCAGAAAGCTTCTTCGCCGGATTGAGCGGCAGACAGCAGTCAAAAACGCCGATAATATTTCAAGAACGAATGCTTATAAAACATTCTATGACCGTCATCCGGAAATTAAATGGTCGCTCTTAGCTTCCTTCGTTTCACGCAATGCCGGCTGGTCGATGACTGATTTAAAGGGCAGTCTGTTTCAGCTTGGTCTGCGAGAGTCACAGCAAAGGTGGTTCTTTTTGGCCTACGAGAGAGCGAATTGGCTCATCTTTTCAGATGCCTATCCGCAGCTTCTTTTGTACCACTGGTCTGTAAAAATCGGGAAGCCCCTGTTCAACTATCTGCAATTGTTTGGCGTATCACAATTTATGACAGAAGAGTGGACCCGTTTTTGGCATGAACGAAACACGGAGCGGCTCATGTATGCTCTCATTATAAATGAACAAAACACTATCCAAACACCTATTATACAAAATCCTTCGTTCAAAAAGAACGTTTTTGGCACGATTCCTTTTTATTTAAGTGACTGGTTTCATTTCAACACCGTTATTTTTCCTTCTTCAGACGGCATTCTTTACGGTATTTCGGCCAAGCGTTTTTCTAAAACCGAAGAAAGGATAAGGCTTGGAAAACAGCTGTCACAATTGCTGTTCAGTCCGGAACTGTTTTCTTCTTTTTATGACTTTTTGCACACAGTGCCGCATACAGGCTCCCGTTTTGATATGGAAAAAATGATCGGAATCACAAAAAGGACATCTCCTATGCTAAGGACATGCTACCCTGAATTAACTCACTCATTAGACGGAAAGAAAACAGATTGGTTTCATGGAAAGATAAAGAAAGGCCTCTTTGCGCGGGAGGCATTGCCGCGGCAGATAGAATTGACTGACTGGTATGTAAACAAAAAACGTCAGCTGCATGCGCTCTTTGCGGTGGAGCATTGGCTGAAGAAATAAAAGAAGCAAGGAATTTCCTTGCTTCTTACGTAGAAGGACGGTTCGGGCCGCCTAGTTTTTTATCTAAAGAATCAACTGCTTTTGATTCTGTCTTTTTTTGCTGGCCGGTTTTTTTCGGTCTAGATTTCATACGGCACCTCCTCACAAGTATCGTGTGCATTAAGCGTGAGGATCATACAATTTTTGCGTGTCTTTTTGTCGAAAACTTCAGCTTTTCGTGGAATACCTGTTTGTTTGGCGATTTGCTTCTAGTTTTGTCATGCGGAAGGATTGCGCCGTACGAGCAAAGAATTTAACCGGGAGAGAAGAGTAAAGGGAGGAACACAAATGTCCGGTTACGTAAGCAAGACAGATATTCTCCGAATGCTTTCTGATATAGAAACTGAAATAAACTGTGCTGAACAGAGCCTTGGCCGTTCTATAGATGTATTCGAGGCTGAAATGCGTGAAACGGAGGACGAGCGTTTGAGTGTTCTGGAAGAAGAAATCATGGATCTTCATATATGTATAAACGAACTGTACCGATCCCCTCAAGAGAGGTATGCTGTAGATAAGGTATACCGCATCGGCTGAATTTTTGAGCAAAATTTGGTACGATAAGCTTTGAGGTGAAGGATGTTGCAACCACAAACATTGCTGAAAGTTACCGAGCAAATGATTGAAGCCGCTGAAACAGGTGCTGCACGATATCAGGAAGGGAAAGAAAATAACCATTCGTACGATTTTTTTGAGACGATAAAGCCTGCTGTGGAGGAGAATGATGCCCTGGCAGCTCACTGGGCGGAAGGGGCGCTTGAATTTATAAAGTCTCACCGTCCGAAATACGTGCATGCTGAGCAAATAGAGACCGCAAAAGATAATTTCCTGGAATTGATTCTTCAATCATATGTTCATCATATTCATAAAAAGCGATTCAAAGACATCACTGAATCAGTCATTTACACATTGCAGACAGTGAGGGATGAAATTGCAAGTGAAGACAGCCAATAAGGCTGTCTTCATTTTTATTATAGGGGGCCGGACATTAATTCAGCTCATATGCCGGGCTTTCTGCTCCATTTGCTTCCAGAACCTTCATACTGTTACGAAATTCAGTTGCGTTGAGGTGTCCTTGAATATAGAGGAACTTGGCAAAGTCCATCAGTTTATTCACACAGTCTGTTTCATATTTCTTCATTTCTGCAAAACGTTTGCTTAAGTATGGTACGTTCATTATGGTGCATCCCCTCTCATCTGTATTGAAAATATGGTATCATAATGATTCGACTTTTTTCTGTTTTTAAAAAATTTAAACTTTCGACACAATTTGACAAACACGCTTGATAGCATCAGACACAAACAAAAGAAATGATTCATACATATATAGGAGAGAAACTGTTGAGTCTAGGGGGGAAATCGCAATGAAAAGGAGACCTCAAAACGATCCTCGGCAATTGGGTTATTATTATCCTCAGCAAGTGCAGGGATATTATCAGCAGAATGCGCCTGTTCATTCTGAACAGTACGTTCCGCAGCATTACGGACAACAGGAGTTTTATCAGCCGTATAATCCGCCTCAGTCTATGCCTATGCAGCCGCCGGTATTTCCTAATCCTTATCCTATTCCGAGACCGAATCAGCAGCAGCCTTCACAGGTTCAAAGTATTATGTCGCAATTCAAAAAAGCGAACGGGCAGTTTGACTTTAATAAAATGATGGATACGACAGGCCAAGTCATGAGTGCCATGAATCAAGTCGGCTCATTAATAAAGGGATTTACCAGCTTTTTCAAATAACAAAAGCATGAATGAATCAAATCATTCATGCTTATTTGTTGGGAAGAAAAGCGTCATTGTCTGCTCACTCCATGACGTTTCCATTTCTTCCTGATGTACCTCATAAGGCAGCTGTACGGTTCTTGTCATGCTTGTTAATGTGGAGGCGTTTTGCTCCTTCTGTTTTTCCTGAAGCGTTACATGGAGGTACCGGGACTTAATGTCGATGAGAATCTCGCCGTCTCGAAACGTTGCTGGAATTGTGATATCGACATACAGCCCGTCATCACTTTCTCTGACGTCTATCGTTGTCTGTACATCTTTAAAACTAGAGTCGATCAAGTTTTGAAAACCATGTAAAAGATTTCCTAATGCAGAAGACTGAAACAGATGGTCCATTGCTTGATTGATGATCTCTTCTTTCTTAGACAATTCATTCTTTTTGTCATCTTTACATTCCAAATGAGCCACCGCCTTTTTTTATCAGACTATGCGTTTGTGCCGGATGTTGTTATAAATTGAAGCGAAATTGAAAGTGTGGTTAAATAGGTGGTGAATGAAGGGATAACGGTTGATGAATTGGAAGGGAGATAACACATTGCTGAAAAAATTATTCGGAATGGGAAAATCAGAGGAAAAAATTGCGGAAGAGGTCATCTATTCTCCGGCAGACGGGACGGTAATGGATCTGACAGATGTGCCGGATCCTGTTTTTTCACAAAAAATGATGGGCGAAGGAATTGCAGTTGAACCCTCTAATGGTGAAATTGTTTCACCTGCTGAAGGTGAAGTGATTCAGCTGTTTCATACAAAACACGCCGTGGGCATCCGGACACGTTCGGGAATCGAGCTGTTAATTCACGTCGGATTAGAAACCGTAAATATGAATGGAGAAGGATTTACCGCTCATATTAAAGAAGGTGACAAAGTAAAGGTCGGCGACCCGCTCATCACGTGTGATTTGGAGTTAATAAAAGAAAAAGCGAGCAGCACAGTCATCCCAATCGTCATGATGAATGGGGAAGCTGTGGAAACAATAGAGCCTGCAGGCGAAAAGGCTGCACATAAAGGCGAAACAAAGCTGCTCACAATAAGAGCGAAATAAGCAGGGCGGATGCCTTGCTTTTTTGTTGTCCGATTGTATAAAATTTGCACCTAGCCATGCAAACAAATATTCGGTAAACTGTACTTGATAAAGAGGTGTAAAGAATGAAAAAGAAATCACTGACTGAACTCATTTCTGAATTGAAAGGAAATGAAAACGTTGTGAACTGGCATGAAATTGAGCCTCGTGAAGCAAGGACAAGACCGATGCCTGAACGTATAGATGAGAGACTCAAAACAGCCCTTTCCAAAAGGGGAATTGATGCCTTATATACCCACCAATATGCCGCTTTTCAATATGTGCAAAAAGGTGAAAGCATTGTAACTGTAACGCCTACGGCATCCGGGAAAACATTATGCTACAACCTGCCTGTCCTGCAATCTATCGCTGAGGACGATACAAACCGGGCGTTATATTTATTTCCTACTAAAGCGCTGGCCCAGGATCAAAAAAGTGAGCTCAATGAAATCATTGATGAGATGGGCATTGATATTAAAAGTTTTACATATGACGGAGATACATCTCCGGCGATCAGACAAAAAGTCAGAAAATCAGGGCACATTGTGATTACAAACCCTGATATGCTCCACTCGGCAATTCTTCCGCATCATACAAAATGGGTGAGTCTGTTTGAAAACCTTAAATATATTGTGATAGACGAGCTGCACACGTATCGCGGTGTATTCGGAAGCCATGTGGCAAATGTAATCCGCCGGCTGAAACGGATCTGCCGATTTTATGGAAGTGACCCGATCTTTATTTGTACCTCGGCAACGATCGCGAATCCGAAGGAATTGGGAGAGCAGCTGACCGGAAACTCAATGAGGCTGGTTGATGACAACGGTGCGCCAAGCGGACGGAAGCACTTTGTATTTTATAATCCGCCAATTGTTAATCAGCCGCTTAACATCAGAAAAAGCGCAACAGTAGAAGTAAACGAGCTGGCGAAAGAGTTCCTGAAGAACAAAGTGCAGACCATTGTATTTGCCAGAAGCAGAGTCCGTGTGGAAATTATTTTAAGCCATATTCAGGAACTGGTGAAAAAAGAGATCGGGGCAAAGTCTATCAGAGGCTATCGGGGAGGATATCTTCCAAAAGAACGAAGAGAAATCGAAAGAGGGCTGCGAGATGGCGAAATTCTTGGGGTTGTCAGCACAAATGCGCTGGAGCTCGGGGTTGATATCGGTCAGCTGCAGGTCTGTATCATGACCGGTTATCCCGGAAGTGTGGCAAGTGCGTGGCAGCAGGCGGGAAGAGCCGGCAGAAGACACGGTGAGTCCTTGATTGTCATGGTGGCTAATTCAACGCCGATTGACCAGTATATTGTGCGCCATCCTGAATACTTTTTTGACCGTTCGCCGGAATCGGCAAGAATCAACCCAGAGAATCTAATTATTTTAGTTGATCACTTAAAATGCGCTTCTTATGAACTTCCTTTTAAAGCCGATGAAGAGTTTGGGCCGCTGGACGTCAGTGATATCCTCGAGTACCTTCAGGAAGAAGGTGTCCTGCACCGCAATGGAGAACGTTATCATTGGGCAAACGAATCGTTTCCTGCTTCCAATATCAGTCTGCGTTCGGCTTCACAAGAAAATGTGGTCATTGTCGATCAAACGGATGTTGCGAATGTGAGAATCATCGGTGAAATGGATCGGTTTAGTGCGATGACGCTTCTTCATGATGAAGCGATTTATTTGCATGAAGGCGTGCAATTCCAAGTGGAAAAGCTTGATTGGGATCATAAAAAGGCTTATGTCAGAAGAGTTGATGTGGAATATTACACGGATGCCAATCTGGCAGTCCAGCTGAAGGTGCTGGAAATTGACAAAACAAAAGAGAGGAGCCGTACATCCCTACATTACGGCGATGTTACAGTAAATGCATTGCCCACTATTTTTAAAAAGATTAAGATGACTACTTTTGAAAATATCGGATCAGGCCCTATCCATTTACCGGAAGAAGAACTCCATACGAGTGCGGCTTGGCTTGAAATCAAAACAATTGATGAAGACATTGGAGAAAAGACACTCGAACAGCTGCTTCTCGGCATATCGAATGTTTTGCAGCATATTGTCCCTGTGTATATTATGTGTGACCTAAATGATGTCCATGTCGTTTCGCAAATCAAAGCTGCCCATACCGGTTTGCCAACGGTATTTTTGTATGACCATTATCCGGGAGGAATCGGCTTGGCAGAGGAAGTTTTTACACGGTTTGCTGACATTAATGAAGCGGCTAAGCGGCTGATAAAACAATGTCCTTGTCATGATGGCTGTCCGTCTTGTATAGGTACTGAAATAGAAGGAATAAAAGCCAAGGAACGAATTTTGCAGCTGTTGGACCAAATGTCATAAGGAAAGGAGGTTAGGCATGTCGTTAAAAGGAAAACTCCAGCGTATGAAAAAGCATATGGTGCTGGAGGAAGCAGAACACAAGATAGAAGAGAATGGGACTTCAGACATTCGCTCTGATATACCATTTCTTAAAGAGTGGGAGGCTTATGGCGTGAAGCCTTTCTTCTTTGAGGATGAATACTGTCTGATCAGGGAAGTAGAATATCCGCTCTCCCATCAGCACGGGCATTACTGTTTTTCCGAGCTGGATGAAGTCATCGGGTTATGGAACAAAAGCAGCCTCTCGCATACATTATCTGCAAAAGGATATGAAAACAACAGCCTGTTTTTCTTTGATACAGAAACAACAGGTCTTGGCGGTGGAGCCGGCAATACGATTTTTTTGCTCGGCCATGCAAGGGTATATAAAGATCGAGTGGTAATCAAACAGCATCTTCTGCCCAAACCGGGGAATGAAGTCGCCTTGTATCAGAGCTTTTTAAGCGAGGTTGATATTACATCACTTGTTACCTACAACGGAAAAGCTTTTGATTGGCCGCAGGTAAAAACAAGGCATACACTGATTCGTGACAGAGTTCCGAAGCTCCCGGAATTCGGGCATTTTGACCTCTTGCATGGAGCAAGGCGTTTGTGGAAGCACAAAATGGAACGCGTGTCGCTTGGCTCAGTTGAAAAAGAAGAGCTCGGCGTACGCAGAAAAGAAGACACCCCGGGCTATTTGGCGCCGATGCTGTACTTTCATTTTATTAAGGCACAGGAACCGGATCTTTTAAAGGGTGTGCTGCACCATAATGAGATGGATGTGCTGTCGTTAATTTCACTGTACATTCATATGTCAAAGAAAATTCTTTCCGCTTCTGATATGCCAAAAGAGTATGATGAAGCTTACGCAATGGCGAAATGGTTTATGGCCCATAAGGAAACGGGCCAAGCAGTCAATCAGCTTGAAAGACTTAAAGAAAAGTCATTTGAAAATAAAGACAGAGCCCTTTTAGATTTATCAATGCTGTACAAAAAACAAAACCGCCTAGAAGATGCAGTCCCGCTTTGGGAGAAGCTATCTCATTCTCAGCACCAAAAATGCAGGTACACTTCAGCGATAGAGCTTGCGAAATATTTTGAGCATAAGAAAAAGGAATTCGGGAAAGCTTTACATAAAGCTGAACAATTACTTGCTGATGAGGCGTCCTTATCAGAAAAAGAAACGGAAAATCTGCACGTGAGAATTGCCCGTTTGAAGAGGAAATATTCCTCTTAAATATTCTCCGGGAAAGCGCAAAAGACGACTTCTTTCGCCATGAAATTTTTTTGCTGGATTCACATCGATTTTGTTGTAGAAAACCGGCGAATCCTGTAAAATGACGTTAGTTATTTTTAAAGGGAGAGTTGGTATGTATAAGGGTGTTTTTTATTTGTTCTTCGTCGTTGTGTTTTTGATTGCTTTCGTATTTTCAAACTTTAAAGACAGCTTAATTGCACACTTTTAAAATAGGTCTTTGCATCAGAACATGTACCCCCTATTTTTCATAGCTTAGTATTGTAATAAAGTTTATGGAAAGGGGATTTAAATCATGCATCACTGCAGACCGCACATGATGGCGCCGATTGTCCATCCTACTCATTGCTGTGAACACCATACGTTTTCAAAAACAATCGTGCCGCACATTCACCCACAGCACACAACAAACGTAAATCACCAGCATTTCCAGCACGTTCACTACTTTCCACACACTTTCTCAAATGTTGATCCGGCTACGCATCAGCATTTTCAAGCAGGAAGACCTTGTTGCGATTACTAGTATGGAAACGTGCAGCTTGATGGTGTAAACCAACGCAGCACATCAAATGGGGCCCAAAGGGAGCCCCATTTTTTAAAGCAGGTGAAAAGATGAAAGTATTGGCAATAACAGGATATAAACCGTTTGAACTCGGGATATTTAAACAGGATGACAAGGCGCTGTATTACATAAAAAAAGCCATTAAGAACCGGCTGATTGCTTTTTTGGATGAAGGATTAGAATGGATTTTAATTTCAGGGCAGCTTGGAACAGAACTCTGGTCGGCCGAAGTTGCATATGATTTGCAGGAAGAATACCCTGACTTGAAGGTTGCTGTCATCACACCATTTTACGAGCAGGAAAAGAACTGGAAAGAGCCGAATAAGGAACTGTATGAAGCTGTTCTGGCCCAGGCGGACTACGAGGAAAGCCTGACTCATCGTCCGTATGAAAGCCCGCTTCAGTTCAAACAAAAAAATCAGTTCTTCATTGATAAGTCTGACGCGCTTATGCTTTTATATGACTCTGAAATGGCTGGTTCCCCAAAGTATATGCTTGAGACAGCTGAAAAAAGACGCGAACAGGATGGCTATCCGATCTACTTTATCACAATGGATGATCTGAGAGTGACAGTAGAGGAAGACAGCTTCTCATAACAAAGAAAGAGAAATTTGACAATCGTCTAGATTTCTGAAAAAATATAAGATGATGATTCACGATACGAGGTGAAAAAGATGCTTGCTGATAAAGTAAAGCTTTCTGCGAAAGACATTTTGGAAAAAGAATTTAAAACAGGCGTTAGAGGTTACAAACAAGAAGACGTTGACAAATTTTTAGATATGATCATTAAGGATTATGAAACCTTCCATCAAGAAATTGAAGAACTGCAGCAGGAAAATTTGCAGCTGAAAAAACAGCTTGAAGAAGCCAGCAAAAAACAGCCAGTGCAATCAAACACAACGAACTTTGATATCTTAAAACGGCTGTCTAACTTAGAAAAGCATGTTTTTGGCAGCAAGCTTTATGATTGATCTGCGCTTGTAAAAAATGGCGCTTGTAAATGACAATCAGTTGTTATATAATAATTCATGTTCTTAACGTTCGGGTAATCGCTGCAGATCTTGAATCTGTAGAGGAAAGTCCATGCTCGCACGGTGCTGAGATGCCCGTAGTGTTCGTGCCTAGCGAAGTCATAAGCTAGGGCAGCCTTGATAGGCTGACGGCAGGAAAAAAGCCTACGTCCTTTGGATATGGCTGAGTATCCTTGAAAGTGCCACAGTGACGAAGTCTCACTAGAAATGGTGAGAGTGGAACGCGGTAAACCCCTCGAGCGAGAAACCCAAATTTTGGTAGGGGAACCTTCTTGACGGAATTCAACGGAGAGAAGGACAGAATGCTTTCTGTAGATAGATGATTGCCGCCTGAGTACGAGGTGATGAGCCGATTGCAGTACGATGGAACAAAACATGGCTTACAGAACGTTAGACCACTTAAATTAAATGATGAAATCAAGCTCTCCCGTATAAGGAGAGCTTTTATCTTGATGAGAGAAAAGTTTTAAAAGACAGGGTGATACGATGAAGAAGTATACACTAATTGCAACAGCGCCGATGGGCATTGAAGCTGTAGTTGCAAAAGAAGTTCGTGACTTAGGATATGAATGCAAGGTTGATAACGGAAAAGTTATCTTTGAAGGAGATGCGCTTGCGATTTGCCGTGCGAATCTTTGGCTGAGAACGGCGGACCGCGTAAAAGTTCAAGTTGCTACATTTAAAGCAAAAACATTTGATGAGCTGTTTGAAAAAACGAAAGCGGTTAACTGGCGTTCATTTATACCGGAGAACGGGAAATTCCCTGTCATCGGTAAATCCGTTAAATCAACACTTGCAAGCGTTCCCGACTGTCAGCGGATCGTCAAAAAAGCGATTGTTGAAAAGCTGAAGCTGCAGTCCGGCAAAGCCAATGACTGGATCGAAGAAACAGGCGCCGAATATAAGGTGGAAATTTCTTTATTGAAAGATCAGGCGGTTATTACACTTGATACGTCAGGGACAGGCCTCCACAAACGGGGATACCGCGTGGATCAGGGAGGCGCGCCCATTAAAGAAACGCTTGCTGCCGCTTTGGTGCAATTAACAAATTGGACTCCGGACCGTCCATTTGTCGATCCTTTTTGCGGTTCCGGAACGATCGCGATTGAAGCCGCATTAATCGGCCAAAATATTGCCCCGGGATTTAACCGCGATTTTGTCTCAGAGGATTGGGAGTGGATCGGTAAAGATCTGTGGGACAAAGCACGTCTTGAAGTCGAAGAAAAGGCAAACTATGATCAGCCGCTTACGATTTTCGCCAGTGACGTAGATCACCGCATGGTGCAAATCGCAAAAGAAAATGCAGAGGAAGCGGGACTGAGCGAATTAATCGAATTTAAACAAATGCAGGTAAAGGACTTCACTACAAAACTTGAGTTTGGCGTGATTGTCGGAAACCCGCCGTACGGAGAACGTCTCGGAGAGAAAAAAGCTGTGGAACAAATGTACAAAGAAATGGGGCAGGCGTTCGAACCGCTTGATACGTGGTCTGTGTATATGCTGACTTCAAATGAAAATTTTGAGGAAGCATATGGAAGAAAAGCAACGAAGAAACGAAAGCTCTTTAATGGATTTATTAAAACGGATTATTATCAGTACTGGGCTAAAAAGAAAAAAACAATTTCAAAAATATAGTCCCTTTTATAGGATTTAAAAATAGGTCATAAATGGTACTTTAAGGAAATAGCCGAAAAACAGGGACTTGAGTTCCTGTTTTTCGGCTATTTAGGATAAATTTTAAACTTGAATATCTTTGGGATAGTGTTGGGGAATAAAGTTTTTATGAACCATTTATTATACATACGTAGTAATTTATAATAATTTCTCATAATAAAGACAAATTCTTAACGGATTTGCCTTTTATAATGTAAGTTGCTATAGTTTAATAATTTCTTAAAATTTACCTACTAGTCTTGATATATATATAATGCTGATTTATAATATTTTATGTAAAAATATGAAGGAGTTGGAATTAGTGAAAAAAACATCGAAAATCTTGATGGGTGCTTCTGCATTACTGATAGCAGGCTCTACCTTTATTTGCAGTCCAAAAGCAGAAGCAGCAATGAGTTCATGGGAAACAGTTCAAGGAATTAAAGGTTGTGAAGCTAGGGTTTGGACTGATGCAACAACATATACAAGAAAAGCTACTTCTATTGATGCATATGCTCAGACAAATGGAAAATGTGGGACATTGAACTATCGAATGAGTGTTGTCACCTTAGATGGGGAATATAACCTCGGTAATTATTTCCAAAAGGGTTCATTCTCGAATAAAACACCTGTTAAAAAGTTTTATTTCAGTAAACTACTAAAACCTACATTTAAAGAGAGATGGCAGGTTAATGTTGAGTTATACAAAGGCGGGAAAATGAAAGACGCAGTTCAATCCAAAACTATTTATGTAGAGAAAAGAAAATAGACAGAAAATTTTCTATAGATATAATTTTACAGGCTGTCGATATTCGACAGCCTGTAAGCATCTTTACAGTTTATCCTGCCATTACCAGCGGTGCGCTTTTGCGTTGCTCCGTAAAATAATGTTGGTCTGGGACATTTCGGTGTGGCCGTTCACCTGCGATTTAGAGCGTTTCGGCCGCGTCCAATTGTGATGAAACAATTCAGAATGCTGATCTAATCGATCTTTATAACTCATGTAACCATCACTCCCGGATAGAATAAATTTGTGAAGATGGATATTCGATCGAATATCTGTTGTAGTTTGTGCAGGTCACGTGCTAAACATTCAGGAGGGCATGTATAGAAAGTGAAGTATCGGCATAGAATGATGATTATTTCTTTTGAGAGGTGATCCTTATTTTATGCTGAACAGCGAGCACTTCAGTAAAATACAAAAGGCGTTAGACGCAACTGCCTCCCAGCTACAGGAAGCCGGAGCGGAGTTCGATCCTTCCGCCATGACTTCCGCACAGGAAGCTCTAGAAAATGCGGTAAAACATACACATTCAACAGACCATCCGTTTTTATGTTCACATGTTAATCGGAAATGAAATGAAAAAAACTTGGCCTCGCCAAGTTTTTTTGTTGTATTGTAAAGGGTTAAATGATATTATAGATGGTCTGAATGCCGAATAGTTGGGGGTTGGAACTGGGTGACAACATCACGTTTGCCTTTTTCTTTAACGAAAACAAAGAATTTTTATGAAGAATTGAACAATTGGATTGGTGACGTGTTTTACGATATTCTTCCCGAAAAAGGGTTTGATCTTCGAGATGAGCAAGTGTTCATGGCTTTTCAGCTGGAACGGGCGTTTAAAGAGAAAAAAGTCATGTTTGCCGAAGCCGGAGTAGGAACGGGGAAAACACTTGTTTACCTTCTTTTTGCGATCAGTTATGCAAGATATGTCGGAAAACCCGCTATTATCGCTTGTGCTGATGAAACGCTAATCGAACAGCTCGTGAAAAAAGAGGGAGACATTTCGAAGCTGGCTGAACATTTAAATCTTAAGATTGACACAAGGCTATCGAAATCACATGAGCAGTATCTATGCTTGAAAAAGCTTGAAAAAACAATGCAGCGATCTGATGATGAAAAGTGGCTTGATCTTTATGAAGCTTTACCGTCATTTGTCCATGAGTCACAGGCCATGCAGCGGTTTTATCCATACGGTGACCGAAAGCAGTACGCTAACCTTTCGAATGAAGAATGGTCGCAAGTAAGCTACGACTCGTTTCAAGATTGCCTGACATGTGATATGAGACATAGATGCGGCTTGACGCTATCAAGAGATTATTATCGCAAGTCAACAGACTTGATCATTTGTTCTCATGATTTCTATATGGAACATGTATGGACGGAAGAATCGCGCAAACGGGAGGGACAGCTGCCGCTCTTGCCTGATCATAGTGCGGTTGTATTTGATGAAGGGCATCTGTTAGAGTTTGCTGCGCAAAAAGCATTAACCTACAGAGTCAAGCAATCAACTCTTGAATTATTTTTAGAACGTTTGCTTCAAAATGACATTAGAGAAGAATTTGCTGAATTGATAGAAGACGCACTTGCTGCAAACGACGAATTTTTCTATGTTCTTTCTGAAGAATCAAGAGAAGTTGCCGGGTCGCACCGTTTGGAAATAAAGAATGATCAGCGTGTCAAAAAGGCGGCGGACGAGCTGTGCCGGTTGCTTGATAAAATTGGTGAAGCACTCGTATTTGAGTCAGAAATGTACACCATTGATCAATACGAGCTGTCAGTGGTAGAGGAATACGTTGAGCAAATGGCGTATTCATTATCTTTATATCAAAAGGATGCGATCAGCTGGCTGGAGCAAAAGGAAGCGGAATCCACTTTTGTCGTGATGCCGAGAACAGTAGCAGAAGTGCTTGGCGAGAAAGTGTTTTCAAAGAAAATTCCGTATATCTTTTCTTCTGCAACGCTGTCAGAAGGCGGTTCGTTTGACTATATTGCGGACAGTCTGGGGATTCACGATTACTTATCGTTAACGGTTGATTCTCCTTATGATTATGACGAACAAATGACCGTTACCCTTTATGGGAAAACAGAAATGAGCGCAGAACAAAAAACAGCTCAAACAATAGAGACAATTAAGCACTATAAAGGCAGAACGCTGGTGCTCTTCCCGTCTTTTGAGGAATTAAACGAGTTTAAGGAGCTCGCAGCTGCTTGGGAGCTGCCGTATCCGATTTACTTTGAAGGCGACGAGGAAATCAGCAGCTTAGTAGAAAAATTCCAGGGGGAAGAGGAAACGGTTTTATGTTCAGTTCACCTATGGGAAGGGCTTGATATACCTGGTGACGCACTGAAGAATGTCACGATCTGGTCATTGCCGTTTCCGCCTCATGACCCTGTATTTACGGCAAAACGCAACAGTGCGAGAAAAGACCCGTTTGAAGAGGTTGACCTTCCGTATATGCTGTTGAGAGTGCGGCAGGGGATTGGCCGTCTGATTCGCTCAAATCAAGACAGCGGCTCGATTCATATTTATGCGGGCGGAGAAAATGAACGCATCATTGATGAAGTGAAAAAGGTCTTACCTGTTGAACCGCATATGATGTAATCACGAAAAAGCTGATGATCCATGATCATCAGCTTTTTCATTTTGTCAGCGGGCAAGCCAGCCGCCGTCTACTGCTAAAATATGTCCATTGACATAATCCGAAGCGCGAGATGCCAGAAAAACAGCCGTCCCGCCGATATCATCAGCTTGGCCCCAGCGGCCGGCAGGAATCCTTTTTAAAATGTCTTCATTTCGCTTCTCATCATCCCGGATAGGCTGTGTATTGGCAGTTGATATATAGCCAGGCGCTATCGCGTTAACTTGTACGCCGGAAGCAGCCCACTCATTTGCAAACGATTTTGTTAAACCAGCAACGGCATGTTTGCTTGCTGTATAGGCTGGAACAAGAATACCGCCTTGAAAAGAGAGGAGAGAGGCAATATTGATAACCTTCCCGTGACCTCTTTTCAGCATGTGTCTGCCCGCTAGCTGTGTCAGGATAAACAAGCTGTTTAGGTTCACATTCAGCACGTTATGCCAGTTCTCTTCAGCGAAAGTGTCCGCCTTTTCCCGGTGAATAATCCCGGCGTTATTAACAAGGATGTCGATTTGCTGTGTTTCAAACAGTTCAGCCGCTGTATCCTTTATTGCATCAGGCTTACTCATATCCAATGTAAAGGAAGTGAATGTGCGGCCTTTTTGTTCCACAAGCTTCTGTGTTTCAGAGAGGCTGCTTTTATGTGATGTGCCGATAATATCAGCACCGGCGCCTGCCAACGCTTTGGCGATTCCTTGGCCGATTCCCGTACCCGGCCCTGTCACCAGTGCCGTTTTTCCTTCTAATGAAAATGCCTCTTGCAGATAACTCATCTTATTTCAGCCCATCCATCGGCACAAGATCCATGTCCGTAAATGTGTAGTTTTCACCAGCCATCGCCCATACAAAACTGTAGTTAGATGTTCCTGCGCCAGAATGAATGGACCAGGCAGGAGAAAGGACAGCCTGCTTGTTTCCGACGACAAGGTGGCGTGTTTCATCCGGCTGACCCATGAAGTGAAAAACCTTCGAATCCTTCTCAAGATCAAGGTAGAGATAAGCCTCCATCCGGCGATCATGAACGTGTGCCGGCATGGTGTTCCAGTTATTGTTTTCGTCCAGCATCGTGATCCCCATCATCAGCTGACAGCTTTGAATGCCATCTTGATGAATGACTTTGTACAGGCTTCTTACATTTGATGCTGCTGCGTCACCGAGCCGGTCCGGTGTCAGTTCAGAAAGAGCGGCTTTTTGCGTCGGATAGCTTTGATGCGCGCCCGAGGAGACGAAGTAAAACTTTGCTGTTTCTCCGTTTAGGCTTTTAAATGCTACATCCCGATTGCCCATCCCGATATATAGAAAATCCTTTGTTTGAAGCACATATTCATCATCGCCAACTTTAACCGCACCAGGCTGGCCGACGTTAATAATACCGATTTCACGCCGTTCCAGAAAAAAGTCCGTTTTAAGAAAGTCTCCGGCATCAAGCTTCAGTTCGCTCTGTCCGGGTGCTGCACCGCCGATCACAACACGGTCTTCATGGGAGTAATACATGGTCAGCTTATTTTCCGTAAATAACGTATCCATTAAAAAATGACTGCGAAGCTCCTCGGTTGTAAAGCGTTTTACTTGTTCAGGGTGTACAGAGTAACGATTTTCCATTGGATTTCCCCCTTGGTTAGGATTTCAGCATCACTTGAATGAAAATATTTTGGTAACGGTTTCAAAGAAAATTTTAGGATAAATAGAGAAAAGAGTCAACGAAAAGTTTGTGAATAATCCCATTATTAAAAAAATACTTTTCAATTTTAAAAAATATGGTATTCTTGTGTTGTAACGGTTTTGAAATCGGTTTCAAATTATAAGACGATACAGGAGCACTTGAATGAAAAAGAAAACAACAGGCCATATCACCATCAAAGACGTAGCTGAATTTGCAGGAGTATCAAAATCAACCGTTTCTCGTTATATTAACGGGAAAATTGACGCGATTTCTCCTGAAAAGGTAAAAAACATAAAAAAGGCAATCACTGAATTGAATTATCGGCCGAGTAAAATGGCACAAGGCTTGAAAATAAAAAAAAGCAAATTAATCGGATTTGTTGTAGCCGACATTACAAATCCCTTTTCAGTCGCAGCACTTAGGGGAGTAGAAGAGGTTTGTGATCAATATGGCTACAGCATAATGGTGTGCAACACTGATAACAGTCCTGAAAAAGAACGGGAAATGCTGTTAAAGCTCGAAGCACACTCTGTAGAAGGGCTGATTTTGAATGCAACCGGGGAAAACAAGGATATTTTATATTCCTTTGCCGAACAGCAGGTGCCGACAGTATTAATTGACCGCAAATTGCCGGATCTGAAACTGGATACCGTAACGACTGACAACAGAAGAATCACTGAAGAGATCCTTCAGCAGATTTACAGCAAAGGGTACACAGATGTCGCGCTGTTTACCGAACCGATTGCATCCATCAGCCCCCGGGCGGAAAGAGCGGCTGTTTATCAGGAGATTGCTGCGGTGCGAAATGTGAATGGACTCAGGCGAATGTATGAAATTGACGTCAAAGACAAAGAGCAGCTTGAGAAGGCGCTGCGTTCTTTTATGAATGAGATGCCTGAGCAAAAAAAAGCGATTCTTGCTTTAAATGGTTTGATTATGCTGAAAATTATTAGCTGTATGGAAGAAATAGGGCTGCGCATTCCCGAAGATACGGGGATTGCCGGATTCGATGATACGGAATGGTATAAACTCATCGGCCCGGGCATTACAACAATCGCCCAGCCGTCACATGATATGGGCAAGACGGCGATGGAACGCGTTTTAAAAAGGATTGAAGGTGACGAGGGAGCGCCTCAAACCATTGAATTAGAGGCAAAAGTCATCATGAGAAAGTCACTTTAATCCAAAGTGCCCTCAACTAAGGGGAGGTTGGGAAATGAAGCTTGATGCGGTTACTTTCGGCGAATCGATGGCCATGTTTTACGCAAATGAGTACGGAGGCCTTCATGAAGCTTCCACATTCTCAAAAGGACTGGCCGGGGCAGAAAGCAATGTGGCTTGCGGCCTGGCCAGACTTGGCTTTCAAATGGGCTGGATGAGCAAAGTCGGCAATGATCAGCTCGGAACATTTATTCTTCAGGAGCTGAAAAAAGAGGGAGTGGATGTGTCTCGCGTGATCCGGTCTCAGGATGGCAATCCAACGGGGCTGCTGCTAAAGTCTAAAGTGAAAGAAGGCGATCCTGAGGTAACCTATTACAGGAAGAATTCGGCTGCAAGCACTTTAACAGCTGCTGAATACCCAAAAGACTATTTTCAAAGCGCAGACCATCTGCATGTGACAGGTATTCCCCCGGCTTTGTCCGCCGATATGAAAGAATTCGCCTATTATGTGATGAAAGACATGAAACAGGCTGGAAAAACCATCTCATTAGATCCTAACCTAAGACCCGCACTTTGGCCTGATCAAGCAACAATGGCACATACGATTAATGATTTGGCGGGACTTGCGGATTGGTTCTTCCCTGGAATCGCAGAGGGAGAGCTACTGACTGGCGAAAAAACGCCTGAAGGCATTGCAGATTTTTATCTGAAAAAAGGGGCCAGCTTTGTCGCTATTAAACTTGGGAAAGAAGGCGCTTACTTTAAATCAAAGGAAAGTGAAGGATATACAGAAGGCTTCCGGATTGATCAGGTTGTTGACACAGTCGGCGCCGGAGACGGGTTTGCTGTTGGCGTCATCAGCGGAATCCTTGATGGCTTGCCGTACAAGGATGCAGTGCAAAGGGGGAATGCGATCGGCGCATTGCAAGTTCAGGCACCCGGGGACATGGACGGTTTGCCGACAAGGGAAAAACTAGCCGCATTTTTATCTGCTCAAAGAACAGTTCACCACAAGAAAGGGGATTGTTAATATGGAGTCCAATGTAGTAGAAAACCGTCTGAAAGAAGCCAGATTGATTGCAGTCATTCGTTCAAAGGATAAACAGCAGGCCTGTCAGCAGATTGAGAGTTTGATAGATAAAGGGATTCGGGCAATTGAAGTCACTTATACGACACCTGGAGCTTCTGCTATTATTGACTCCTACAGAAATCAGGAAGATGTCTTAATCGGTGCGGGCACGGTCATTACTGCGCAGCAGGCGGGAGAAGCTGCGGAAGCAGGAGCACAATTTATTGTCAGTCCGGGTTTTTCAACAGATCTTGCTGAGCACCTATCGTTTATGAAGACGCATTATATCCCTGGCGTACTGACACCGAGCGAAATTATGAAAGCGTTGACATGCGGATTTACTACATTAAAGCTGTTTCCAAGCGGTGTATTCGGCATCCCTTTTATGAAAAATTTAGCGGGCCCTTTTCCGCAGGTTACTTTTATACCGACTGGCGGGATCCATCCGTCTGAGGTTCCGGAATGGCTCAAGGCAGGGGCAGGTGCCGTCGGAGTCGGAAGCCAGCTGGAAAGCTGTTCAAAAGAGGATTTACAGGCTGTTTTCCAAGTGTAGCCACATAAGGGGTATTGTTTTTCCATAACCGGAGGATGGGAGAATATATATGAAAATCAAAGCGACAATTGAACGGGTACCTGGCGGAATGATGATTATTCCGCTGTTTCTGGGAGCAGCGCTTAATACGTTTGCGCCTGGAACAGCAGAGTTTTTTGGAGGGTTTACGGGTGCGCTTATTACAGGAACCCTTCCCATACTAGGCGTTTTTATCTTTTGCGTTGGAGCGACGATTGATTTCCGTTCTTCAGGCTATATTGCGAGAAAAGGGATTACCTTATTATTGGGAAAGATCGGGTTTGCGGCACTGCTCGGTGTGATTGCGGCTCAATTTATACCCGATGAAGGCATCCAATCCGGATTCTTTGCAGGTCTTTCTGTTCTAGCCATTGTTGCAGTGATGAATGAAACGAACGGCGGCCTCTATTTGGCGCTCATGAATCATATGGGCAGAAAAGAAGATGCCGGCGCATTCGCGTTTATCAGTACAGAATCTGGACCTTTTATGACCATGGTTACATTCGGTGTTACCGGACTGGCTGCTTTTCCGTGGGAAACGCTGGCGGCAACAGTCATCCCGTTTTTGCTCGGCTGCATACTTGGAAATCTTGATCATGATCTGAGAGACTTATTCAGCAAGGTAGTGCCGGCAATCATTCCGTTTTTTGCATTTTCACTTGGGAATACTTTGAATTTCGGAATGCTGATTCAGTCAGGGTTATTAGGCATTTTGGTCGGTGTCTCTGTTGTCATCTTATCCGGCGGCTCCTTGTATTTGCTTGATCGTTTCATTGCCCGGGGAGATGGTGTCGCGGGGGTGGCAGCTTCATCAACAGCGGGAGCGGCCGTCGCCGTGCCATACGCCTTAGCGGAAGCGAATTCTGCGTTTGCACCCGTTGCTGAATCGGCAACTGCAATCATTGCGACAAGCGTTATTGTCACCTCTTTGTTAACACCTCTGGCAACAGTGTGGGCGGATAAAAAAATCAATGCAAAAAAACGAAAAACACCGCCGCCAAACAATCAAATGCCGATAAACTGAGTGATGAAGGCTGCCGATGACTAGGCCGGCAGCCTTTTATACAAACAATTTGACTTTCAAACACCCTTCCAGTAGCCTGTAATGGAACGGCTAGAATAGGGAGGGAATGGATATGGAGATACATACATACGAAAAGGAATTTTTTGATCTTTTAAAAAGAATCTCACATTATAGTGAAGCGGTTGCATTGATGCATTGGGACTCCAGAACAGGCGCGCCGAAAAACGGCTCAGAGGACCGCGCTGAAAGCATCGGTCAGCTTTCGACAGATATATTCAATATCCAGACATCAGATCGGATGAAGGAGCTTATTGACGCGCTTTATGAACGGTTTGATGATTTGGCTGAAGATACGAAAAAGGCTGTAGAGCTGGCAAAAAAAGAGTATGAAGAAAACAAAAAAATTCCTGAAGCAGAATACAGGGAATATGTTATTCTTTGCTCAAAGGCTGAAACAGCTTGGGAGGAAGCGAAAGGAAAATCTGATTTCAGCTTGTTTGCCCCTTATTTGGAGGAGCTGGTCGAATACAATAAACGATTTATTGAATATTGGGGTTATGAAGAGCATCCTTATAATGCATTGCTTGATTTGTTTGAACCAGGTGTGACGGTCAAGGTGCTTGATCAGCTGTTTTCTGAGCTGAAAGAAGCAATCATTCCTCTTATCAAACAAGTGTCAGCCTCAGAGAATAAACCGAATACAAGCTTTATCAGTGAAGTGTTCCCTAAGGAAAAACAAAAAGAACTCAGCCTTTATTTCCTGCAAGAGCTCGGCTACGATTTTGACGGCGGAAGGCTTGATGAAACCGTTCATCCATTTGCGACAACAATGAACCGCGGGGATGTTCGGGTGACGACGAGATATGATGAAAAAGATTTCCGGACAGCTATTTTCGGCACAATTCATGAATGCGGTCACGCGATCTACGAGCAAAATATCGACGAAGCGCTGAGCGGGACGAATTTATCAGACGGTGCTTCAATGGGAATTCATGAATCTCAATCATTGTTTTACGAGAATTTTATTGGACGCAACAAGCATTTCTGGACACCATACTATCAGAAAATACAAGAAGCGTCTCCTGAACAGTTCGGCAACATATCGCTTGATGATTTTGTTAGGGCTGTCAACGAATCAAAACCTTCATTAATCAGAGTTGAAGCGGATGAATTGACGTATCCTTTGCATATTATTATTCGTTATGAAATTGAAAAAGCGATTTTCAGCAATGAAGTATCTGTGGAAGAACTGCCTTCACTTTGGAATCAAAAATATCAGGATTATTTAGGTATTACTCCTTCTGGGGATGCAGAGGGAATCCTGCAGGATGTTCACTGGGCGGGTGGAGATTTTGGCTACTTCCCATCGTATGCACTTGGTTATATGTATGCAGCACAGCTGAAACATAAAATGCTTGATGATCTGCCTGAATTTGATACTCTCTTGGAAAGAGGGGAGTTTCATCCGATTAAACAGTGGCTGACGGAAAAAGTGCATATTCACGGAAAACGGAAAAAGCCATTAGACATTATTAAAGAAGCAACAGGTGAAGAACTGAATGTACGCTACCTGATTGATTATTTGCAAAATAAATACTCAAATCTGTATTTATCTTAATGAAAAAGCCTGGCGTTTCAAACGTCAGGCTCAATTTATTATCGAAATATTCATAAAAAAACGAATGATTTTTCCAAAAAAAGAATTAAAGTTCGGAAATTTTTATTTTTGTCTATGCAAGACCTTAGAATCTTGATATAATTTGTAACAATATAATAGGAACACTCATATAATCGCGTGGATATGGCACGCAAGTTTCTACCGGGCACCGTAAATGTCCGACTATGAGTGAGCAATGAGACCGGACGTGTACGGTTTTTTGTTATTTCAGCATTGCTTGCTCTTTGTTTTGAGCGGGTAATGCTTTTTTTATTATCTAAACGGAGGTATGACAGGATGGAAGCACTGAAACGAAAAATAGAGGAAGAGGGCGTCGTTTTATCAGATCAGGTATTGAAAGTGGATGCTTTTTTAAATCATCAAATTGATCCGCTGCTCATGAAGAAAATCGGTGACGAGTTTGCCGCCAGATTTGAAAAAGACGGAGTAACAAAAATTGTTACAATCGAATCATCCGGAATTGCTCCGGCCGTAATGGCTGGTTTACAAATGGGTGTGCCAGTCGTATTCGCGAGAAAACATAAGTCTTTAACGCTCACTGACAATTTGCTGACATCGTCTGTTTATTCCTTTACGAAGCAAACAGAAAGCCAAATCGCAGTATCAGGAAATCATCTGTCAGGTCAGGATCGCGTTTTGATTATTGATGACTTTTTGGCAAATGGACAAGCCGCACTTGGGCTGGTATCGATCGTACAGCAAGCTGGAGCTTCTGTCGCGGGACTTGGCATTGTCATTGAAAAATCGTTTCAGCCGGGAAGAGAAGAACTTGTGAAGCTTGGCTATCGGGTGGAATCTTTGGCAAGAATTGAATCTTTAGAAAAAGGAAAAGTATCCTTTGTACAGGAGGTTCGTTCATGAAAAACGGATTCGGCAAAACGCTGTCACTGGGGATCCAGCATGTACTCGCCATGTACGCCGGCGCCATTGTCGTTCCCCTGATTGTGGGGAAGGCGATGGGGCTGACGGCGGAGCAGCTGACCTACTTGGTGTCGATTGATATTTTTATGTGCGGTGTTGCTACACTTCTCCAAGTTTGGAGCAATCGGTTTTTCGGCATCGGTCTTCCAGTTGTGCTTGGCTGCACATTTACCGCTGTGTCACCAATGATTGCGATAGGCTCCGAATATGGGGTTTCCGCTGTTTATGGAAGTATTATCGCTTCAGGTATTCTTGTGATTCTCATTTCTTTTTTCTTTGGAAAACTCGTTTCGTTTTTTCCGCCTGTTGTTACAGGTTCTGTCGTTACCATCATTGGCATTACGCTTATGCCGGTGGCCATGAATAATATAGCCGGCGGGGAAGGCAGTCCAGACTTCGGTGATCTTTCTAATCTCGCTCTCGCTTTTATCGTTTTGAGCATCATCGTGCTTCTCTACCGCTTTACAACAGGATTTATCAAGTCCATCTCCATTTTGATCGGTATTTTGATCGGAACATTTATTGCGTATTTTATGGGGAAAGTTCAGTTTGATCATGTTTCAGACGCTGCCTTTTTGCAAATGATTCAGCCGTTTTATTTCGGCACACCGTCTTTTCATGCGGCCCCTATCATTACAATGTCCATCGTTGCCATCGTCAGCCTTGTGGAGTCAACGGGCGTTTACTTTGCTTTAGGCGATCTGACCAACCGCCGTCTGTCAGAAAAGGACTTATCCAGAGGATATCGTGCAGAAGGACTGGCTGTTTTGCTGGGCGGTATATTTAACGCATTTCCTTACACTGCATTTTCTCAAAACGTCGGTCTTGTCCAGCTGACAGGAATCAAGAAAAAAACAGTGATTGTGGCGACAGGCGTGCTTCTAATGGCTTTTGGCCTGTTTCCCAAAATTGCTGCTTTTACGACAATCATTCCATCTGCCGTGTTAGGCGGAGCGATGGTGGCCATGTTTGGAATGGTCATTGCTTATGGCATCAAAATGCTCAGCCGAATTGATTTTGCAAAGCAGGAAAATCTGCTGATCGTTGCCTGCTCAGTGGGGCTTGGGCTCGGTGTAACAGTTGTGCCGGATATATTTAAACAGCTTCCAAGTGCCTTAACACTTCTTACAACAAACGGCATTGTTGCCGGCAGCTTTACAGCTGTTGTCTTGAATGTGATATATAATATGTTTTCGAAAACTGAAAAAACAGAACAGAAAGCTGATGTCAATCAGCAAAAAACAGCAGTGTAAACTCCGCTTCGGCGGAGTTTTTTGCATATAAAAAAGAAAGTTGCGGCACAATGTATGCTAAGAGGTGATCATATGGCGTTTGTTTTGTCGATCGGGACAAGTCTTCCTGAGAATGATGTGGATCAAGAAAAGGCGGCGGAGTTTGCCAGATATATGTTTCAGCATTCCTTTAAAGATATAGAACGGCTGTTAACCTCCTTTAAAAACGGGCAAATTGAATCGAGACAATTTGTGAGACCGATTGAATGGTATAAAGAAGGGCACAGCTTCGAAGAAAAAAATCAAATTTATATAGAGGAAACACTCAGGCATAGCGTCAGTGCTGTTCAAACGTGTCTCGCAAATGCAGCTTATCTTCAAGAACCCATTCCTTATGAAAAAGTGGATGCTGTTTTTTTCGTCTCCAGCACGGGCCTTTCCACACCAAGCATTGAGGCGCGGCTGATGAATGAACTCCCGTTTTCTCCTTATACGAAGCGAATTCCGCTTTGGGGACTTGGCTGTGCAGGAGGGGCGAGCGGACTTGCGCGCGCTGCTGAGTACTGTAAAGCGTATCCGGAGGCTTTTGTTCTTGTCATTGCTGCTGAGCTGTGCAGTCTGACATTTCAGCCTGAAGATAAAACGAAAAGCAATTTGATCGGCACCTCACTTTTTGGCGACGGCATTGCAGCGGCATTATTATGCGGGGAAAAGGCTGACCGCCGGCTGACAAAGCTGCAGCTTTTGCCGAATATATCGGATTCGCAATCTGTATTGATGAAACAATCTGAAGATGTTATGGGCTGGGACTTTACCGATCATGGTTTCAAAGTCATTTTTTCAAGGGATATTCCGACTTTGGTTGAAAAATGGCTGAAGACAAATGTCCAGGCTTTTTTGAATGGACATCAGCTTTCATTCAGTGATATTACGGTCTTTCTGGCTCATCCAGGCGGAAAAAAAGTCATTGATGCATACATTAAATGTCTTGAACTGTCACCTGAGCAGCTTGCGTCTTCGCAAACTATCCTTAAAAAACACGGAAATATGTCATCAGCCACAATTCTGTATGTAATCGACCACCATCTGCAGAGCGGAAGCAAAAATGAAGCAGAACGGGGGCTGATCGGTGCATTGGGGCCGGGATTTTCATCAGAATTGTTGCTGTTCAGCTGGGAAAAGGGGGCGTAACTCATGTTTTGGATGCTAATCACTGTGCTCACTGCTCAAAGAGCAGCGGAAATGGCTGTGGCGAGACGAAACGAACAAAAGGTGAAAAAACAAGGGGCGATAGAATGCGGAGAGGGACATTATCCGTATATCATCACCATGCACATTCTTTTTTTTCTGTCTTTAATTGCCGAAGTACTGCTGCTGCACAAACAGCCTTCAAACTGGTGGTCAGGCATAGCAGCGGCTATATTGGCAGTACAGGCGATTCGATATTGGGCGCTTTGTTCCTTGGGGGCATACTGGAATACAAAAATTCTTGTTGTTCCGGGTGTTGAACTTGTCAAAAAAGGGCCTTACAAATGGCTGAAGCACCCAAACTATACGGTTGTTGTATTAGAAATCATCCTGATTCCGCTCTTGTATCAAGCGTACTTTACCATGTGTCTGTTTTCACTTTTAAATGCCGTTATGCTGTCTGTCAGAATACGTGCAGAGGAGCAAGCATTACGAGAGTATACAGCAAAATAGAGATTGAATATCATTCTCATCCATGTTAGAATGAACTTGAAAAAGATTCTCAATCAGGATGGTGAAGCAAATGACAATGCTGTTTTTGCTTGGGGCAGTTTGTACATATAGTGTATTAATTGGTTTTGTATTGAAAGGAATCTCTAATAAATCTGTTTGAAGAATCTGGAACTTATAAAAAAGTTGCAGATTTTCTTTTATAGAAGCTGCCGTCTTCGGCAGCTTTTTTTCTATTCTCTTAAAGAAATTTGGGTCATTCTTGTGTAAAATGGAAGTGGGATTTATTCAGATCTTTCAAAAAAGATTCATAATTGAAACGGCACAAAGGGGTTCAGACTTATGACAGAACGCAGCAGACAAGAACTTTTGTACAAAACTGGGGCACTTTATAAACAATTGATTGAGAACCAGGATGAAAAAAGGGCGGCTAAACTGGCTTCAGTTGTTAAAAAAGCCGCAGATGAAGAAATTTATATCGCGTTTACAGGGCATTATTCAGCGGGGAAATCGTCATTGCTGAACTGCCTGTTAATGGAGAATATTCTGCCGACAAGTCCAATTCCGACCAGCGCTAACCTTGTTGTGATCAGAAACGGAGAAACGCGAGTTCGTCTTCATACAACAGACGGAGCGTGTGCGAAGCTGGAGGGTGCCTATCATAAGGACAAGGTGCAGCAATATTGCAAGGATGGGGAGCAGATTGAAACCGTAGAAATTTTTGACCGGTATACTGAAATCGAACCCGGAGTTGCGTATATTGATACCCCCGGGATTGACTCAACAGATGAGGCTCATTTTTTATCGGCGGCATCTATTCTTCACCAGGCAGATGCGCTGTTTTACGTCGTTCATTATAACCATGTCCACTCTGAGGAAAATGTACTGTTTCTTAGGTCAATCAAAGACAGCATTCCGAATGTCTATTTTATCGTTAATCAAATTGACAGACATGATGAGACTGAGACACGCTTTGAAGATTACAAAGCGCAAGTGGAGGAGATGCTTTGTCAAGAAGGCATTCCAAAGGATGCACTCTTTTTCACGTCGGTGACGGATCCGAATCACCCATTCAATCAAATCGGTATCCTGCGAAAAGAGTTAAAAAGAATCGAACAGCAGTCAAAAAGAAATTTGCATTCCATTACTGAACAAAAAGTACAGAATTTACTGAGAGAGCACACAGAGATGCTCATGAAAGAGGATACGGACAGTCCAAGTTCCGGAGAACAGCTTGAAAAGCAAGCACGGCTGGTGGATTCCCTGCAGCTTCAATCAACCGAAGCAGCAAATAAACCGATTAAGGCAGAAAGCACGATGCAGGAGGAAGTCAATCGAATTTTAAGAAACGCTAATTTGACGCCTTTTGAAATGCGTGAACTGGCAGCAGCTTACTTAGAATCACGTGAGCCCTCTTTTAAGACCGGTTTTTTCTTTTCTAAAGCAAAGACTGCACAGGAAAGAGAAAAAAGGAGAAATGAGTTTTTCTCTGATGTGAAAAAAAGAACGGAAGCTGAAGCGGATTGGCATATCATAGATATTTTGCATAAACTCGCCAAGGGATTTGGTATTCAATCAGTTGAAAGTGAAAAGCTGATCCAGACTTATCGCACGCCGCTTCATATTGATATCATTGAACGCGCAGTCAAGCAAGGTGCAGCATTTTCTTCTGAATATGTCTTGCAATATACAAAAGATTTGGCAGAGCTGATCCGTAAAGAGGCGAAAGCTGAAGCGTCAGACATCATCAAAACACTTACCGCCACGGTAAAAGAGAGTACTTCTAAAGTACAGGAATCGATCAATGGCCGGCTCGCGCAGGAATCGGAAAAGCTGGCTTATCTTCAGGAACAGGCCAGTCATGAACAACATGCCCGTGAGAAAGCTGACCGGATGTGGGCGATCTGGGAAGAGAAGCCTGCAAGTCCAATAAACATAGATCCGGACTGGTTTAGAACGAAGAAAAAAAAGGTCGAGGCTCCAGAACAGAAACAAAGCCAAGCACAGCATATAAAGCAGCAGACGCTAAAAACGAAAGTGAAAAGCGGGAAAGAGCTCCCGCTTCAAGATCAGATAAAACGCTTTTACACACTGTCTGATCTATTGGGCGGATATCGTATGCTGTCCAAACAAACCTCAGCTTTTCGTGAAAGGATTAAAAGGCTGGAAGACCGAAAATTTACACTTGCTCTATTTGGCGGATTCAGTTCAGGAAAATCCTCATTTGCCAATGCGCTGGTTGGTGAAAGAGTGCTGCCGTCATCACCGACACCGACAACAGCAACGATTAACAAAATAACGAAACCGGTAAACGGCAAATCCCACAAAACAGCGGATGTCATGTTTAAGACGGAGGATGACATAACGGCTGAAATCATGCAGCTCACAGGAATGCAAGAGGAACCACAAGGACGGTCATTTGCGGAAAAATGGAAAAAGGCAATCAAAAAAGAGCGTCTGCAAGAAGAACAAATCAACATGATCAGTCATTTCCTGCTTGCATATGAAAAATATCAGCAATATATTCAGGCCCAAAAGATATTAACCATTCCGCTCTCCGAATTAAAACCGTATGTAGCTGAGGAGACAACGGCTTGTGCTGTAAAGGAAGTGACCGTTTATTATAAAAGCCCGCTGACTGAAAAAGGGATTACGATCGTTGATACACCTGGAGCCAGCAGTCTGAATAAACGGCATACAGAACTTGCGTTTCAATATATCAAGGATGCCGATGCGTTTTTTTACATGACCTACTATCAGCATTCTTTCTCGAAAGGAGACCGCTCTTTTTTACGGAAGCTGGGACTCGTGAAAGAATCGCTCAGCATGGATAAAATGTTTTTTGTCATTAATGCCGCTGATCTTGCGAAAGATAAAGCAGAGCTCGAAACGGTCACGGATTATGTCAGATCAGAGCTTTTAAAAGAAGGAATACATGATCCGCAGCTCTTTTACGTGTCAAGTAAAGAAGAGCTCTTAGGAAAAACGGAAACGTATCATAATCAGTTCTCAAAAGTAAGAGCACATTTAGACCAGTTTATTGAGGTCGATGTAAAGAAAGCGGCTGCGGCACAGCTCAGCTCAGAAGCAGACAAACTATGTGAGACGGTCTTACAGCTTCATCAATCTCAGCATCAGTCCAAAGAAGAAAAGGAAGCGCAAAAACAGCGCCTTCTGTTATCGTTTGAGCGGGCAGCTGCTGATATCAAGGAACGCCGCAATTCAGAAACCATTATTGAGAAAGTAAAAAAGGATACAAGGGAGCAGCTTTATCATATTACACAGCGTTTGTCCTTTTTTGCGAATGATTTGTTAAAATCAGCGTTTCATCCGGGTCTTCAAAATGGAGATTGGAAAAAGAATATCAGTGCAGCGATGAAAAGCGCATTACATGATTATCAATTTGAATATATTCAGGAGATCAAAACGCTCGACATTCGAATGAGCGGTTTCATCGAACGGCATATCACTGAAGAGTGGCTGGAAAGCTGTCAAAAAACATTGGAAGAAGACGGATATTTCTCCATTTATGCGGATGATCAGCTTTCTAACAGCATACAGCTCAAAGAAGTTGAACCTGAAATCGATGAACGTGCCTTTGAACAGGAGCAAAAACAAATCAAATCTCCGAAGCAGTTTTTTGAACAGAAAGGAAAAGCAGGCTTCATTGAAGCAGTGCGGACGAAGCTTATGAAAATAACGGAGGCCTGGATTAAAAGTGAAGAAGAAAGCCTTATATCTCATTATGCTGAATATGTCAGACACCAGCAGTATGGAATGGCGGAAAAAGCATTGGCGCAAATAGAGGGCCAAAGAGATACGTATGTAAAAGGATACGCAGAAGGGGAACATGTGAAAGAGATAGAAAATGCATATCAAGCATGTATTTCTTGGCAGAGAACAGGCGATACAATCAAAATGTAAAAATTCAGTTGGCTTGCATTTCAAGTCATGATAGACTAAATAGAAAAAGCGAGATGAACGATTGATGTCAGAGGTACATAAAGCAATTTCTGCACATTCTGCAAAACAGCACGAGCATATTAAAACATTTATGCAGCTTGAACACCTTCGTGAAATGGCGATTGAAGAAGCTGTTGCTAAATGCAAAAACGATGAGCCATTTTCAACAGATGCCATTAATGAAATTACAGAAAAGATGAATCAGCTGGCCAAGAAAGGTATCGTACCGACTAGACGTCTGGTATCAAAAGAAATGGTCAAAGAATACGTCAGCCGCACATAAGCTGGATGATCCTGCCTCGAGTGCAAATCCTCCGTTACGCGCATACTATATGTATCCGACGTAAGGGGGGATTTATGTTGGGCAGAACAAAGCTGGGTAACAGAAATGCACAGGCCAATAACAATGCCAAAAAGAAAAACGGGTTTCAAACCCATTTCGACTCTTACGCAGGACGCGAAGCTGAAAAGCTGATTGCCAGCAATAAAAGACACAACGATTAATGTAACCGCAAAACAGTATCTCTATACAGAGATGCTGTTTTTTATTTTCGCGGCACTTATGGTAAAATAGATCGACTGATAGAAAAAGGAGTTATCATATGAAAAATAAATTATTGCTTGTTGACGGCATGGCTCTATTATTCAGGGCATTTTTCGCCACAGCCGTGCATCGCAACTTTATGATAAATGACAGCGGGGTTCCGACAAACGGAGTTAACGGATTTTTGAAGCATTTAATCACAGCCGTGGAAACATTTCAGCCTACACATGTTGTATGCTGCTGGGACATGGGGAGCAAAACGTACCGGAATGATCTGTTTCAGGATTATAAGGCGAACCGAAGCCAGCCGCCGGTTGAGCTGATCCCGCAATTTGATCTGGCAAAGGAAGCGGCCGCTGAACTTGGCATCATGAATATTGGCCTTGCCGGGTACGAAGCGGATGATTGTATTGGAACACTTGCAGCTTTGTTTTCTGGAGAAACGGATATTACGATCGTAACAGGC
This sequence comes from Bacillus sp. AF23, assembly GCF_020861455.1. Classification (NCBI taxonomy): domain Bacteria; kingdom Bacillati; phylum Bacillota; class Bacilli; order Caryophanales; family Bacillaceae; genus Bacillus; species Bacillus sp. AF23. The sequence goes on from NZ_JAJHVY010000012.1 coordinate 124,753, forward strand.
GACAGGGATTTACTTCAGCTGTTAACGGACGAAGTAAGCGTTGCGCTGCTTCAAAAAGGAATCGGCAATTATAAAATGTATACAAAAGATGTATTTTACGAAGAAACAGGTGTCCTTCCCAAGGCTTTAATTGACATCAAAGCGCTGATGGGCGATTCCAGTGATAATTATCCCGGAGTAAAAGGCATTGGAGAAAAAACCGCGTATAAACTGATCCGTGAATACGAAACAATTGACCACTTGCTGGAGAATCTGTCTCTTCTTCCAAAGGGACAGCAGGGGAAAATTCAGCAAGGTTTAAGCGACCTGGAAATTTCGAGGAAGCTTGCTGAGATTAACTGCTCTGTGCCGTTAGCCTGTACGCTGACAGAAGCCGTTTTTACATTGAAAATGGAGCAGGCGGCTGTCATGCTTCGCCGCCATCAGATCAAAGGAATAGAGCGTATGCTTGAAAAACTGAACGCTAGAGAGATCGTGTAAGATCTTCTCTAGCGTTTTGTATTGCTTTTTTTAGCTCTTTCCTCAAGCTCTGTTTTAGGGTCATTATGCGTATTTCCTTCTAAATCGCCTTGCGGGGAAACACCGCCGGTCAGCCGGCCCTTATCTTTCTTTTTCATGTTTGTTCACCTCATCAATAGGATGAACCATTCAGCTTGATTTAATTCTTATCATTCATCCGAATCGCTTCTTTTGCCAGCTGGTCGGCTTTTTGGTTTTGCTTTCCCGGAATCCATTTGATGAAAAAAAGAGGGAAGGCCATTTTTAATCGGATGATTTCTTCGACAAATGACTGAAACGCTTTATTTTTCACGATTTCAAGATCGGCTGCGCGTTCCACGATATCCGAGTCAGTTCGAAAGGAGACCGATTGATACCCGCGCGCTGCACACAGTTTCATGCCTTCAATTAACGCCAGAAATTCCGCTTCCTGATTGGTATGCATTCCAATTGGAATCGAGAAAGATTCTGCTTTTCCTTCATGTTTGATAAAAATGCCGATGCCTGAAGGCCCTGGATTACCGGCGCTCGCTCCGTCAACATATATTTCAGTAGGCATCATGTACTCCTTTCGTCACTCGGAATCATTTTTTTCGCCGCATAAGCATATGGCAGCGAAATCAGAGATACCGCAAACTTAATCAAATATGTAGAAATAAAAATATGAAGCCAAACATCCGCCGGATATGTGCCGAAAAAAGCGACTCCGGTAAAAATGAATGTATCAAACAGCTGGCTGACTGCTGTACTGCCGCCGTTTCTCAGCCATAGAAGCCGATCGGAAGGAAATATCCTTCTAATTGCCGAATATACATAAACATCCAGTGTTTGGCTGAAGATAAAGGCAAGCAGACTTCCCAAAGCAACTCTCGGGAGAAAACCGAAAATCGTTTCCAGTGCTGTTTGTGAAATATCGCTCGAAGCGGGTTCGAAAAGCAGAACGCCCTGCATAACAAAAGTCAGTGTCAGGAGAGTCGAAAACCCGAGCCATACAGCTTTTCTCGCTTCAGCTGGCCCATATTTTTCATTCAGCACATCTGTAGCAAAAAAGATTGTACCGTACATCACATTCCCGAGCGTTGCTGTTAAGCCAAACAGTTCAACCGTTTTGACGACTTGAAGGTTGGCACAGACTGTTGCAAAGCCGATCCACACAAATAAACCCATTTTGCCAAATCCTTTATAAAATAAAAGAACAATGATAAAATGAATGATCGCAAAAAAGATCCAAAAAGAGTTATTAAACAAAATGAAGAAGCTTCCTTTCCGGGTTAAGAATGGTTTGATTATAGCACAAGCCCGGCAACTAATGAATGGTAAGGTGATTATATTGAATCTCAGACCGCACATGAAAATAGAAGCAAAAGGGACAGGGCCTGTCTCGTTTTTGGGCGAAAACTGGCTGACTGTTCAGGAAGCGCGTATGCTCGCGAGGGAACTCGGCCGTTTTCCTTATATGAAGGAACTTGAATTCGAAGATGAGAAGGGCGGCAGCTGGACGCTGAAGGAATTAGAAAAGCTGACTGAGGAGCTTGCGCATGAACCTGATGACATTACCGTTTATTTTGACGGCAGTTTCGCTAAGGAAAGCCAGCTGGCCGGGCTCGGAATCGTCATTTATTATACATTGGGAGGGACGCGCCACCGTTTAAGAAAAAATAAAAGCTTCCGTCTGAAAACCAATAACGAAGCTGAATATGCCGCTCTTTATGAAGCGATAAGAGAAGTAAGAGAGCTCGGAGCTAGCAGAAATTCAATCACGATCAGAGGGGACTCTCTTGTTGTGCTGAATCAGCTTGACGGCAGCTGGCCTTGCTATGATCCCTCCCATAATGAATGGCTTGATAAAATTGAAGCGCTACTAGAATCATTAAAGCTGAGTCCGACATACGAAACGATACAGCGCAAAGAAAATCAGGAAGCTGACGGCCTCGCAAAAAAAATCCTATCTCATCAATTCGTAGAAAGCCACATGAAATTAGACTGTAACGGAGATGACAATATTGGATAAGAAAGCTATATATAAGGAACTGACAGAACTGCAAGATGAATATTGCAAAGACTGTTTTATTAAGAAGCAGTTTCGCAAGGAGTTTGGCAAAACATATGCACATTCATTTTGTATCAATAAATGTACAGTGGGTGAAAAGCTTAAATCATATGGAGATGTCTTAACCAAGCACTAAAAAATAAAACCGCAGAAGCTGCGGTTTTATTTTTGAAATTCATCCAGCTGATGCTGACAGGCATCTAACAGCTGCTGTTGCTGCTGTATAAATTCAGGATCATCAAGAGCTGCCAGTTCTTGAGACAGTGAAAGCTCTCTGGCGTCCTCGATGGCTTGGTATGCGGAATTGAGTAATGTTGAGCTTCGGCCTCTTGTGGCGGCGCCGGTCGTTTTCTGCGCTGTTTCCACCGCTAGCTCCAGCTGCCGTTTATCGGTAAATCCAGTCTGATCCTCTTCATGAAATTCTGAGTTCACAAAAAAACACCTCCGCAACTATTTTGCAGAGTTTTTTAAAATTTATGTGCCAAAATAGAAAATAAAATAAAAAATAAGCCGATATAACTATTGAACCTGAATGAGTAGGTCTGTTTTACTATTTGAGGTATCTTGGTAGAGAAGGGGAGCGCAGCTATGGATGATAAAGACTTAAAATCGATCCTTCACAAAACATTTATAGAAATATACAATGATTTAGAAGAACTTGCGGATATTGCGAAAAAAGGAAAGCCGTCAATGGAAAAGCATATTGAAGAGATTGAGCAGAGGTGCAAACAAAACATTTTAGCAATCGAAATTCAGATGAAAATCAAATAGGAGAGGCATTTGCCTCTCCTCTATTTGTCAACTTATATTGAGTTTAGAGTTTTACAACATTAGAAGCTTGAGGTCCACGATTACCTTCGACAATTTCAAAAGAAACTTCTTGTCCTTCTTCTAATGATTTGTATCCATCTCCTTCGATAGCTGTGAAGTGAACAAATACATCGTCTCCGCCTTCAACTTCAATGAAGCCGAAGCCTTTTTCGTTGTTGAACCATTTTACTTTACCGTTTTGCATATTGCTTAATTCCTCCTAGTACTGTAGCACCCATGTGCTAAAAAAAATTTTGTATCATTTAACTTCGTTTCGTTGTTAAATGATGGTTCAACTATACACCATCTGGCAGCACGCGTCAAGTTGCGAAACTGCTTATTTTTCAAAAAAAGGGCACATTTCTCAAAAAAATGTAACCGCTTTTACGAAAAGGTGAATGCAAATAAAAAGAGCACACGATTTTTCGTGTGCTCCTGCAAGAACATCAGTTAAGAAAGCGCCTTGGCTTTTTGTTTGGTCGTCATCATTTCTGATTCCTTCAAAATATCCTCCAAAATCACTTCAGAGGAGTGTGCCAAATGAAGACTCTTAATATTTTTCTTCATTCGCTGTAAGGTATCTTCATCTGAAAGAAGGGAGGTGACAGACTCGAGAATCTCTTCATGCCGGTTCACGACAATGGCAGCTCCGCGGTCCTCAAAGAAATTTGCATTTTCTTTTTCTTGTCCGGGTACTGGTTTGTACAGAATGACAGGCACACCGATAGCAGTGGCTTCTGTCAAAGTAATGCCGCCTGGTTTTGTAATCATGCAATCTGTGACCCGGAAGAGCTCGTCAATTCGCTCTACATAGCCGAGAACCTTTAAGTTATCGCCGTTTTCTGCTTCAAGTATGCTCAAGGATTCTTTTAAAGCCGTATTTTTTCCGCATACGACCACCACTTGCACCTGATCATCCATAACAAGGTTTTCGCACAGCTCTTTTACGTTCTTTAATACACCGTGTGCGCCAGCCATGATGAGCAGCACTTTTTTGTCAGGCGAAAGATCGTACTTTTTATAAATCGGCTCAACCGGCAGAGATTCTTCAAATTGAGGCCTGATCGGAATTCCCGTAATTTTCACGTTGCTGGGATGGGTCCCGATCTCAATCAGTTTTTCCTTCACATAATCTGTTGCTACATAATATTTATCCACATTTTCGTGAACCCAAATTTTATGAAGGCAAAAATCAGTCATAACGTTGAAGGTAGGAATAACTCTTCCTGTTCTCCGTCTGTATTCGGGTACGACGATCATCGGAAATGTATTAATAATGATGTCGGGCTGATGTTCATCAACAAGTTCGCCCAATCGTTTATTTCCCATTTTAAAGTAAATATTAAATTTACGTTTATTATAGATTTTGTCAACTCCGTAATAAAACAAACGATAAAACTGTTTTCCGATTGAGAAGCTTTTTAAATAAAGGTACTGAGTTACCTCTGAAACAATCGGATTTGACTCTTGATACAAATTAGAAACTGTTACATGCTGAAAGCCGAGACGTACACATTGTTCATAAAGCGTTTTGGCTACCTGTACATGTCCATTTCCGTAATTTGCAGTCAAAATTAATACTCTTTTATTGGTATTCAAGTAAATTCACCTCAATGTAATCAACAACAAGCAAGCTTCATGCATCGTAAGGAGTTATTGTCTATACATAAACATAACACAAATACATAATCGAATTATTAATGCAGTGAAAAAATTAAACTAATTTTAAAAGATTCGGATTCCAGTATTTTTAATTTTTGTTATACGCATACTGAATCAGATGTATTTTATCATATTTTTTGCTCAGCGTATCACTTTAAAAAGAAAAATTAGTCCCATTCATAAGGAGTTTCTTGGTAAACATAATAATTAAGCCAGTTCATAAACAATAATGTCGCATGTGCTTTCCAGCGATTGACAGGTTCTTTGCTGTCTTCTGCGAAATAATGTTTCGGCGCCTCGACAGTCGAAAGGTTTCGTTCCAGATCTCTTTCATACTCTTGAAGCAACGTATTTGTATCATATTCAGGGTGTCCTGTTAAAAAGACTTGTTTTTCGTCTTTTGACACAATTAAGCAAACCCCAGCTTCCTTTGATGCAGTAAGAATGTTTAACTCGGGCACTGCTTGCAGTTGTTCCATATTTATATCTGTATGCCGGGAATGCGGCACGTAGTATAGCTCGTCAAAACCTCTTACCAATCTTTCGTGCTTGGAAAGAACAGTATGTTCAAACACACCAAAGATTTTTTTCGGCATTTCAGTTTTTTCCACGCCATAATGATAATACAAACCTGCCTGAGCACCCCAGCAAATATGCAAGGTTGACGTGACATTCGTTTTGCTCCATTCCATAATCTCTTTGAGCTCTTCCCAATAAGAAACATCTTCAAACGCCAAATGCTCGATCGGCGCACCGGTGATGATCATGCCGTCAAATTTCTTATGACGGATATTGGAGAATGTCGTATAAAACTCATCAAGGTGTTCCCTTGCTGTATTTTTCGGTGTATGAGTGCTTGGGATTAAAAATGTAAAATGAACCTGCAAAGGCGAATTCCCAAGCAGTCTGAGCAGCTGAGTTTCCGTTTGGATTTTTTTCGGCATTAAATTTAAAATAATAATTTTCTGCGGCCGGATATCCTGATGAAATGCTCTGCTTTCATCCATTACAAAGATATGTTCACTCTCAAGCACCTGTTTTGCCGGCAGGTGTGTAGGTATATTAATAGGCAACGTGCCACCTCCATCATTTCCCCGTTAATTTTCTTCATTATAGGAATTTTCCCGCCAATTTTCAATCTATCTATAAGGGTTTGAAGGGGAGCAGCAGAAAATACTATATAATAAACGCAAACATATGACTTTTGGTTTCACTGTAATGAGTTTTCCAGGTGTCATGCAATATATAGAATAATAGCTCCTTCTCAAGAGATGTTTCTGTCCATAAACAAATGATCGATGAGGGAAGAACATCCGTTAAACACGATGTCTGTACAATTGATAAACCTAGAGCTTCCGTTTTGTTTTGAAACAGGAAAAAAGGTAAAATAATCACAGCACTCAGGTTCATTAGGAGGGAATTTCAATGTCTATATACAATATGAGGGTACGCACCATTACAGGCAAAGACATGACACTTCAGCCATTTGCCGGAAAGGTGTTGATCATTGTTAACACAGCCAGTAAATGCGGTTTTACTCCTCAATTTAAGCAGCTTCAGGAGTTGTATGATACATACCAGCCGGAGGGCCTGGAGATTTTAGGGTTCCCCTGCAATCAATTTATGAATCAGGAGCCTGACGACGAGGAAGACATACAGGAATTTTGCGAAACAAATTACGGCGTTACGTTTCCCATGTTTTCAAAAGTCGAGGTGAACGGAAAAAATGCCCACCCGCTTTTTGCGTTTTTGACAGACAATGCGAAAGGCATGCTTGGAACAAAGGCGATCAAATGGAATTTCACTAAATTTGTAGTGGACAGAAACGGAGAAATAGCCGGCCGCTATTCACCAAACACAAATCCGAAAGAGCTGGAAGACGTTATTACGAAGTTATTAGGACAATAAAGAGGGATCGAAAACTGATGCAGACAGAGCAAATCAGGACATGGGTCAAATCTGTTCTGAGCGGGGAAAGCACGGGTCATGATTGGCTTCATGTGTCAAGAGTTGCAGAGCTTGCTTTATATATTGGAAAAAAGGAAAATGCGGATTTGTTCGTCGTTGAAGCGGCAGCCTTGGTTCATGATTTGATTGATGTGAAGCTGCCTGACGCCATCAGGCTTTCAGTCAGTGAGGTGGACGAACGGCTGGTTTCTTTAGGAGCCGGAAAAGATGAGGCTGAAAGAATTATTCACATTATTACTAGAATGTCCTTTCGGGACAGGGAAAAGCTCGGAAAAGAACCGCTTTCACTTGAGGGGAAAATCGTACAGGATGCTGACAGGCTGGATGCAATCGGCGCAGTTGGTATAGCACGGACGTTTATGTTTGCGGGAGCAAAGGGACATAGCCTTTATGGAAATGATAAGAGTGCATATGCCCACTTTTTCAGCAAGCTGCTGCTCCTAAAAGATATGATGAATACAGATACCGCAAGAGAAATGGCCGACGAGAGGCATAAATTTATGCTTCATTTTGTCAGTCAATTAGGAAAAGAAATTCCCGGAATTGATATTGAAACATCGTAATAGAAGGCGCGGGGCGACTATGTTAGAATAAGTCACAGATAGGCTATAGGAGGACAATCATGAAGATAAAATCAATTGAACCGACGCCAAGTCCGAATACAATGAAGGTCATCTTAACGGAAGAGCTTCCGGCGGGCAAAAGCAATAATTATAAACCGGATCAGGCAGAAGGCGCCCCGCCTGTTGTCGTGGAAATCCTAAATATTGAAGGAGTTAAAGGGGTATATCACGTTGCCGACTTTCTTGCGGTTGAACGGAACGCCAGATATGACTGGAAAGACATTTTACCGCAAGTCCGGACGGCGTTTGGAATGGAGAGCGCTGAGAGTGCAGAAAACCGCTCGGATCAGGAGTCATTTGGAGAAGTGAAAGTTTTTGTACAGATGTTCAGCGGAATTCCTATGCAAGTCAAATTGACAGATGGCGAGCGTGAAGAGCGGTTAGGGCTTCCTGACCGTTTTCAGCAGGCGATCTTAAAACTCAGATCTGAAGCGTCAAATGTTGTGTTTGAACGTGCTTGGAAAGAACAAGGCGTCAGATTCGGCGATTTTACTGAAATCGGCCATGACGTGACAGAAGAGCTTCAGGCCGCTTACAGTGATGAAAGGCTGAAACGGCTAACGGAAGCAGCGGCCCAAGGTAAAGGTGAAACGAAACAAACGGCACAGCGCAAAACCTATAAAGTAACGCTTGACATGCTGGATGATGAGGACTGGAAGCAGCGGTACGCACACTTGGAGCAGATGGATCCGAAAGAAGAGGACATCCCCGTTTTGCAAAAAGCATTGGATGATCCGAAGGTGTCCATCAGAAGACAGGCTGTTGTGTATTTGGGAATGATTGAATCACCTGATGTTCTTCCTCTATTGTATAAGGCGCTTGAGGATAAGTCTGTATCGGTGAGAAGGACGGCTGGAGACTGCCTTTCTGATATCGGCGACCCTCAAGCCATCCCTGCGATGATAAAATCGTTAAGCGACTCAAGCAAGCTGGTCCGCTGGCGCGCCGCTATGTTCCTTTACGAAGTCGGTGATGAAAGCGCGATAGAAGCTTTGCGGGCTGCTGAAGATGATCCGGAATTCGAAGTCAGCCTTCAAGTGAAAATGGCGCTGGAACGAATCGAACATGGGGAAGAGGCAAAAGGTTCAGTCTGGAAACAAATGACAGAGAGCAGAAAAAAAGGCGAATAAAAAAGAAGATGAAGGTGCAGATCGTGCACCTTTTTTGTTTGAATTCACTTTTTATAAAAATTATTTCGAATATTGTTGAAAAATAGTCAAAAACTATATATAGTAAGTAACAATATTAATAGTTGGAGGGTTCACATCGACATAAAGCTATATAAATATAAAAACATGAATCAAACAACCGAGGAAAGGGCGGCCTGAAATCATGCGATTTAGAAAAAACGGCCCACAAATAAACTGAAAATTGTTAAAATAAAATTCAATCTAACAATTGAGACTATTTAGGAGGATCACCATGGCAGAATTACGCAGTAACATGATCACACAAGGAATCGATAGAGCACCGCACCGCAGCTTGCTTCGCGCAGCAGGTGTGAAAGAAGAGGATTTTGGCAAACCGTTTATTGCGGTTTGTAACTCATATATTGATATCGTTCCCGGTCATGTTCACTTGCAGGAGTTTGGAAAAATCGTAAAAGAAGCAATCAGAGAAGCCGGAGGCGTACCGTTTGAATTTAATACAATCGGTGTAGATGACGGAATAGCAATGGGGCATATCGGAATGAGATATTCGCTCCCGAGCCGTGAGATCATCGCGGACTCAGTGGAAACTGTGGTATCAGCGCACTGGTTTGACGGAATGGTTTGTATTCCGAACTGTGATAAAATCACGCCGGGAATGCTTATGGCGGCTATGCGCATCAACATTCCGACCATTTTTGTCAGCGGAGGACCGATGGCGGCAGGAAGAACAAGCGACGGCCGCAAAATCTCTCTTTCTTCAGTATTTGAGGGAGTCGGTGCTTATCAAGCTGGAAAAATCGGCGAAAGCGAACTTCAAGAATTAGAACAGTTCGGCTGCCCGACATGCGGATCTTGCTCGGGAATGTTTACAGCAAACTCAATGAACTGTCTGTCAGAAGCGCTTGGATTGGCTTTGCCTGGTAATGGAACCATTCTTGCGACATCACCGGAACGAAAAGAGTTTGTCAGAAAATCAGCTGCGCAATTAATGGAAACCATTCGCAAAGACATCAAACCGAGAGATATCGTTACAGTAAAAGCGATTGATAACGCGTTTGCGCTTGATATGGCGCTCGGCGGTTCAACAAATACTGTACTTCATACGCTTGCCCTTGCAAATGAAGCTGGCGTTGAATACTCTTTAGAACGCATCAATGAAGTCGCAGAGCGCGTGCCGCATTTGGCCAAGCTGGCGCCTGCATCTGATGTATTTATTGAAGATCTTCATGAAGCGGGCGGTGTGTCTGCAGCATTGAATGAGCTTTCTAAAAAAGAAGGAGCACTTCATTTGGACGCGCTGACAGTTACAGGTCAGACGCTTGGAGAAACCATTGCCGGACATGAAGTGAAGGATTATAACGTGATTCATCCGTTAGATCAGCCATTCACTGAAAAGGGCGGTCTTGCCGTATTATTCGGAAATCTGGCTCCGGACGGCGCTATCATCAAAACCGGCGGCGTACAGAACGGAATTACGAGACACGAAGGGCCCGCTGTCGTGTTCGACTCTCAGGATGAGGCGCTAGACGGCATTATCAACCGGAAAGTAAAAGAAGGCGATGTCGTCATCATTCGTTACGAAGGGCCAAAGGGCGGGCCGGGTATGCCTGAAATGCTTGCACCTACATCACAGATTGTCGGAATGGGGCTTGGTCCGAAAGTAGCGCTGATTACAGACGGGCGTTTTTCCGGAGCATCACGAGGCCTTTCAATCGGACACGTATCACCAGAGGCAGCAGAAGGCGGACCGCTTGCCTTTGTTGAAAACGGCGATCATATCATCGTTGATATTGAAAAACGCATCCTAGACGTTCAAGTGCCGGAAGAAGAATGGGAAAAACGAAAAGCGAATTGGAAAGGCTTTGAGCCAAAAGTGAAAACCGGCTATTTAGCCCGTTATTCTAAACTCGTGACAAGTGCCAATACGGGCGGTATCATGAAAATCTAGACATCAGGATCACATTCTCTTATTTTAAGACGTGAACATTTGAAATCCGGCTCTCTCTATAGTATCCTTTACTTCAGATGAAGGATAATAGAGGGGGCTTTTTTTATGTCAATGGCTTATGAAGAATATATGCGCCAGCTTGTCGTTCCGATGCGCCGCGAGCTGACTGGGGCCGGTTTTGAAGAATTAACAACGGCAGAAGAAGTGGAGAATTTTATGGAAAAGGCAGAGGGCACAACTCTCGTAGTCGTTAACTCTGTTTGCGGCTGTGCGGCTGGTCTTGCGCGTCCTGCGGCAACTCAGGCAGTCCTGCAGAACGACAAAACACCTGACAATACGGTGACAGTATTTGCGGGCCAAGATAAAGAAGCCACTGCGAAAATGCGGGAGTATTTTACAGGCCAGGAGCCTTCTTCACCGTCAATGGCTCTTTTGAAAGGCAAAGAAGTCGTGCATTTTATTCCGCGCCATGAGATTGAAGGGCACGAAATGGAAGAAATCATGAAAAACTTAACTGACGCCTTTGATGCACACTGCTAAATGCCCGTTTTCCGGGCATTTTCTTTTGGAGTATAGATCATGATTACAACAAGCTATAGACCGTCTGACCACACGATAAAGATCGCAAAAATGCTTTCGGAAGAGTTGGGTATACAATATTGCGACCGAAATAAACAAACTGTTGAAAATATGCTGAAGTCAGCTGAGCGTGATTTGCTCGTGATTGGAAAAGAGCGGTTCGAACTTTATACAAAACAAGGCGGTAAATTCTTTTTTCATCCGAATACAGCGATGTTCAGAGCTAAACGGTTTATGCGCGGCGAGCAAGAGCCAATGCTTCGGGCAGCCGGCTTAACGGCCGGAGATTCTTTTTTGGATTGCACGCTCGGTCTGGCTTCCGACGCTATTATTGCAAGTATGGCGGTTGGCGAAACCGGGTCGGTGATCGGGCTGGAAAAAAACAAGCTTGTGTCCGTTCTGGTGAATACGGGGCTCCATTCATGGGAAACCGGTATAGAACAGCTTCAAGCTGCCATGAGAAGAATACAAGTGAATCATGCGGATTGCTTTGACTATCTAAAGCGGCTGCCTGACAAATCAGTAGATGTCATTTATTTTGATCCGATGTTTCATGAGCCTGTAGAGTCGTCTGATGGCATCGCGCCATTACGAGAGCTGGCTGAGGATTCTGCATTGGCCGACGGCTGCATCAAAGAAGCGGTGCGGGCAGCCAGAAAAAGCGTGGTACTCAAAGACCATTGGAAAAGCCCGCGCTTTAACCAATTTGGTTTTAACGTATTGAAAAGAAAAACAGCGCTTTTTCACTACGGTGTTATTCAAATCGCAAGCGAAACAAGCCCGTGAAGAACCTCACGGGCTTGTTTCTAATCGGTGACTTCCATGACGACAAAGTATAATAATGTTAAAAGTGAAACCGTTGCAAACAAAGCGTCAATCATGCGGAAGGCCTCCTTTCATATTATATTGTAAGCGTTTTTACACACGCAGCAAAGCAACAAATCTCCTAAATTGACTTAGAGCTTTATATAGTACATGACTTGTAAGTTCGACCTATGATAAAATAAGAGAAACATGACAATAAAATAGAGAGGAATAAGCAGTCATGAAATTGTGGATGAGAAAGACCCTTGTGGTTTTATTTACCATCGTAACGTTCGGGCTCGTATCTCCTCCGGCTGCTCTCATGGCAGACAAGCCTTCAGGACAGCCGAGCAGTCTTGAGCAGAATGATTACACCGCTTTTTATGATGAGCTTGATCTGTACGATGATTATGAATCGGAAGACAGGCGAGACCCCGAATTACTTTTTCAATCGTACAAGGAACAGCTCCTTGACAGCGCTGAAAACCAGTCTTTTTTGAAATTTGGCAGCAAAATTGCTCCGGTCATTGAAGATGACTATCGGAAAGAGATTCTGCCGAAAATCGAAAACGTCATATGTGACTTTTTAGCGACATTACAAGATGACGAAGCGTATCAAGATGTTGTGATTTCAAGCAAGCCTTCAGCGGGGAAAACGGAGAAAATCTTTCACGTTTTTAATCGGACTACCGGAGAAGACCTCCTCAGGTTCCATGTGCGAAGAGATCACCCTCCGCATGACGGCTACTGGTTTAATTTTCATTATCATACAGCAGAAGATGGATTTCAATCACACCATGAGCTTGGGAGCATTTATTGGGACCGCAACACACCTCCCAACTGGATGAGTGCCTAAAGGAGATGCCATTAGATATGAAAAAGTACACAATGAATGAAATGGTCGATATAACAAAAGATATGCTGAACAAACGGGGCGTTATGATAGAAGATATTGCGCGTATTGTTCAAAAACTTCAGGAAAAATACAATCCAAATCTCCCGCTTAGTGTATGTATGGAGAATGTAGAAAAAGTACTGAACAAGCGTGAAATTATCCATGCTGTTTTAACTGGGCTGGCGCTTGATCAGCTTGCCGAGCAGAAACTTCTTCCTGAACCGCTGCAGCATCTTGTTGAAACAGATGAACCGCTGTACGGCATAGATGAAATTATTCCTCTTTCAATCGTTAATGTGTACGGTTCGATCGGCTTGACCAACTTTGGTTATTTGGATAAAGAGAAGATCGGAATTATTAAGGAGCTCGATGAAAGCCCTGACGGCATCCATACATTTTTGGATGATATTGTGGCAGCACTTGCAGCCGCAGCAGCGAGCAGAATTGCCCATACGCATCAGGATCTGCAAGATGAAGAAAAGGAACAGGGCGAAAAGCCTGTTGTCAGCTGACTTATAAAAAAAATCATTTCTGGGTTCAGAAATGATTTTTTATTGTGTTACACTACTATAAGACTACTTTTAAAGGATGAATAAAATGAAACAATATAAAGAATTATGCCGACATGTTTTAGATCATGGTGAAAAAAAGGGCGACCGTACAGGAACCGGAACAATCAGCACCTTCGGTTATCAAATGAGATTTAATTTACAGGAAGGCTTCCCGATGCTGACCACAAAAAAACTTCACTTTAAATCAATTGCGCATGAGCTGCTTTGGTTTTTAAAGGGTGATACCAATGTACGCTATCTCCAGGAAAACGGAGTGCGTATTTGGAATGAGTGGGCTGATGAAAACGGCGAACTCGGACCTGTATATGGTTCGCAATGGCGTTCGTGGCGGGGAGCTGACGGAGAAACCATTGATCAAATTTCACGTCTTGTTGAAGATATTAAAACAAATCCGAACTCAAGACGTTTAATCGTCAGTGCATGGAATGTTGGTGAAATCGATAAAATGGCCTTGCCTCCGTGCCACTGCCTGTTCCAATTTTATGTATCTGACGGCAAGCTGTCCTGCCAGCTTTATCAGCGCTCAGCCGATGTTTTCCTCGGTGTGCCGTTTAATATAGCTTCTTATGCGCTGCTTACGATGATGATCGCGCATGTAACAGGGCTTGAGCCGGGCGAGTTTATTCATACATTCGGCGATGTTCATATTTATCAAAATCACATTGAACAGGTTAACTTGCAGCTGACCAGAGATGTCCGCCCGCTGCCGAAGCTTCGTTTTGCCAGAGAGGTTGATTCGATTTTCGGCTTTACGTTTGAAGACTTTATCATTGAAGATTACAATCCGCATCCGCATATTAAAGGAGCGGTCAGCGTATGATTTCATTCATTTTCGCGATGGATGCCAACCGGCTTATCGGGAAGGACAATGATTTGCCGTGGCATTTGCCGAATGACCTTGCATACTTTAAAAAAATAACCTCAGGACATTCAATCATCATGGGGCGAAAAACATATGAATCAATTGGACGTCCGCTTCCGAATCGGAAAAATATTGTTGTGACATCTGCACACGATTCAGAATTTCCCGGTTGTACCGTCGTCAGTTCAATAGAGGATGTGCTTCAGATTGCCTCAGATACTGAGGAATGCTTCGTGATCGGAGGCGCACAGCTTTACACAGCGCTGTTCCCTTATGCGGACAGGCTGTATATGACAAAAATTCATCACCAGTTTGATGGAGACCGCTACTTTCCTGAATTTGATGAGAGCAAATGGAAACTTGTTTCTTCTGAGCAAGGGACTAAGGACGAAAAAAATCCGTATGATTATGAATTTTTAGTGTATGAAAAAAAGAATGTATCATCTGAAGCGGGAGGATTTTAATTGATTCGCTACAGCTGTCTAGTGATTTACATTATGTATATGCTGTTAAAAAATATAAAACAATTGTTTAATCAAAGAATGCTGGATCCGCGTCTGTCATACAAAAAACAGATGACGCTTGTTTACGAGCAGCCAAAGGCGTTTTTGGAAGGCTGTATCGGCATTTCAGGATCTGTCATCACCATTCATCAGCCAGAGCCGATACCGAGCGGTCCTGTTTTGTATGTGCATTCTCGTTTAGGATTGCCTGAACTTGCTTTGATTGCCGGGTATATTGAAGAACCAGCCGGATTTATCGCAAATCCCAAAGTGTTTCGTTTACCGATTATCGGACAATGGCTTGAGCGGATGAATGTCATTCGAGAGAGCAGTTCTGAAATGGTATATGAAGATATTTTGACCCAATTAGAAAAAGGCCAAAGCATGATTCTTTCTTTAGATGGCTGTATCAATCCATTGGAACTTGCAGCCTGCTGCAGCCTTCCGGTTGTAATGGTGGAAACGAAAGGAACCGATGAACTGCTGAAGGGATCGCTTGTTAAACGCTTAAAGCCAGCAGATATAGAAGTGTCATTTTCCAAGGCTTATATACCGGTAAGTGAGAAGCAATTACGGGCCTAAAAAAGCGCAGTCGCTGAGACTGCGCTTTTTCATTAGGATAAAAACGGCACTTTCACACAATAGAACAGCACGCAGAAGAACATCGCCGCACTCCCGCCTAAAACAAAGCTGTGCCAAATGGCATGATGGAAGGGGATCTTTCTCCAAATATAAAAGATCGTTCCGGCTGAATACAACAGACCGCCAAGTAAAAGAAGGCTGAATCCAGATCCTGTCAGTGAAGCATATAAAGGCTTAACCGCTATAATCATTAGCCATCCCATTAATAAATACATCAAGGTAGATAAAATGATAAAGCGTTTTACGAAGAAAATTTTGAATACGATTCCGCCAAGGGCTAGCGCCCAAACGATGATGAGCAGGGTGAAGCCGAGTGTGCCTTTTAACGGTCCAAGCAGAAAAGGGGTATAGGTTCCGGCAATCAACACGTAAATGGCGCTATGGTCAATAATCTCCAAGATATCTTTCGTCTTTTTGTGCTGAATGCTGTGAAGCAGGGTGGAGCTCAAATAAAGCAGCAGCATGGAAACACCAAATATGGTAAAACTGACGATATCCCATGCGGACCCGTAATTAGCCGCAAATATAATGAGAAACACTAATGCTGGTATGGATAAGAACACACCGATGCCGTGGGTAATGGCGTTGGCGATCTCTTCTTTTATTGTATACACGTACATTCTCCTCTCTTTAGCTGCTACATCATCTGTTTTTGCAGCGTTTCTAAAAAATTCAGCCCTTCTAAAGTGATTTTCGTGCCCGCACGTCCGCGGCTTTTTGTCACATACTCTTTCTTCTCCAAATAATCGAGACGGCTTCTGACCTGCTGCGGCGTTAAAGAGATTTGGCTGTTTTTGCTGCTTTCAGAGATGATCCGTCTGCTTGCCGGTTCGCCTTTTTCATTTAACACTTTTATGGTTTCCAAAATAAACAGAAACTCGGCTTTTTCCATTAAAGTCAGAAGCTTCGCTTTTTTCTTCGTCGTTTTTTCATTTAGCCCGTCCCGTATATACGGCGGCACATCATACGGATGAATGGTTCCTCCGCTTGATACAGCCGCCATATAATCTGCAGCGTTTTTCAATTCTCTTACATTCCCATCAAAGGGATGCTGTTCAAGCAGCGGAAAGACTGAGGGATCAATTAACAATTGCTGCCCTGATTCAGAAAGGAAATACTGGGTCAAAAGGGGGATATCGCTTTTTCGCTCGGACAGCACCGGCAATGTGAGCGTTAAAATGTTCAGCCTGTAAAATAAGTCCTGCCTGAATGTATTTTCAGGAACAACTGTTATCGGGATTGCAGAAGCACAGATGATTCTCGGTTTTTCCCCATCTGAGTCAAGTGCTTCTAGAAGCTTAGCTTGTACAGAAACCGGCATACTCCATACGTCATTAAGAAATAGTGTACCTCGGGCGGCTTTTTGAAACGCACCCAAGGCATCATCAGCGCCAAAAAGCTCGTATGCAAGGCTTTCTTCAGAATGGGTGCTGCAATTGATACTGATCAATGGTTCGCCGTTTCTTGAAGAGCCTTGGTGTATGGCCTGTGCAAAATGATCCTTGCCTGTTCCGACCTTTCCTGTGATCAGGACAGGAAGCTCTGATAGGGCGAACTGCAAGGCGACTCGTTTTGTTTCGAGAAATAGTTGATGCTCTCCAATTAGATTATGAAAAGTGCAAGGTCGAGGTGCGGTAATCATTTATTGGCTCCTTTTGGTTCTAATTGGTTCTATTATAGCATGCCTTTCAGATGAAAACATCTTTTATCTTTAAGAAACTTTTTTCTTAGGCTGCTGGATACAGGTCACGCAGATGTTATCACGGTGCGGGGAACTTAGTATATAATTCATTTTTTTATTTACTAAATAAAAATAATTGTCTTATTATTTGAATATTCATGTTATAATGGCATATTAAATAGGGATTTAAAACAAGAAAGGAATCTGTACATGAAACCGTTGCTTAAAGAAAACTCTCTCATCCAAGTAAAAGACATTTTAAAGGCTCATCAAAACGTGAAGGACGTTGTGACTCACACACCGCTGCAAAGGAATGACAGACTTTCTGAGAGATACGAATGCAATATTTATTTGAAACGAGAAGACTTGCAGGTAGTCAGATCTTTTAAACTCAGAGGGGCTTATAACAAAATGAAGCAGCTCTCTGACGAGCAGACTAAAAACGGAGTCGTGTGCGCAAGTGCCGGAAACCACGCGCAAGGTGTAGCGTTTTCGTGTAAGCACCTGGGCGTTCACGGGAAGATTTTCATGCCTTCCACAACACCAAGACAAAAAGTGTCACAAGTTGAACTGTTCGGAAAAGGATTTATCGATATTATTTTGACAGGTGATACTTTTGATGATGCGTATAAAAACGCAGTTGAATGCTGTGAGCAGGAACACCGCACCTTTATCCATCCGTTTGATGATCCGGATGTAATGGCCGGCCAGGGAACTCTGGCGGTCGAAATTTTAAACGATATTGATACAGAACCGCATTTTCTATTTGGAAGTGTCGGGGGAGGCGGGCTTCTTGCAGGGGTCGGCACGTATATGAAAAACGTGTCTCCTGAAACCAAAGTAATCGCTGTTGAACCGGCGGGCGCTGCGTCATATTTTGAATCTAACAAAGCTGGACATGTCGTCACGTTAGATAAAATTGATAAATTTGTGGACGGAGCGGCTGTGAAAAAAATCGGTGATGAAACCTTTCAAGCGCTAGAAACCGTTGTAGATGACATACTTCTCGTGCCAGAAGGGAAGGTATGCACAGCCATTCTTGAACTGTATAATCAATGTGCGATTGTCGCTGAACCGGCCGGTGCTCTTTCTGTCGCGGCACTGGATTTATATAAGGAAGAAATTAAAGGGAAAAACGTAGTATGTGTTGTCAGCGGCGGCAATAACGATATCGGAAGAATGCAGGAAATGAAGGAGCGGTCTATGATTTTCGAAGGCCTTCAGCATTATTTTATCGTCAATTTTCCGCAAAGAGCTGGTGCACTCCGTGAATTTCTTGACGAAGTTCTTGGGCCGAATGATGACATTACACGATTTGAGTATACGAAGAAAAACAATAAAAGCAACGGACCGGCCCTGGTCGGCATTGAGCTTCAAAACAAAGCTGACTATGGACCGCTGATTGAACGGATGAATAAAAAAGCGTTTCATTATTTAGAGGTAAATAAGGATCAAGATTTATTCCATCTGCTGATCTGATTTTTTCGGCACAACCGCGCAAAATGACAGACAGCCCGGCCGGCATTGTATATAATAGAAGAAAACAATCAAAAAATGAGGATTGATAGCTTGTTACTCAAAAGCCTAGAGTTCAAACGCAGCGACGGGATTCAGGTGAAAGTGACAGAAATACCTGTGTTAAAGGAAGATGAACATTATTTCTTTATGCTGAATCAGCATTTGCAGATCTACTTAAAAGAAGTGTTTTCATCAAAAAGCAGGACAAAAGTGTATTCTTTCCGACAATATATGAAGCGCCGGATGAAATGGACTGATTATCAGGCTGTTTTTCATCAAGAGGTGTTAAAACACAACGCGTGATACGCCGTTTATTCCTGTGTGTCCCCTTTGCTATGCCGCTCGCAGGCGGACAAAGGGGCGTGCAGGAATTTTTTTTGCGGGTATAGAATTAAACATGAAGGTGAGCGCGGCATTTAGTAAGCGCTTTAAGCTGGAAAGGGTGAACGGCATGAAGATGATCAAAGGGTTGGCGGCGGGGCTGATTTTTCTGCTTTTGTGTGCCTGCGGAGGACATCAGATTAAGGATCCGCTTAATTACGAGGTGGAGTCTTTTACTTTTAAAAACCAAGATGGCAAAAATGTTTCTTTAAACAGTTTAAAAGGAAAGGTTTGGCTCGCAGACTTTATTTTCACCAATTGTGAGACCGTGTGTCCGCCGATGACGGCTCATATGACAGATCTTCAAAAGAAATTAAAAGCTGAGAATATAGATGTGCGTATCGTATCCTTTAGTGTTGATCCTGAGAATGATAACCCGAAGCAGCTGAAAAAATTTGCGGCAAATTATCCTTTATCGTTTGATAACTGGGATTTTCTAACGGGATACAGTCAAAGTGACATTGAAACGTTTGCGTTTGATAGCTTTAAAGCGATCGTGAAGAAACCTGAAGGCCAGGACCAGGTCATTCATCAATCCTCTTTTTATTTAGTAGGCCCTGACGGTAAAGTGCTGAAAGATTACAATGGAGTAGAAAATACACCATACGATGACATTATCGCTGATGTGAAAGCGGCTAGTAAACTCAAGTAATCTCGAAGACAAGGCATTTTCAAATCTCCTAAAACATGATACACTTTCCACTAGTAGAATGGGGAGGAGCAACAAGATTGAAACTGCGCATTTTTGCACTCATGGCCAGTTTGATTTTGCTTCTTACTGCATGTACGAGCATACGTACAGCATCTGAGGGAAAACAAAAAGCCCATGAACTGAAAACGAAGGAACACATTGTCATTGCCGCTGTCGGAGATTCGCTTACAGAAGGTGTCGGAGATCCTGAGGGCAAGGGATATGTCGGCAAGGTGGCGGATTCTATCCGGTCAATTGAGCAAGTCAAAAAGGTTGACGTTAAAAATTATGCCGTCAAAGGGAATCGTTCGGAAGATTTGTTAGAGAAACTAAAAGATAAAAACGTTCAAAAAGGCATAAAAGATGCAGATTATGTCTTTTTAACAATTGGCGGTAATGATCTGATGAAGGTCCTTCGTCAAAACTTCCTACAATTAACCGTCGAACCGTTTCAGGAAGAGGAAAAGCCGTACGAAAAGCGTTTTAAAAAAATCATTTCAGAAATCCGCGCGCTGAATAATCACGCAGAGCTGATTTATGTCAGCATGTATAATCCGTTTACATTTACTTTATCTGAATTACAGGAATTAAACGGGGTAGTCACTGATTGGAACAATATTGCTCAAAAAGAGCTGAAAAAAGATAAACATGCAAAAATCATTAATATAGAAGACTTGTTCAATCAAAAAAGTGACAGTAAACGAATTTCTGAGGAAGATGATTTTCATCCTAATGGAACGGGTTATTCCTTAATAGCGAAGCGGGTCTATCAAGCAATTGAAAAAGAAGGATTACCGAAAGAGTAGGGTGAAATCATGAATAACTGGAAACGACTGTTTTTTATATTGCTTGCCATCAATATTGTGCTAGCAGTAGGATTTGTGACGCTGGTCATGCTGCCGGGCAAGCAAGCTGAGGTAGAGGATACCTCTAAAAGCGAGTACGGATTTCAAGTGACAAGCACAAAAGAATCCTTAGCTGCGTTTGTCAACTCATATTTAAACGAGAAAGCGTCAAATCAGCTTGATTACAAAGTGGATATCGAGGATGATGTCCATGTGGCAGGGAAAATCAAGGCTTTTTCCACGTCAATTGACGCGTTTATCGCATTTGAGCCGACCGTGAAAAAGAATGGCGATGTCGAGCTGAATGTAACGAAATTTTCCTTAGGAAAATTGAGTATTCCTATTAGCTTTGTGTTAAATTATATGGACAGCTTCTATGAACTTCCATCCTTTGTGCATGTTCATCCCGGTGATAAAAGCATTGAGGTTCGTTTGTCTGAAATGCCATTAACGAACGGTATGTATGTCAAAGCAGATAAAATTAATTTAGAAAAAGATGAAATTGAGTTTTCCTATTACCATCCTAAACAATAGAGGTGACTGAAATGAAGCGGATTTACCAGTATTTCAGTTTGTTATCATTTACGTTTTCCCTTTACTTCGGCTGGCTGGCTTATCATCATCTGGCGGCTGAGGATATGGATCAAATGTACTTGAACATTTCGTACTGCGCATTGTTTTTGAGTGTGATGGTGTTTACATTTGGCATGAAAGACCGAAAAAAAACCGATAAATCATGAAAAAAAGAGACATGCTGCACCGTCTCTTTTTTCATGCGGCTGAACGAAAATACAAGAGAACAAGGAGAAGAAATGAAAGCATACGATTTTACGAAGGGAAACGTGCTGAGGCAGCTTATCCTGTTTTCGATGCCTATTATGCTGGGAAATGCTCTGCAGGTTTCTTTTCAATTCATAGACAGTTTATGGGTCGGCAATTTGCTGGGTGCAAAAGCGCTTGGCGCGGCCGCGGTATCAAGCACGATTGTTTTAACCGTGCTGTCTTTTATTTTGGGACTTAATAATGCGACCTTAACCATTTTGTCTCAGCAAAAGGGAAAAGATGATGAGAAAGGAATGGCGTCGTATATAAATGCCTTTGTGGTTTTATTAACAGGCTTAAGCATAGGGTTCGGCGCAGCCGGTTTTTTCCTGTCAGAACCATTGCTGCGTCTTCTGCAAACGCCGGAGTCCATGATTCCGCTTGCCGAGATCTATTTGCAGATTCAATTTATCGGCATACTGTTTCTGTTTGGTTATAACTTTATCAGTACGGTTCTTCGGGCGCTAGGCGACAGCAAAACACCGCTGCGGTTCATCGCTTTTGCCGTTGTGCTGAATGCTGTGCTGGCACCGCTTTTTATCTCTTTTTTCCGCATGGGGATTGCGGGAGCAGCTTATTCAACTGTTTTGTCACAGGGCATTGCGTTTCTTTACGGTTTGTTTTATGTCATCAAACATCAGCTGGTTCCGTTTTCTATGCCAAGAGCACCTAAGTGGGAAGAGACTGCTTTGATTCTGAAACTTGGTATTCCCGCCGGTCTGCAGATGATGGTGATTACAGGCGGAATGATGGCGATCATGAGCGTCGTCAACTCCTATGGAGAGCATGTGGTCTCTGGATTTGGCGCGGTGCAGCGGCTGGACAGCATCATCACACTTCCGGCTATGGCGGCCGGTACGGCGGTCAACAGCATGGCGGGACAAAATATCGGGCTCGGAAACTATAAAAGAGTGGAATCGATTGCGAAGCTTGGTGTGATGTCTGTTTTTTCTTGCATGCTCGTAATTGCTATTATCATTTGGTTATTTGGAAAATACTTGATGAGATTATTTATTAGTGAGCCTGACGCGGTAGCGTTTGGTGAACAATATTTGCGGTGGATTGCGTTTTTCTATCCCTTTATCGGTATTAATTTTGTACTGAACGGAATTGTCAGAGCCGCTGGGGCAATGATGCAGGTTTTGGTTTTAAATTTGATTTCTTTTTGGGTTTTGAGATATCCTTTCACGGCTCTGTTTTCAGCTTGGCTTGGACAGAAAGGGATCGGTCTCGGAATCGGTATGAGTTTCTTATTCAGCAGCTGTGCGGCGTTTTTGTACTACAGATACGGCCGCTGGAAAACGATGAAATTATTTACTGAAAGATAAGAAAGGCGCTGCGAAAAGCACATACCCTAAATGGGTATGTGCTTTTTTTACCGTTTTTTATCAAGTTTGCTGAAAAGCTCGATTAATGTGGCGAGTTCAGTATCCGTATAACAATCAAAGCGTTTAAAGAAATATTCAGTTTTTTTCTCATTGAAATGCTGAACGATTTTTTCACCTGCTTCAGTGATATGGATGCGGATGATCCGCCGATCTTCCTTCGATCTGATTCTCGTGATCCATTCTTTTTCTACCAGCGCGTCAGTCACTGCGGTAATATGGCTTGCCGATACTTCCAAAATGGGCGCAAATTCCGTCACTTTCTTAGGTCCCTGTTCACTTAGAATGCGCAAAATGGTAAATTCATTCCGCGAAAGCTCTTTATCTAGAATATCGTTGATTTCATTGCGTATTTGTTTAAAAACTTTACGGAGTAAAGTTTCCATATCATACATCATTTGTGTTCTTACTTTCAAATTTGTGAACCCCCATTACATAATTGCTAATACTCAAAACCTATAGATTTTTATTGAAAAGCAGAATCATTTTCATTCTATTTTTACATGCTATAATATAATAATACCACGTATTAACAAAGGAGGCACCAGTATGTCTGAAAAAAAAGAACTCGCCACATTTGCAGGCGGCTGTTTTTGGTGTATGGTCAAACCATTTGACGAACAGCCGGGAATTGAAAAAGTGGTGTCCGGGTATACAGGCGGCCATACTGAAAACCCTACGTATGAAGAAGTATGCAGCGAAACAACAGGGCATCGTGAAGCTGTACAAATCACGTTTGAGCCTGATGTATTCCCTTATGAAAAGCTGTTAGAGCTGTTCTGGCAGCAAATTGATCCGACAGATGCAGGCGGCCAGTTCGCTGATCGCGGCAGCTCTTACCGTGCAGCGATTTTTTATCATAATGAAAAACAAAAGGAGCTTGCCGAAGCATCAAAACAACGGCTGGCGGAAAGCGGCATTTTTAAAGATCCTATCGTGACAGACATTTTAAAGGCTGAACCATTCTATGAAGCGGAAGATTACCATCAGCATTTTTATAAAAAGAATCCAGGGCATTATCAGCGTTACCGGACAGGCTCCGGAAGATCTGGATTTATTAGTGAGCATTGGGGGGCGAAATAAATGACGCTAAATAAAGAAGAAAGAATAAAGTCATTAAACCGTATGCAATACGAGGTCACACAAAATAACGGAACGGAGCCGCCGTTTCAAAATGAGTATTGGGATCATAAGGAAGAAGGGCTTTATGTTGACATTGTGTCAGGAAAGCCTTTGTTTACCTCCAAGGATAAATTTGATTCCCATTGCGGCTGGCCAAGCTTTACAAAGCCGATTGAGGAAGAAGAAGTAGAAGAAAAACAGGATACGAGCCACGGAATGATTCGGACAGAAGTCAGAAGCCGAACAGCCGATTCCCATCTGGGACATGTATTTAATGACGGACCTGGGCCTAGCGGACTTCGTTACTGCATTAATTCTGCGGCGCTGCGGTTTATTCCTAAGGATAAGCTCAAAGAAGAGGGATATGAAAGCTATCAGCACCTATTTGACAAATAAAATGCAAGAAAAAAACAAGCCTGCCTAATGGATAGACAGGCTTGTTTTATGCCTTTTTTTCTTTATGCAGGTCTTCGATAATTTGGGCAATTCTGTCTTTTGTAATAAGAGGAGCCTGATCAGACTGATATCCGGGCAAATTGACTTTGCGAAAATCAGGATGTTTTTCAGGTTCTGGGAGGATAGCATATAGGTTGCCCCATTCATATAGTGACTCTACTTCGTGGGGAGATGTCAATTCTTCGTGAAGCTTTTCACCTGGACGCTTGCCGACTTCTATTGCGGCCGGGCGCGGGAGACCGTGCTGCGCTGCGTATTCTTCAAATCCATGAATCAATTCCTCGAGTTTCAGTGATTCCATTTTAAAAATAAAAGTTTCTCCGCCTGTGGTTATAGCGGCTGATTGCAGTGTCAGTGTGGCTGCATCATCAATAGACATAAAAAATCTGGTCATGTTCTTGTCTGTGATGGTCAGCGGTTCACCCTCCATCATTTGTTCAAATAAAATAGGGATGACTGAACCTCTTGAGCCGAGAACATTTCCGAAACGGACGGAACAAAAAACAGTTCCTCTATTTTGAATGTGGCGGTTAGCTTGATGAAACAGCTTTTCAGATAACAGCTTAGTGGCACCCATTGTGTTTACAGGGGACACAGCTTTGTCTGTACTGATATTGATGACGTGCTGTACTCCATTGATTAGGGCGGCCTCCACCACATTCTGTCCGCCGATGAGATTGGTCTGGATCGCTTCAAACGGATTGTCTTCGCATGTAGGTACCTGTTTCAGCGCTGCTGCGTGAAAGACGATATCGACACCTGTCATCACCTGATTCACTCTCCGGTGGTCGCGCACATCTCCAAGTATAAATGAAAGCCGCTGATCCTCCGCATACTTTTGACTCATTACATACTGTTTACTGTCGTCTTTGCTGAATACAATGATCTTTTTTGGTGTAAGCAGCAAAAGGCGTTTGACAATTTGACTTCCGATTGAACCCGTTCCGCCAGTGACTAAAACTGTTTTGTTATGGAAAAATGGTTTTAGTTCTGCTGTTTGCTGTTTAGGCATGGCTTATCCTCCAACTCTCGTTTCTCTACCATGCATTATATGTTCAACATTTTAATCGAGTTAATGAAAGCAACCAATAAAACGAAATTTAGGGGAATGATGATGTCACAAGGTGTTCTTTTTTAATAGAAAATGAAGAGGTTGGCTTAATCTAACTAAATAAACAGTGTACTAAATTTTCATATGATCTTTTTTCGCTCCATATAAACAGGTCCCATATGATCTTATCACGTCCATATAAAAAGCTCTCTTTTGAATCAGAAACACTACGAAAAAAAGGTTCGATTGTCTCACTATTCTTCAACTTCATATATTTTACAATAAGAAATGAAGGTTAAAATAAGGAGGCTGTAAAATGAAGTATCCAAAAACTATTCTGTTTAGTGCCGCTGCGGGTTTATTGCTTAGCTTATCTGCAAACTCGGTATCGGCTCATCAGGCTGATGAAGTGAATCATTTCAAAGTGACGGCAAAGGGAGAGACTGACCCGGTTGCTTCAGGAGATGACGCAGCGGATGATCCGTCCATTTGGGTTGATGCAAAGCATCCGGAAAAAAGCAAATTGATAACGACAAACAAGAAGTCCGGGTTAGTCGTGTATGATTTGGACGGCAAACAGATCAATTCTTACGAGTTTGGCAAGCTGAATAATGTCGATCTGCGTTATGATTTTCCGTTCAACGGCAAACAGATTGATATTGCCGCTGCTTCAAACCGGACAGAAGGAAAAAATTCGATTGAAGTTTACGCCATTGATGGGGAAAAAGGTGAATTGAAAAGCATCACAGACCCAAAACATCCTATTTCCACTGATATTTCTGAAGTTTACGGTTTCAGCCTGTATCACAGCCCAAAAACAGGGGCATTTTATGCGTTGGTAACGGGAAAGCAAGGAGAGTTTGAGCAGTATGAACTTGCCGACAATGGAAAGGGATATGTAACAGGGAAAAAAGTGAGGCAATTCAAATTACATTCACAAACTGAAGGTCTCGTCGCAGATGACGAGTACGGGAATCTCTATATAGCGGAGGAAGACACAGCGATTTGGAAATTTAATGCTGAACCATCTGGAGGATCGCAGGGCAAAGTCATTGATCATGCTTCTGGAAAGCATTTGACAGCTGATATTGAGGGCTTGACCATTTATTATGCGCCGGACGGAAAAGGTTATCTTATCGCCTCAAGCCAAGGCAATAACAGCTATGCGATGTATGAAAGACAGGCTGGCAATCAGTATATTGCCAATTTTGAAATTACGGATGGCGAGAAAATAGACGGAACGAGTGATACTGACGGTATTGATGTTCTTGGTTTCGGGCTGGGGCCAAAATATCCGTACGGCATTTTTGTAGCGCAGGACGGAGAAAATATAGAAAATGGACAAGCTGTCAATCAAAATTTCAAAATTGTATCATGGGAACAGATTTCTCAGCATCTAGGCGGAAAACCTGATCTGAATAAACAGGTAAATCCAAGGAAGCTGAAGGACAGATCTGATGAATAAAGAAGCAGCCTATTTGGGACTGACCCCCGTTTTTGAGACAGGGATCAAAACACCTTTTATACAG